>JAUBOG010000438.1:0-5777 GCA_036700105.1 Microcoleus occultus BM001215583
GGGGGGCTGGGGGGGGGTTCCCATCGCCATCTCAATAGTCGGATTACCGGGCATCGGAAAAACCACCCTCGTCAGCCAACTAATCCGCCAACTCCACACAGAAAATACCCCCTTCACCTGCGCCGCTTGGCAATCATTGCAATCCGCAACAGGCAAAGCACCCCCGTGCGATCGCACAATTGACTCCCTGCTATTCACCCTCTCCAACGGCGAGATTACCGCAGCCGTCAATCCTCAAAATGACTGCGGCAAAAAAACCGAAAATCTGCTCAAAATCCTTAGAGAAAAACCTTGCTTAATAGTGTTCGATCGCGCCGAAACACTTTTGAAAACAGGAGAAGCCAAAGCCGCCGGTTATTTCGCCGAAGATTGTGCAGAATATGCTTGGTTATTCAAACAACTATTAGAAACAGAACATCAAAGCAAAATCCTCTTCACCAGTCGCGAAAGCCTAGCCGAATTGCCGTCAACAGTCACCCGCGAAATTCAGATCAATGGATTGGATCGAGATGCAGCAATTTCCCTATTGCAATCTTTCAATCTGACTGCAAATGTAGATGAATTAGCGGAAATGGGCGATCGCTATTCTGGACATCCCAAAGCCCTACAACTCGTAGCAGCCTTGATTCGAGACGATACCGAGTTTCAGGGAAATGTCGGGATTTTCCTGCACCAAAGAGACTGGTTGCTGATTCGAGATATTGAAAGTGCGATCGATGAAATGATCGCGCGTCTGGGCGACGGCGAGCAAACTTGTCTCAGTCGAATTTCTGTCTATCAAACTTCCGAATATCCGCTATCTTTTGCTGGAATTAGCGCACAAATGCCAGAAGTCAGCAAGTACGAACTTAAGGAAAACATTATCCTTGCACTGAAGCGCCGACAATTGCTATATTACGATCGCCATCTCAAATCCTATCAGTTGCATCCGCTGGTTCGAGAAAAGGGCGAACATCTGCTAAGTCAACATCCCGAAAATCTGCGTACCGCCCACAGCCAAGCCTATCATTATTATATCAGTATTCCCCTCAAACCAAAATCGGAATGGCAAGATATCGAGGATATTCAGCCTTTAATCAGAGCGCACTATCACGCGCGTCAAGCGGGAAATTTAGATGCGGCAAATGCGATTATTTCTGAAGTTTGTGAATATTTGAGGCAGTGGAATTGTGCAGAGTTAGTGTGTGGAAATATAGAGTTGCCATTGTTAACGGAGGTGAAAAACATAAATCTGTAGGGGTGGGTTCGCCGACAATAATTGCCAAAAACCAACAATTTCGTAAACCCGCCCTCGCACCACGATCGATCCCAATCTACCTCTTTCAAAATAACTAGAAAAACCTGGAGGAGGGCGGGTTTATTTAACCTGTCTGCACCCTGAAAATCTTGGGTGAACCCGCCCCTACAGGATGTATGAAAATAATTGCCAACAACCCACAATCTCGTAAACCCGCCCCACACAACAATCAATCGCAATCTACCTCTTTTAAAATACTTCAACTACTAGAATAAATCCCTCTTTCTTGCAGTTGCTGCATAAAAAATTCTTCCAAACTAGGCTTAGCCAAATTCATTCCAATTAGCTGCCCTCCCGTGGCGCTCAGACTAGACATAAACTGCTTGGTATCGCCCTGCAAATGACCGTACCACACATCATTATCAACTTCCATATCCGGTATCCATTTTTGCAGGATATTCAAGTGGCCGCCCCTACCTTGAACTCGGTAAGTTTCAGTATTACCCAAGAGTTGGTCGATCGCACCAATGCAGATTAACTCACCTTTCGCCAGAATTCCTACGCGATCGCAAATCTTCTCCACATCCGAGAGGACGTGCGAATTAAAAAAAATCGTTTTTCCTTGATTTTTCAGCGATAAAATTATCTCCCGCATCTGATAGCGTCCCATCGGATCTAAACCAGACATCGGCTCATCTAAAAATACCACATCTGGATTGTTAATCAAAGCTTGAGCCATGCCGATCCGCTGCAGCATTCCCTTAGAATACTGGCGCAATTGTTTTTTGATTGCCGCCGATTGAGCTAGCCCAACTAAATCTAGCAAATGCGGAATTCGCTGCCGCTGAATCGAGGCGGGAATTTCAAACAAGCCCGCCGCAAATTGCAAAAATTCCCAGCCCGTGAGATAATCGTAAAAATAGGGATTTTCCGGCAAATAGCCGACTCGCTGCTTCACCGCGCGATCGCCCAAAGGCCTCCCCAACAGCAGCGCCCTGCCGGAAGTCGGCTGCACTATCCCCAGCAAAGTTTTCAGCAGCGTCGTTTTCCCCGCTCCATTTTGTCCTAACAGCCCGAAAGTTTCCCCCTCCGAGACTGTCAGAGTGCAACTTTTGAGCGATTCAATCTTTTGGTTCATCCAGAAGCCGGTACGGTAGAACTTCCCCAGATTAAATGTTTCTACCACTGGGGTCGCTCCGGGCATCTCGGTGGGAGTTGGCGCATCTACAAGAGGTTCCATTTTTGTCAGAGAAATAACTAGCACCTGATTATATTCTATTGCATAACTTCAGCGATAATTGCTGTTTTTAATGTTAAACTAATATTAGCTGCACTTAAAATTTTATGAAGATGGAACGTTCAAAAGTTATTGCTATTATCACTGGGGTGATTTCTATAGTGTTAGCAGTTGCCTATTTGCTGCTCGTCACCGCCCTCGACTTCCGAGGCGAAATGCTGCCCGCACCTCAAAGTCAGTTGCCAGTCTCGATGCCAATTCAGCAGTTGGCTAGTGCTAATCTGACTTTGCCACCACTGAGGATTTATCCTCAATTGCCAGCCAAATAATGCAATTAAAATTTCGCAATTTCGCCAGTAAATCATGTACATAAAACTATTGGCGAAATACCGCTATTTGTAGGGTGCGCAATGCGCACCTTACCGCTAATTTTCGGGTGCGCGCGGAACACTACACGCAAATTGTACTCTTTGTTGTGGAACAGGCAGGATGCCTGTTCTTGACTGCATTTTTGCCAGATTTCTAATACACGTGAATTGCTTTCATCATGTGATATGCAACTAGCAACTGCGTCAAAGCTAGCGGGTAACTTTGCAAAACTTCGCCAGTTGTGCCGATAAGCTTGCCAATTTCCGGGTTGCCTTGGGCGCTGCAAAATCCCCGCAGGTGCGGCAACTCGCTGCACAAAATCTTTTCCAGTTCGTTTACTTGCTCGCTGGTAGCGTGGGAGTCTACTTCCAAAACGTCCACCGGTTTGCCCATATCCCGATCGAGTCCCAAGCGAATTGCAGGTTTAAAACTATCGCTGCCTCGACCTAAAATCTCAGTAAAATCAGGGTGAGGAATTGTCGGTCTCAAAACTAAACGGACGCTCAAATTAGATTCTTTGTCCGCTTCGGGCGGGTAAAAACTAACTACAACGTCGGCAGATTTGCGCTGGGGGCGAATGAAATCTTCTGAGTCCGGTTCCCGCTTTTGCATTTCTGCAAGCACCTGTTCTTCGGTATAACCGCGCTTCATGATATCGCGCTTAACTTTCCACTGAGCTCGCAGCTTTTCTGGGGGAGCGAGATACACTTTTACGTCGTAAGAATCGCGGATTGTGCGGGTTGCGTAACCCAGCAAACCTTCAACTATTACAAATTTGCTCGGCTTGATGTATTCCGGCGGGTCGAATGTACCGGAGTTGTGGTTGTAGATGGGTTTGAGAATTGATTGGCCGGTGCGCAGCAGGCTGAGGTGCTGCTGCATGATGTCGAGGTAATTGCAGTCGGGATGCAGTGCTGTGATCCCGATTTCGGCCCGCTGCTTTCTGTCGTAGCGGTGATAGTCGTCGGTGCAAATCACGGTGACATTTTCTGGGCCCAATACTTGGGCAATTCCCCGCGTTAGGGTGGTTTTGCCCGCTGCGCTGTCTCCGACAATACCGAGAATGATTGGTCGATCGCTCATTGTTTTTACCCGGACGGACAATAGCAAATTTTTTGTTAATTCTAAATCTTATCAAAATTAGGTTCGATCCGATCGCTCTAAGCATAGTTTTAGTTGATCCCCCCCTGAATCTCCCCAATTTGTAAAAAAATTTGTAAAATTTCTTAATACAATGCGGCATCAGAGAGTCAAGGAGTATGCGATCGAAAAAATCACGCCCGTTTCTCGTAGCTTGCGGGGCGGGACGCCATCGCCCGGGATGTCGATCGTACTTGTGAATCAAGATCCGCGTCAGAATTTTGGGAAAAATACCCCTGCAAAGTGTCCCGGTACTCTATTTTGTAGTGCAAATTGCAGCAGCCGCGAGACTCGCGGGATATTTTGGGTTTCAAAAGCAACAAGCATTCAATTAACTTACGAGTCCATCAATCGACGCCCCGGGCGATCGAATTTACCGCAATATGAAGTTTTGATCGCAGCTTTCCCAGTGCCTGACAAATTAGTATAAATTTGATTAAAGCACGCATTCCGACCATTAAAAATAGTTTTTTTCCCTCTTTCTCCCCTGTTAAAACGAAATATTTTCCCAAATAAACCCGGTTTCGATGCACCAGTCCCTAAGTTATAAATTTAAACAAATCTTAAGTCTAACTCGCCTGTAGCAAGCCGATGAATCAACCATATTTTGAAAAAATCAAGGGTACTATTTTAATTGTTGACGACAGTCTTAACAATTTAACGTTACTGGAGCGAATATTATCGAGGAAAGGCTATAAAGTAGGACTTGCATCTAGCGGGAAACTAGCGCTCGATTCTGTAAATGCGACTCAGCCGGACTTGATTTTGCTAGATATTATGATGCCCGATATGGATGGCTATGAAGTTTGCAGCCGTTTGAAATCGAGCGATCGCACTCGCGGCATTCCCATAATTTTTCTGAGTGCTTTGGTAGAAGTTTCTCATAAGGTAAAAGCCTTTAATGCTGGCGGGGTGGACTACATTACTAAACCTTTTGAACCGGTAGAGGTAGTAGCTAGGGTGGAAAATCAATTGCGGCTGAGAGAACTTGAATTGCAACTGACAGAAAAAAACAAGATGTATCGCCGGGAAATCGCCTTTCGGGAACAGACCGAAATTGAAGCGCGGTTGCTGTTGGAAACAACCAAGTTTCAGAAAGAACAAATAGAAGATTTGCTGTTAAATATTTTGCCGAAACCGATTGCAGAACGCTTGCAAAATGGACAAAGCGTAATTGCTGACAGCTTTTCGGATGTCAGCGTTTTATTCGCAGATTTGGTGGGATTTACGAGTTTTTCATCTGACAAAACAGCGGCAGAAACGGTGAAAGTTCTGAATCAAATTTTTAGTGAATTTGACCAGTTGTCGTTACAGCACGGTTTGGAGAAAATCAAAACTATTGGTGATGCTTATATGGTAGTCGGCGGTTTGCCCCAAGCGCAGGAAAATCACGCTTCGGCGATCGCCCAAATGGCACTGGATATGCAAGCGGCTGTCACTCGCTTCAATGCCAAAAACAATTACAGCTTTAGTCTCCGCATAGGGATAAATATTGGTGCAGTGGTGGCGGGAGTCATTGGTTTAACTAAATTTAGTTACGATTTGTGGGGGGATACCGTGAACGTTGCTCACCGGATGGAATCTAACGGCATTCCGGGAGAAATTCAGGTGACAGATGTAGTTTACGATCGTTTGAAAGATAAATTTGCTTTTAAAATGCGCGGTGCTATTGAGATTAAAGGTAAAGGAGAAATGATCGTTTATTTATTGCTGCGGCGAAATTAGTCATTAGCTGTAGGGTGCGTCGCCACCCTTAAACCCTAAAAAAGAGCGACAATCTCAAAGCGACGCACC
>JAUBOG010000043.1:0-1702 GCA_036700105.1 Microcoleus occultus BM001215583
GGCGCCGGGGGGGTCAAAGAGTATTGCATGACTTTAGAGAAATGGTATAAGTTTGCAGTTGCGATGAGGGGTGAAAACCCCCACTCTTTTGCGCAACTGCAAACTTGCTATGCAGCAATAAAATATACAATTTGCGGTAAAATAAAACCCAAGACTAAAAAGCTGACACTGAAGTAACTGCAAGGTGGAGAGTTTTATTAAATGGGTTCTATTTTTGTTTCAGCCGGACATGGCGGGTTTGAAGGAAGTTTGCGCGATCCGGGCGCGATCGCATTTGGCACAACCGAAGCCCAGGAACTTATTCTAACTCGGGATTTATTAGTACCTGAATTGCGGCAGCGAGGCATAGACACTTTCTCCGTGCCGGATACTCTGAGTTTGGTAGATAGTATTGCTTGGATTAACAACCGCTTGAAACCGGGAGATGTAGCGGTTGAAATACACATCGACGCTTTTTCTAATCCTCAAGTTCGCGGTGCCAGCGCCTTTTATATTGGTAGCAACCCCAAACGCAAAGCTGATGCCGATTTAATCTTAAAAGGCTATTTGCGCAGGTGTCCAGAAATACCGAATCGCGGCGCAAGAGCAGATACTGAAGCTGGTGTTGGCAGCCTCGCATTTTGTCGGCGCGTGAACATTCCTTCGCTGTTAATAGAACTCGGTTTTTTGACTAATCTAGACGACTTGCGAATTATTCAAACTCGCCGCCGCGATGTCGCCCTCGGACTCGCTGACGGACTCGAAGCTTGGTTAAAAAATACTGATTTGAAACCCTTGCCGACACCAACACCTGCGCCGACTCCGGCACCGACTCCGGCACCGACTCCGGCGCCGAAACCTATAGTTTATCCCTTAATTAATATCCAAATTAACGGTGCGCCGCACGAAGACAAAGGCATTTTGGTAAACGGAAATGCTTTTGTTCCTTCGGAAGTTCTAGACGTTCTCGATATCAAACCAGAGGCAGCCGATCGCCGGATAACGTATAATGGAGTAGTATTTGTGCGGGCGATCGATTTGCGCGACGGCGACATTTCCGTAGCTTGGGATCAGTCCACAACATCAGTATCCCTGCGATCGCGCCGCGATATCCTCTCAGGCGTGGGAAAAATTATGGGACGCGGTTTAACTACCTCCCAACAAATCACAGTATTTCTCACCAAAAATAACGCCAAAGCCCTGACAGCATTTCCCAATTTACCTCAAATTTACGTACAAGAAGCAGCCGCAGAAGCGGTCAACCACGACGTAGCTTTTTGTCAAATGTGTTTGGAAACAAATAATCTCAAGTTTGGCGGTGCAGTCAAACCAGAACAATTTAACTTTGCCGACATGGGAATCATCAGCCCCACAAATTCCGGCATCTCATTTCCCGACGCCAGGACAGGAATTAGAGCTCAAATTCAGCACCTAAAAGCTTACGGCAGCATCGAACCGATCGACCAACCATTAGTTAAAGAAAACGTGCGTTTTCGCTTTGTCAAGCGCGGCGTCGCCCCCACCGTCAACGAACTTGCAGGCCGCTGGAATTCCGACCCCCAATACGGGCAAAAAATCATCAATACCATCCGGCTTTTGTACGAAAATGCAGGCTTGTTATAAGCTTTTCTGCATTTGATCGGAACTTGCGCCAAGCTTCTTGTAGGGTGCGCACTGCGCACCTTACGGCTGTAATTGTAGGGTGCGCACTGCGCACCTTACG
>JAUBOG010000043.1:1802-22710 GCA_036700105.1 Microcoleus occultus BM001215583
ACTGCGCACCTTACGGCTGTAATTGTAGGGTGCGCACTGCGCACCTTACGGCTGTGCAATTTAAATGCACTTCAGCTCAGTCATTAATTATTAGTTATTTGTGACTTGCTACTAATAATTAATAACCAATACCCAATACCCAATTCCCAATTCCCGATTATCAAATAACTATGGTTTCCAGCATAAATCGCTTCTCGGACATTCAAAATCATTGGGCAAAAATATTCATTGACGGCTTAGCAGAACGGGCTGTGGTCGGCGGTTTTCCCGATCGCACTTTTCGCCCCAACAGCAACTTAACCCGCGCCGAATTCGCCGCCCTTGTCAGCAAAGCATTTCCCATACCCGACAAACGGCCCTACATTCCCTTTACCGATGTTCCTGCCAGCCACTGGGCCGCCGCAGCCATTCAAACAGCATTTAAAAAAGGGTTTATCTCCGGCTATCCCGACAACCTATTTAAACCAGAAAGTAGGATTACCAGAGCCGAGGCATTAGTTGCCTTAATTAGCGGAATTTTTGGCTCGAATGCTGCACCGGCAACTAATCTAATTTTATCAAACATCTACCAAGATAGTACAGAAATTCCCAACTATGCCAAAAGTGCGATCGCGCTAGCCACTCAATCCGAAATAATCGTCAATTATCCGAATTTAAACTTATTAAATCCCGCCGGAAACGCCACCCGCGCCGATGTCGCAGCCTGGGTTTATCAAGCCTTAGTCTATCTCAAAAGAGCGCCGCAAATATACAATCAATATATTATAGTTCTCAGCAAAGTTCCCAGACCGCAAGTTAGCGTCAGCCACCAGCGAGAATTTCGCGGAGTCTGGATCACATCCGTGTGGAATATTGACTGGCCATTCAGCGACAAACTCACAGCAGAACAGGAAAAAACCGAACTGCTGAGAATTCTTGACAGGCTAGAAGAAATGAATTTCAATGCGATTATCCTGCAAGTTCGAGCGGCGGGCGACGCCCTTTACGCATCGGAATTAGAACCTTGGAGTGCATGGCTGACAGGAACCCCAGGAAAGCCGCCGCAACCTTACTATGACCCTTTAGCATTTGCCGTTGCAGAAAGCCACAAACGCAACATCGAAGTTCACGCTTGGTTCAATCCCTACCGCGCCAAAGTTTCCACCCAAACCCCTCCCAACGTCAGCCCTCACATCTCTGTTACCAATCCCGAATGCGTTTATCCGTGGGGCGATGATTTGTGGATGGACCCGGGAATTTCCTTAGTTCAAGATAAGACTTACAGCGTAATTTTAGACGTAGTAAAGCGCTACGATATAGACGGCATTCACTTCGACGATTATTTCTATCCTTATCCGATCGCCGGACAAGAATTTCCCGACAGCAAGATTTACAATAGTTATGTCTCTAGAGGCGGCAAAATGAGTTTAGGAGACTGGCGCCGGGAAAATGTCAACAAGTTAGTTAAAAGACTGGGAGAAGGAATTCGAGCCGCCAAACCAAACGTTAAATTCGGCATCAGTCCCTTCGGCATTTATCGCCCCGGACAGCCGCCCCAAATTCGCGGTTTAGACGCCTACGAAGCACTGTATGCCGACTCCAAAAAATGGTTGGAATCAGGTTGGGTAGATTATCTAAATCCGCAACTTTACTGGCGCATCGACCAAACAGCTCAAAGCTATCCTGTTTTGCTGCAATGGTGGCTAGAAAACAACCCCCAAAAGAGACATATTTACGTCGGAAATAACTTAGGAAGGCTCGACGGCAATAAGTGGACGGTAGGCGAAATTAACAAACAAATTGAGATTACCCGAAACTCCAAACAAAACTTAGCTTTGGGTAATGTTTTCTTCAGCATGAAAGCATTTAGCGAAAACCGCCAGCAAATTTACGATAATTTCAAATCGACAACATACGCGCAACCGGCCCTCGTTCCAGCGATGCCCTGGCAAAAGGGAACTCCGCCGCCGCCTCCGACAGGAGTTGCAGTTAAAAAAGCCGTAAATAGCAATGTTTTGCAGTGGAGAAATCCTGCCGATAAAAACATCCGTTCTTGGACGCTTTATCAAAAAAATGGCGATAGCTGGAAACTCATCAACGTCCTGAATGCAGATACATTTCAAGTAGCAATAGGCACGGGGGTTTACGCTCTTTGTGCGGTGAGTATCATGGCTGTAGAAAGTGTTGGAGTTTTCATAGAAATTTGAGGGTAAAATCTAAAAATATGACTGATACAGCAGATTCCATATTTATGAAGTACACCCGCCATCCTTGGCTCCCCCTAGGGACACGGCTGAGCCTTTGTCCCTACACTTCACAAACCTGGAATACGCTGTGTCATTTGCAGTCAATTACCCGCAATAGAATTAGTTTGTAATCAGGACTAAAATCCTCCCAAAATCTGAAGACTTTACTCCTCACTGCAAACACCTTGATTGCCGGAAATTGACCGCATCCGATCTAATTTGTTCCTTCCGGCAGAAGACATATTGCAGGCAAATACGCTATCGTATTCCCAATATTTTGATGTCCCGGAGAAAAAAGCTGTGGTTCCCCTACGCGATGACAATCCTACCAGTATCACTCCCTACGTTACCTACGGACTGATTGCTGCGAACATATTAGTATTTCTGTACCAAATCAGTTTGGGCGATCGGCTAACGCAATTTTTCTACTCTTGGGCGGTAGTTCCTTGCCAGTTAAGCAATATGTGTCGGGTAGCGCTGCCAGTTTCGCCATTTCCCGAATGGATAACGCTAATTAGCTCGCAATTCCTGCACGCAGGCTTTCTGCACATTGCCGGAAATATGTTATTTCTGTGGATTTTCGGCAACAACGTAGAAGACCGTTTAGGACACGTCAAATATATAATATTTTACCTTACTTGCGGCGTTTTAGCATCACTAACTCAGTGGTTTTTTTCTTCACTATCTGCAATTCCTTCCCTCGGTGCTAGCGGCGCGATCGCAGGCGTAATGGGAGCTTACATTCTCAGATATCCCCAAGCAAAAGTGCTGACACTGCTGCCCTTGGGAATCTTTATTACCACCGTCAGAGTCCCCGCTTTCTTCTTTCTAGGATTTTGGTTTGCACAGCAAGCATTGAGCGGCTTGGCTTCCTTGAATGCGCCGGCAAGTGTCGGCATGGAATCCGGGGGAGTTGCCTACTGGGCCCACGCGGGGGGCTTTGTTTTCGGCGCTATTCTCGGCCCTTTGCTGGGATTGTTTTCTGAGGAAAATCAGATGTAGTTATTGGTCAAAGGAGTTGGGAATTGGGAATTGGGAATTGGGAATTGCTAACTCAAAAAAATTGAATTATTTTTATTTTTTCTTCCCTCTTCCCTCTTCCTTCTTCCTTCTTCCTTCTTCCTTCGTTTCTAGATAAAAGTAAAGTCAAATCCAGACAGAGAAGAAATTCCGGTAACACCATTTAACTTCGCCAAAATGCGAGAATCGGCGCCGCTGACATTATTGCCGTTGCCGTCATAAATGATGTAAGTATTGCCGCCAGAATCGTAGGCAAACAAGAAGGCACTTCCTCCCAAAATATTTGCAGAAACAGTTGTCTGCACGTTCAGCAGAACTTGGGTGTTACCGCTCAGATTCGGGAATCCCGGGGCAAAATTAAACTGATCGGCGATCGGCACACCGAGACCGGTAAAATCAGTAATCACATCGTATCCGCCCGCCGCGATCGCAGCCTCGATCGCCGCCGAAGAAGCCGCATCAAAGACCGGCCCACCCTCTGCGGGGCTGGTATAGCGGAATTGATTGCTGCCGCCGCCTCCTGTCATGGTATCTGCGCCGAGGCCTCCGATCAGCACGTCGTTATCCAAACCGCCGTTCATCGTATCGCTGCCGCCTCCACCGTCAACAGTATCGCTGCCCAACAAACCGTTCAAATTGTCCGGCAAAGAGCCGCCAATCAACCTGTTCGGGCCGCTATCGGCCGGCAGGATTTGAACAGTGATAGTTCCTACGCCCGGAGCTGTACCGATGCCATCGCTGACGCTGTAGCTGAAAGCAGTTGTACCCGGTACGTTGCCGGCGATGAACTGCACCCGATCGCCCAGATTGACTGCGATGCCCAGTTTCGGCGTGCCGACATTGATAATGTTCAGCGGCCCTTTTTGTTGCGGGTTCAAGTCATTGGCGCGCGCCTCGATGAATGTCGGCAGCAAGTTATTCGTACTCGTAAATATGATGCCGTCATCAACTGCGATCGGCCCGAGAACAGCCGGAGCTGTCACCGATGTATCGAAGGAATTGATGTTGATCGCGACCGACGCTGCTGCTGTGCCGCCTTGGTCGTCAGCGACGCTGTAGCTGAAAGAACCGGCTTGCCCGATCGCATTAGCTGCTGGTTTAAATTGCAGTCCGAGCAAGTCTTGAACCGTCAACTTTTGGTTGACGGCGATCGGGTTCGTACCCGTAATTACCTGACCGAAAGTAGGATTCGGAAGCCCTACAACCGCGATCGACAGCGGTTGGCCCTCCGGGTCGCTGGGGGCCGAAATGCTCAGAGAAAGAGGCAAATTCTGCAAACCAGTCAGCGTCTTGCCAGTTTCGACGATCGGCGGTTGGTTGGGAGTCGGAGATGTAAAATCGGGCGGAGTCGGCCCACCGCCGAAAGGCGGAGGAGTTGGGGTTGCCGCAGTTGGAGTCGGGACGATCGAAGGACTGGGACTCGGAGTTGTCCCGGCCGCAGTCGGAGTCGGACTCGGAACCTGAGTCGGCAATGTTCCCGGTGCCGGAGTCGGACTCGGAGTTGTCCCTGTTGGCGCAGGAGTTGGAGTCGGTGCCGGTGCTGGAGTTGGAGTCGGTGCCGGTGCCGGAGTCGGAGTCGGTGCCGGTGCCGGAGTTGGAGTCGGTGCCGGTGCCGGAGTCGGAGTTGGTGCCGGAGTCGGACTCGGAGTTGTCCCCGTCGGTGCCGGAGTCGGAGAAGGGGTTGTCCCCGTCGGTGCCGGTGTCCCAGAAGGTCTTGTCCCCGCAGGTGTTGGAGAAGGACTTGTCCCCGCAGGTGTTGGAGAAGGACTTGTTCCCGCAGGTGTTGGAGAAGGACTTGTCCCCGCAGGCGTTGGAGAAGGACTTGTGCCGCTTCCCGAAGGTCTTGTTCCCTGAATGACGAAGGGATTGTCGTCTGGGCGCGGTACTTGAGCTGTCGTGAACCGAGATTCATCTAGGGAGTTCGATCGCACATCAATCAACACCGCCAAAAATTCCCCAGTTTGCCTGTCCCGAATAATCGTGTTGCTAGAATTCGAGCCTTGGCCCTGGAAGATTTCTAACTGTGTAAAGTTCAAACCTCCAGCCAGCCCGATCGAATCTCCCGCCTTAAAATCTCTAATTAGATCGGCATCGCCGATTTCGCGGCCGCCCGTAGTTAAGAAACCGCTGCTTGAGGCAGATGTACCAACTCTACCGAGGACAAAAATATCCGAGCCCTCGCCTCCTGTCAGAGTATCAGCACCGCGATCGCCCGAAAGCAGATCGTCGCCAGCATCTCCAGACACAGAATCATTGCCGTCCCCCCCGAAGATCCGGTCATCACCCTCGCCGCCGTCACCAGTATCGTTGCCAACACCGCCGCTGATAACATCCCCGCCCTCGGCGCCCAACAAAATATCATTGCCCCCAGCGCCGCTCAAACAGTCGTTACCCGTGTCGCCAAAAACAGTGTCATTCCCCTTATCGCCAAAAATCAGGTCGTCCTCGCCGCCACCGCGCAGACTGTCATTGCCTTTACCGCCGTACAGCGTATCGTTGCCTTCAGAACCGACGACAATATCGTTGCCTTGGTCGCCAAAAACTACATCATCGCCCCGATCGCCAGAAACCAAGTCATCGCCTTTGCCGCCCCGCGCCGTGTCATTCCCGGGCCCGCCCTCAACGATATCTTTCCCAGCGCCGCCGTTAAGAGAATCGTTACCGTCTTCGCCCCTGACTATATCGTCTCCGTCCCGACCCAGAAGCGTGTCGTCGCCGGCAACCCCGGAAATCGTGTCATTGAACAAGCTGCCGATCAAATAGTTATTGCCCTCGTTGGCGACAATTAAACCATCGACAAAAACTGGCTCTGGGGGAGGGGTTGGAGCCGTCACAGCAGGCCGCGGCACCGGCGTGATCGAAATCCCCGGGCCCGTCCCGGTCATCGTCGGAGAAGTCCCGGTCATTGTGGGAGAAGTCCCGGTCATTGTCGGAGAAGTCCCGGTCATCGTCGGAGTTGTCCCCCTCATCGTCGGAGAAGTCCCGGTCATTGTCGGAGTTGTCCCCATCATTGTCGGAGTTGTCCCCATCATTGTCGGAGTTGTCCCCAGCGACGGCGCAGGCGACGGTACCGTGCCGATAATATCCGAAATCTGTCCGTTCTCGTTCCGCAATACGAAGGGCGGCCGCCCTTCGAGAAAACCTGCTGGTACTGCACTTGGCATTATTTTTGCTCCTTTAAACGCTACTCAAAAATTCAATGACTAAAACCTGAATACAAATACAATCTGCCGATTTTAATCGCAGCGATCTACAAATTTTTTCGTAAATTTGAATCACCGAGGACGATCGGCAAGATTGTATTTTTGGGCTTTGCTGATTTGGAGTATGATTTGCCTCCGAAATGTAGAGGCAATTCATGAATTGCCTCTACATTTCGGAGATTGCTATAGCGAGTCAATCATACCTAAATTCAGCAACGCCTATTTTTGCTCTGATGAATGACCGATCGAGAAACCATAACCGATCTCAATTCCGGCTGCGCCGGAATCATATAGAGGACACGGCAGTGCCGTTTCCCTACCTCCATCAAACGGAGGACACGGCACGTCGCCGTGTCCTCCGTTTATCTCTAAATAAACTTAAAGTCAGATGCAGTAATGACGGTGCTGAGAGCTCCTGGCACTGTAGGAATAGTATTCAACACTCCCAAATCAAAAGCTGGGAGACTGTCATCGGCTACATTCGGATCGAATCCGAGAACGTACTTATTAAAAGTATTGTTCAGATACACGAAGAAAGCTCCTGTTTTGCTGGAACCGTTTTGATTTTTCAACACTGCATTAACTGCTTGAGCGTTGTCAAATTTAGATTCAAACAAAATGACTTCTTGGTTGCTGATGTTGTCGCCGCCGCTGCCGATATTCCTGACGATAAAACTGGTGAAATCGTTAGTAGTTCCAGAATTGGTTAAACCGGCAAAATTTGACGACCTGAACAAGAATCGATCGGTCCCGGTGCCGGTGGCGTTAAAGTCAGCGATGATATCAACGCCTTCGCTGGGAGTTTCGTAGTAGAAGAAATCATTGCCAGCATCGCCCGCGAGGAAGTCAGAACCGATGCCGCCGCCCAAAATGTCATTGCCCGCACCGCCGGAAAGCGAGTCGTTATCATCGCCGCCCAGAACCAAGTCGTTGCCGAAGGCGCCGCTGAGACAGTCGCTGCCGGCACCGCCGTCTACAGTGTCGTCGCCCGCTTCGCCGAACAGGGAGTCGGTGCCGCCCTCGCCCAATATGTAATCGTTGCCCGCACCTCCGAGTCCGGTGTCGCTGCCTTCTCCCCCCAAAATCGTGTCTTCGCTGTCGCCGCCGGAGATCGAGTCGTTATTGATGCCGCCGTCGAGCAAGTCTCTGCCGAGGCTGCCGTCGAGGATGTCGTCGCCTGCACCGCCGTCAATTGAGTCGTCGCCAATGCCGCCCAATAAGGTGTCTGTGCCGGTTCCTCCAGATATGGAGTCGTCGCCGGATTCTCCCAGTACCGAGTCATTGCCTGTGCCGCCGTCAATGGTATCGCCGTTGTCGCCGCCGCCTAGGATGTCGTTGTCATTGCCGCCGAACATCAGGTCGTTGCCGAGTCCGCCGATTAGCGAGTCGATGCCGTCTTCGCCGTCTAGGGTGTCGTTGCCCAGTCCGCCGTCAATGGTGTCGTTGCCGATCGAACCCAGCACGGAGTCATTGCCCGCTTCACCGAATTCGAGGTCGTCGCCGCCCCGGCCGTCGATGATGTCGCTGCCGTCGCCTCCAAACAGGGTATCGTTGCCGGCCCCGCCGATGATGAAGTCGCTGAGGTTGCTGCCTGTAAACGTGCTGGCCGGGAGTGCGGTGCGATCGACAATATTATCGACCACAGTGATGCTGAAGGATGCCGCCGGGAGCGTGGCAGACCCGTCAGAGGCTGTAAACGTAAAACTGTCGCTGCCGCCTGTCGCTAGCAGATTGTATTTGACGATGTTGTTGTTGATATCGTCTTGGGTAAATTTGCCGCCGACGTTGAGAAACGTAGTACCCCTTTGCACAAAGCCTCTGTTGGCGTCGGGGGCTTTGGTAATCGTGTAAACAATTTCCGAGGGAGTGTTATCCGCATCTGTGACTAACAACTCGGCCGCCGTAATTGTCTGGGTAGGAGCACTTTTGGCAACCACCACACCGTTGTTAATCGCTAGCTTCGGCGGGCTGCTGACGTTGATAGTTACTGTCGCCTGGCTTGTACCGCCAGCAGTGTCTGCGATCGAGTAGCTGAAGCTGTCAGTACCCGAGAAGCCGGGATTCGGGGTGTATTTGAACGTGGTGGCGTTCAAGGGAACCAGAGTTCCCTTGGCTGGTGGAGTAAAAGTCTTGACACTCAGAGCGTTCTTTTCCGGGTCAGTGTCGTTGAACACAACGTTAAGGGTGAGTTCTTGACCCGAAACCGTAGTGAAGTTGTCGTCAACTGCTCTGGGAGGCTGATTGGGGAAGAGCGACGGAGTCGGAGTCGGAGTCGGAGTCGGACTCGGACTCGGACTTCCCGGGGGCGGACTCGGACTCGGCGTCTGACCTGGTACGTCCGGCGGCAACATTGGCGCCGTCGGTGTCGGCGTCGGTGTCGGAGTGCCTGTCGGTGTCGGTGTCGGAGTACCTGTCGGCGTTGGTGTCGGTGTCGGAGTGCCTGTCGGCGTCGGGCTGTCTGTCGGTGTCGGTGTCGGCGTCGGACTCGGACTCGGCGTCGGCAGGGGCAGCGGGGTGGCGCTGCCGGGAACCGTCGGGGCAATTACAAATGAGCTGCGCCCGAGGGTTCTGCTGTCCACTCCTGGCAATACTGCTAAAAAGTCGCCGCTGACGCCGTTGCGAATAATCGTGCTGCCGGCTTTGGTGTCGGTGCTTTGGAAGATTACTAAATCTTCAAACTTGAGGTCGCCAGTTAAGCCGATCGCATCTTCGCCTTGGCGAAAGTCTGTGAAAATATCAGCATCGGCGATATCCGGGCCGCCTGTGGTCAGAAATGCCGGGTTAGTGCCGTTGCTGCTGCCGCTGGGGGAACTGAATGCACCGATGACAAATATATCTCTGCCTTCGCCTCCTGCCACTGCGTCTTTGCCTGCTTCGCCCCAAAGCACGTCGTTGCCAGCACTCCCCTCCACGATGTCGTCGCCGGCACCGCCGAACACGATGTCGTCGCCGTCGCCAGCAAAAATTGTGTCTGCGCCGGGGTTGCCGTAGAGCCAGTCGCCTCCTTCGTTCCCGAATAACAAGTCTTCGCCGTCGCCGCCGAAGAGCGAATCGTTGCCTTGGTCGCCCCAAACGACATCATCGCCTCGATCGCCCGAGAAGCTGTCGTCGCCGGAGCCCCCGCGCAAGCTGTCGCTGTTTTTGCCTCCGAAAGCCGTGTCTTTGCCTTCGCCTCCAATTACCGTGTCGTTGCCGTCATTGCCGTACAGCAAGTCCGGGTTATTTCCGCCGTCGAGGGAGTCGCCGCCTTTACCTCCGTACAGGCTATCGAGTCCTGAACCGCCGTCTAGAACGTCGTTGCCCTCATTGCCGAACAGCAGGTCGTCTTCGTCATTGCCAAATACTAAATCGTCGCCAGCGGCTCCTCGGATGTTGTCGTTGCCGATGAGTCCGGAAATCACGTCGGGCCCCGGACTGCCCACTAAAGAGTCGTTGGTTTCTGTGCCCCGGAGCACGCCGCCGACGATCGCGGGTACGGTACCTCTGCCTCCGTTCAATGTGTCGTCTATCCCGCCAAATGTGTCGTCGGAGGGAGTGGGAGTTCGCGTCGGAGTTGGTGATGTCGCCGGAGTTGGCGTTGTCGCTGGAGTTGGTGTTGTCGCCGGAGTTGGTGTTGTTGCCGGAGTTGGCTCTGTCACAGGGGTGGGCCCGATCGTCTCGTCACCCCCGAGGTTGAATATCGGCCCGCCTCCGAGAAATCCTACTGGTTCGAGAAATCCTGCTGGTAATGCACTTGGCATAATTTTGGCTCCTTTAAACGACGATCCCGATTAACTTTAAGAACTGATTAGTATCAGTTTGCCGCCACAAATCTGGCTTAAAATTGATTAATAATCCCGATCATTTCTAGCATACTAAATCAAAATTGCAACAGCTATCGATATTTTTTCACCCCGGCATCTTTCGAGCTAAAAATATTAATTGCACGTTTTGATGTTGGTTTTGGGTATACTTTAATATCTCCCTATTTTTAGCGCCGCATCTGCCTCGGTTGAATGCTATAATACCAATTTTTTATGAGGCCCCGTAGAATCCGATCCCCACTAGCCCCCCTTAAGAAGGGGGGGACAAGAACTTGGTCAAAGTCCCCCGACTATCAGGGGGATGCCAGGGGGATCGAGATATGTGCAACTTCAGATTAAATTGGTATAAGCCGGGATTAGATTCAGCACTTCGTATCTATCCAGAGGGGAAAAAAAGAAAATCTCCGGGCCTTTGCCTTAGCCTGACTGCTGACAGGAAACAGAGCTGTGAATCAGGGGTAGAAGCGGCCCGGTTTGCTCTTGTCCGTTGACGGCAAGTTCGCTGTGGCAAAGGTAAAGCACGGAACAGCGACTTAACAAATCTACCAGAATTCGCCGCAGCCGCTGTTGGTCGGCAGCCGTTTCGTCTTCGGGTTCCCAGGGACGCCCCAGTTGCGATCGCAGAAATAACGGAGCGCCAAACAGTGTCGCCGCACCGCCGACTCGCCACAGGGGCGAGCCGGCATCCAGCCAAAAGTGCCATTTGTGGGCGCGGCGGCTGCTGCGGTACTGAAAGATGTTGGCGAGGGTGACGGCTCGGGCTGCTGGGCCTTCGGGACGGACTGGAAACGGGTTGGCGGTGACGGTTCCTTGGCGCAACAACTGGATGAACCGGGCGATCGTTTCTGAGTCGCCGCCGCCCTGCGGTTCTGTGCGCTCCATTCGCCCGTGTATTTCCCAGTAGTGGGCGGCGGTTTCCATTAACTCGCGCAGGGCTGATAGCCGATCGTACGCCAGGTATCTGTCATTCATCAGAAATTTCTGGATCGCCCGATCGAGCAGGGCAATTGGGCTCGGCAACAACCGCTCCTGCTGTTGCGACCGCTGCTGTTCGATCCACTCCGCAATCTGCAAGTAGGCGGCGGCGGCTCGGTGTCCCAGTCTGTCCCACCGGGGAAAGGCGGTAATTGGCAGCAATTGAGGTCGATCGAGATCCGGACAAAAACAGTGATCGGCGATTAAACCAGCTCTCACCAAGTCGATCGATTTGATATTTTGGCTCTGAGATTGTAGGTTGAAAGCGGGATTGAGGTCTTCTGTTTCTACTTCCCGCTGTTTCTGGCTGCCTAAAATTACCAGCATTTCGGCTACTGCATCTCGATCGACCAAACGGCCGAGTCCCGGATAAACTAACGCTAATAAAGTCAGCAAAGCTCGAATCTCTGGCGTAGTCGATAGGGGACGCTGATCGTTGAGGGATACGGCGGCGATGCCCGATCGCGCCAGAATTTCCGTTAAACTGTAGCGGGCGATCGCATCCATCCCAGGAGCAATGACGGCGATTTCAGAAGGCTCTACGGCTGCTGACTTCACCGCAGCGGCGATGATTTCGGCGGTTTCTCGCAGCAGTTGAGCGCGGGAGGTGGTTTCGAGCGATCGAACCGATCCGGGCAAACTCAAGCCTAAAGCATAAAAACCCTCAGAATTAACAGCTAAATTTACCGCCAATTCCCCAATCTCTGGGGCTAAACCCGCTGTTGCGTCCAAGTTTTCCACAAATCGACAGCGGCTTTCGAGTCGGGCGAGGTATTCCGTGTCAGCCCCCAAGCCCAAACGCACTCCTCCATCCCGATTGTAGGAAAACGCCCCCATTGCGCCGCGATCGAGCATTCGATCGAACAAATGACTGCTGATGGCCGGATAATCGTCAACATCATCTGCAATGACAGCTTGGTATCTAGAAGCCAAATGCTGCTGGTAATTCTCATCCTGCAACAAATAGCGCCAGTAGAGTTCGCAAACAATCCCGTAAGTCAGGAATCCCCGCGCCAAACACCATTCCCGCCACCTTTCGAGCAACTCGCCCATGCTAGTCCACAGGCTGTTCGAGCCGCCCTCCGCTGCAAATCCCCGTTCCAGAATGCTGGGAATCTCTTCTCTGGGCGTACCGCTGACAGCGGCCAGTTGTAATAAGTCTAGAGTTCGACGCACCATGCGGTTTGGACTTGCCCCTGTTTGTTGCAAAATGCCTCCGTCTAGTTCGCGACGCCACAGTCTCGCGGCAAGTTCCAATTCTGTTTCAGGTTGCAGCCGCAGGGGAAATTGAGCTTTCAAATTCAGCGACTGAACTAGCAGCGGCCAAAATAGCAATACTTCTTGTTCAAAAAATCCGAAGGGTGTTGTTGAGTGAAAGGCATATTTTCCTTCGGTAGCTACGGCGATGCGATCGGCAAATTCCAGCCGGTTGTCCCCGTTAGCTGCTAAGACTAAAATTGCTGGGGCGGTTTGTCCCGCGCGCCTCCGCCCGGACTGACCGAGACCTGAAACAGTTGCTGGCATTGGCTTGACGGTTTTGCTCCACAGGCAGAACTGTTCGACTAAGCGAGCGGTTTTGCCGCTGCGGGCGGCTCCGACAATCCAAATTGAATCCGAGGTCTTGGCTCTCAATTTATGTAAATTTGCTACCATACCATGAATACTTTAATCACTAATGTCTACAGCCAACTAACCAGCTTTAGCTATGAATACTTCTCCGTGGAACAGGATTGTAAAATATCTTTACAGCGCTCGCCAATGGTATCGAGAAACGCCTGACAGGGCTCTCGAACAAGCTTACGATGCTGCGTTAGCAATTAAGGCGATCGAAGATGAGCATTTTGGCGGCCGAGCAATCTCCGATCGATCGTCCGATTACGGACATAGCACCCTGTCTTACTTTAAATCCGAACAGCAAAAATACCTCAAGGTCATCAAAACCAGAATGGTTGAGTTTAATGCTAGCCGTTCTTTTCTGGAATTGCCCGATCGAGTCGGAGCAAAACCGCAGGCCGGATACAGCGCGGGCGATCGCCAGCACGGATTCGATATCGACAATAAAGATCGAGCATCCCTTGTATTTGAGAAGCTAGAGTTTATCGATCGAGTCATCGACAAGTATATTAATAACAGTAAATCAACTGCCATTGTTCCGGTTGTCAGTTCGGGGAATGTGCAGGTTAAATCTACAAATAACACTTCTCAACCTCACGCAAATAACGGTTCAGCTAATTCTATTCCCAATCTAGCTGGGGAAGTTGACACTAATTTTGAAGAGGTAAACTTATTGCCACGCTCGCTTTTGGGAACTTTGAACCGAATCACCAAAGAGTTAAACCCGGAAGCAGAAAAAGAAGTAGTTAGAAATTTTCGCAACTCCAAAGTAAAAACAGTCATTTCTCTGAGATTTATTTTGCTTTTGATTTTAGTTCCGCTGTTGACAAATCAATTTTCCAAGAATTTTATAGTAGGCCCAGTAATTGACCATTTTAGAGTCAAAGAAAATGCTCCGTTATTCATAAATGTTGACCTGGAAGAAGAAGCATTAAAAGAACTGGAGAGATTTGAGCAGCACCTCAAATTTGAAAAATTAATTGGCGTGGCTCCGTCGCTTTCTTCAGAGGAAACGGAAAAGAAGATTGCCGAAAAAGCAGTTGAGCTAGCGGAAGAATACCGCACTGAAAGTGGTGGAGCTATTAAAAATATTTTTGCCGATTTGATTTCCTGCATGGCTTTTGCCGCAATTATCGTCACTAACAAGAGAGAGATTGAGATTTTAAAGTCTTTTATGGACGATGTTGTTTACGGGCTCAGCGACAGTGCAAAGGCTTTCGTAATTATTTTGTTTACTGATGTGTTTGTCGGATTCCACTCGCCTCACGGTTGGGAAATAATTCTCGAAGGTTTATCGAGGCATTTGGGGCTACCAGAAAATAGGCAGTTCATATTTCTGTTTATCGCGACTTTTCCAGTTATCTTGGATACTGTATTTAAGTATTGGATATTTCGCTATTTAAACCGCAGTTCGCCTTCGGCTGTGGCCACTTACAAGAATATGAACGAGTAACGCTATACTGTCTGTAATTACCAAAAAACGGGGTATAAAGCCCCGTCCTTCTAGGACGGCTTTAATTTCTACTATTTGTAAATAATTGTTAAATAGGTAGATTTTGTAGGTAAAAGTTTTAGTAAAGGTGATAAACTATTCCATGATAATTTTAGAGTTTAAGTTAAAAGGCAAAGCAGAGCAATATCGGATCATCGACGAGATGATCAGAACAGCTCAATTTGTCCGAAACAAAACTCTAAAATATTGGACAGAAAATCAAGGAGTTAAGCTAGTAGACCTCTACAAACAATGCGCCATTATGGCGAAGGAGTTTGAATGGGCAGGCAAACTTAATTCGATGGCACGTCAAGCTACGGCACGAGCGTGCTATTTTCGCTATCCAGCGTTTTTTCGCTAATTGCAAAGCCAAAAAACCGGGAAAAAAGGGATACCCGCAGTTCAAGAAACATACCCGCTCTGTTGAGTACAAAACATCAGGTTGGGTGCTTTCGGCTGACAAAAGATGCTTGACACTTAAAGATGGTTTTGCTGCTGGGAAGTTCAAGTTAATCGGCAGTCGGGATTTGCATTTCTATGCGCCCGATGAGATTAAACGAATCAGAATTGTGCGTCGTGCCGACGGCTACTATGCCCAGCTTTGCATCAATGTGGAGCGGAAAGAGGAAACTATTTCCACTGGTAAAGCTATCGGAATAGATGTGGGACTGAATCACTTCTATACCGACAGTGATGGCGAAACAGTCGCCAACCCTCGCTACCTCCGCAAAAGTGAAAAAGCTTTGAAGAGATTGCAGAAGCGTGTTTCTAGAAAGAAGAAAGGTTCTGGTAATCGGAAAAAAGCGATTAACAAGTTAGGAAGAAAACACCTTCATGTCAGTCGGCAGCGTAAAGACTTCGCCATAAAGACGGCGTTGTGCGCGGTAAAATCTAACGATTTTGTAGCCTACGAAGACCTTCAAGTGCGGAACATGGTCAAAAACCATAAGCTTGCTAAATCAATTAGCGATGCAGCGTGGTCACTGTTTGCCCAATGGTTGGAATATTTTGGGAAAGTGTACGGTAAAACAGTGAGTGCTGTCGCCCCTCAATACACTTCGCAGGAATGTTCAAATTGTGGCAACCTAGTTAAAAAAACGCTATCAACCCGAACTCATATTTGTGGTTGCGGAACGATACTAGATCGCGATCGTAACGCCGCTCGCAACATTTTAGTCAAAGGGTTGAAACAAGCAGGAATTAGTTTGAATTTAAATACGGTGGGGCACACCGAAATAAACGCTTGGGGACAGACCGATCTCTACTCTTTGGTGGCAGCATCAACAAGCAAATCGACTGATTGATCCAAGAATCCCTGCACCTTCAGGTCAGGGAGTGTCAACTAATTCCAGCGCTTCTTGCGCTGTCGCTGGTTCGCCACCGCCTCCACCAGCCCCAGTGCGAGAAAATTGCTCAGCAGCGACGCATTTCCGTAACTCAGGAAAGGTAGCGGAATCCCCGTAACTGGGGCTAAGCCAATGTTCATCCCAATATTTACGAACACTTGGAAAATCAACATTGACAGTACGCCGATCGCCAGCAAGGAACCAAAGTTGTCGTTAGCAGTCTGTGCGATCGTCACCAAGCGGAAACAAATTATCCAGAACACCACCAGCACGGAAATGCAGCCAATAAAACCCAACTCTTCGCCAATAGCTGAAAAAATAAAGTCCGTATGCTGTTCGGGAATAAAGTTAAGCTGAGTTTGGGTTCCCTGAAACAAACCCCTGCCTTTGAGTTCCCCAGCACCGATCGCGATCCGAGATTGAATCAAGTGATATCCGCTGCCTAAAGGGTCTTTTTCGGGGTTCAAAAACCCTGTCAAGCGCATTTTTTGATAATCCTTCAGGACACCCCAAAAAAGATGTCCGACGTGTCCGGAAACCACGTTTACCAGCACAGCAGCGAAAGTCCCCAACCAGGGCCAAGGTAGCGATCGCCAAGCGATAATACCTGCAATAACTATCCAGGCCACCCAAATCGGTGTAGACAGGTTGTTGAGGAGAACTGAGAACAGAGGAGAAAACAGCAATATCAGCCAGCCGGGATTGACATTACCCCAGTAAAACATCCCTATTGTAATCGCGCCAAACACCAGAGAAGTACCTAAATTCGGTTCGGCAAAAATCAAGCCCCAGGGTACGGCCATAATCGCCAGCATCCTCAACATATCCCGGACTGTGGGGACAGTTTTGTCGTGCAGCAAAGCTGCTAAGGTGACAATCATCCCTACTTTGGCAAATTCTGAGGGTTGCAGGTAGAATCCGCCGATGTTGATCCACCGCTGGGCACCGAGCCCTGTAGTACCGATAAACCGGACTGCGATCAGCGACAAATTGATCAGTATGTAAATCGGCCATTTCCACTCAATCAGTATTTGGTAGCGGCAGCGGGAAATGATGATGGCGAGGCACAAACCGACTCCGCCAGTTACCCAGTGCCGCCACCAGTCGATCAGCCCCTGGTTGATTTCGACGCTGCGGATCATGATTCCGCCGAAGATGGTGAGCCCGATGCAGGCGGCAAACAGCCAAGGGTCTGCTTCTTCCCAGGGTTTGAAGATGAATTTCCAGCGGTTTCTGACTTGTATTCTCTGCAACATGAGGATTTTAGATTTTAGATTTTAGATTATCGAGCTGATTTTCGGAAGTTGTGGATATATTTTGGATGCTGAGCCTGCACTGTACTTTAGAAGATTTGGTGTCATTACGTCACTTTATTCGGCGAGTTGTACGGAGGTTCCGGGCCTTCAATAACTGGCTGGGGTACTCGGGCGCACCAATCTGTAGGGTGCGCACTGCGCACCTTACGCGGATTTCGCTCCGCAACTCCTGCAATCGTTCAAGCTGGCTCGTAAAGGTACTCAAAGCCGTTACCGTCGGGGTCTCTCCCGTAAAAAGATGCAGTACCGTCGCGGTGTTCGTGAATGTGGGTGACGGGAACACCTTCAGCTTTGAGCTGTTGGTAGGCGGATTCCATTTCAGTACGATCGTCAAATACAAACCCAAAATGCGGGCCTGCTTGGTCGTAAGTCGGACTCAACAGCGCCAGTCCGTCCTCTCCTGCTTTCAAATAAGCCCAGTCTGCATCTTTCCAGACTAATTCCATGCCCAAGTTTAAATAGAACTGGGCTGATTTCTCGATGTCTTGCACGCAGACGGCTACGTGTCCCAATCGTTTTAGTTTCATCTCTACAAAATTTATGGTTGTGCTTTTGTTTATTGTATCTTTTTTCTCATTTACCGATCGATTAATTAGCTATTTTTTCTGGTTTTTTGGTGGCGGCTGACTGTACTTTTTCTACTTGTTTGGTCGCGTCCATTTCGCTAAAAAGTTGAATGGCGCGGTCAAAATTTTCTTGGGTTTTGTCGGTGTTGCCGAGTTTTTGTTCTGTGAGTGCTAGTTGATAGAAAGCTTCGGCTCGGTCTAATTTAGCGCTGACTCGATCGAGTATTTCGATTGCTTCTGCGTGGTGCTGCACGGCTTTGTCAAATTCTCCACGTTCTCGGTAGAGCGCGGCTGTACCGCTGAGGGCTTTGGCTTTGATGGTGCTGTACTGGTTTTGGTCGGCCTGGGCGATCGCCTGTCGGTACAAGCTGAAAGCTTTTTCGGTCTCTCCCAGGTTTTTGTAGGTGGCGGCTAGAAACACTAACTTGTATCCCGTACCTACCAACTGACTGTCTTCGCGATCGCCATAAAGTTTGTCTGCGAGTTCGACCGCTGCTTTTTTGACTCCGACACAGGAGTTGAGAAAAGCTAACCCGACATCGATCGAATAGCTGTTAATCCCGATTTCTTCCCGCGAAGTTGTCAGCTTTTGAAAGATATCCATAGCTGCTTCTAATTCCTGCATTTCTATTTGACAAAAACCTATATTGATCGCCGCGTTAATTTTCCAAAATTCCAGGTTGGCTTGTTTTCCATTTTCCACTTCGCTGCTTTTCGCTATACTTTGCAAAGATTTAGCTGCTTTTCTTTCTGATATTTGGTGGCATTCTATGGCTTGATTTATATCGCCTAATATCCGGTAAGAAACACCTAAAATACTGTATAGACCGCTCAAATAATAATCAGAAGTCACATTGTTGACGATGCGAGTAGTTGCTGAAATTATTGGCTGCAAGAAACCTGATTTGTAGAGCGCTCGACCGAGTTTGTAGTCTTTGGCAAACTGGATATTGATTTTTTTGAGGATGATGCTAGCGGCCTGCTCGAAACAGCTAATTGCCACATAATGATAGTAAGCTTCAAAAGCTTTCAGCGCATCTTCTACTGTCTCAATAATTTCAACACTCTGGGTCCAAAACTCGGCGGCTTTGCGGTTGGCCGTCTCCCAGTCTTGGGGCGAGAGCCGATCGACCGCTTCTTCGCGGATTGCCGGATGCAGCCAGTATTCGCCCTTCTGAGACTCGACTAGCGATCGGTGCAACAGCGATTTAATGATTTGCCGCCGTCCGGCTTCGGGCACGTCCCACAGCAAGCACAAAAGTCCGTCTGTCGGGACTGTCGGCACGTCTTGATAGCGGTAACAGCCCAAGCGGCAGAGGAGTTGATAGGCTTCGGAATCGAGTTCTTGCAGCCGGTTGAATTGACTGGTAACTAAATTTTTTAAGTCGGTTTCCACGAGCGGATCGTCGCTGTTTTCCCGCCAGTAGGCTGCCATATCTCCGTCAAAATCTTCTCGGATCGTGCCCCAAAGAATGCCCATTGCTTTAGCGTTGCCGCCGTAAACTTTGTGCATTTCCAGGAGGGCGACAGAATCTGTGTTGATGTTGCGATCGCCAAAATACTGCTGCCAAGTTTCCACCTCTAATCCCGGAAGCAGGTAGTGTTCGACGGTTACGTCTGAATCGCAAAGCCGATCGCGGCTGGTAATCAGCGTTACCGACTGCACCGCCGCGTCAGCCAAAACTCGCAGCAGTTCGACGTAAAGCCGGTGCGGTTCAATAAACTTACCTTGTCCGTCGAGGGCGGCTTCCAAATTGTCAATCAAAACGCCGACTTTGAGAGTCTGAAGCTGCCGCTTCAGGCGCCCCAAGGTGACGCCAAAGTCAGGCCCGGGTTCTTCTTGGAAGTCTTGCTTGAGCCATTCTTCGATCGCGCTTTCTAAGGCGGTGATGTTCTCTGTCTCTTTTGCCATCAGCAGTTCAATGGTTCGATCGAACCCTTGAGACTTGAGGTACTGTCTCGCCAAAGTCGTTTTGCCCATACCGCCGGCACTTTGGATCACAATCACTTTAGCTCCTTGGGCGACAAGAGTATTCAGATCCTCGATCGCCCCAAATCTGCCCAAAAAGTTCGGGTTTTCGATTTCCAACTCCGAATCGAGTCCCAGACGTGATGGCTGCGGAACAATTTGCCCCGACTGGGGTTCTAGTTTTGAGTAGCTGCGCCAATACCGCTCTACTACCGCTTGCAGGTTGTCTTTTTTAACTTTTTCACCTTCTCCAAACAAAGCTGAAAGGCGCTTCCACAAATTAGAAGCAGCATCCTTAACAGTTCCTAGTCCGTATCCTTCACTTTCTGCAACCTGTTGGTACGTCCTGCCTTGCACCCCCATCCATGCTTCGCGAAAAATAGCGCTGTCAAGGTTGTCGAGAGTTTTCAGGTTTCGAGCCACAAGTAACGAGTTAGTAAAATCCAGTGCACGATCGGCTTCCATTGAGTCACCAGGTTTAGCGTTACCCATCTGAAACAACTCTAGCAGACTTTTTCCGACTCGCTTACCCCCTCAAACAGCCGACTTATATAGACTTTTGCCGACTGACAGAGTTCTTGCTCGCCGGCGAGACTGTTGAGTGTGGAAGGGAAGTTGACAGACAAGCTTCTGACATCCGCACAAATACAAGTCGAGCCAACATTCAGGAGCAAGCAGCTATGTCTATTAACAGCGTTGAAAAGGCGATCGTCGATGAAGAAATCCGCCCTCAAGAATGCGGCCGCGTGCGTTTTCAAAGCACTTGGTGGCCTGCAAGATGCGATCGAGACATGACTTTTGTTCCCGGTGATGTGGTTCGCGTAGTCGGAATCGACAATATTACTCTGATTATTGCAGCCTAGCTGCGGAGCGGGTAGCGATTCGAGCCATCAGTTTTTCGCATCTCAATGTTCAGGAAAATCTACGATTAGGAACAGGCAATCATGACACTCAAAAATTTGGAAAAACCAATCGCCGGTCAAGCAATTCGCCCTCAAGAATGCAGCAGCGTCAATTTCCAAACCACTGAGTGGGCCGCCAGATGCGAGCCTCTTCGAGGGTTCCGCCAACGAGACACCAATTTTCAACTCCGGGGCCGGAATCGCATAGTCGGAATCGACAATATTACTCTAAAAAAGTTAAAGCTCGTCCAGAATCAGGATGCAGCAGCCGTGACTTTTAACAACCCAGAAAAAGCGATCGTTGACGAAGAAATTCGACCTAACGAGTGCGGCCGCGTTCATTTCCAAAACAGTTGGTGGCCTGCGAAGTGCGATCTAGAAATCACTTTTCAAAAGGGCGAATTAGTTCGGGTAGTCGGGATTGGTGCGATTCGTTTGCTAGAAACTAAATCTAATAAGAAGGGTTTGGGGGATTAG
>JAUBOG010000439.1:0-5760 GCA_036700105.1 Microcoleus occultus BM001215583
TGAGTAATTTTACTCATTGACAATAGTGCTTTTAGCTTAACTTGTGAGTAATGGTGAATGGCAGGCGATCGCACTTTTGGACATGAAGGGCGATCGCACTTAATTAGAAGTAGAGTATAAAATATGGTATAATCTAAAAAATAGTAATATTTTCAGGAACCTGCGAGGTGTGAACCTGATGGAAAAAACCTACAATTTTTCTGGGCTAAATGATACTTTCTCATACCCCATTTGGGAAACAGCAGAGATAGAAGTAACTTTTTTAGAGCTGGCAGAACAATGGCGGCGCGAAACAGGTATGATGTCCTTAGTTACTAAAATGTCAATGCACCCAGCATACCAAAGAATTATCGGTATGGGTCAAGCTGTTGTGCCGCTGATTCTGCGAGAATTAGAGCAAGAACCGGATCATTGGTTTTGGGCTTTGCAAGCGATTACAGGTGCTAATCCTGTTGAATCAGAACAGCGCGGCAGGCTCAAACAAATGGCAGAGGCGTGGATACAGTGGGGCAGAGAAAATGGCTATAGATGGCAAGCTGGAACAGTATAAAGAAAATGAATTTCCTCACCTAACTGCTACGGGGTATCGCATCACTAGCCCAGCAACACGTGCTTATAATTGTTTTGCTTGGGCTGCTGGTGAAGACGATCGCTGGTGGAATCCTCTAGAACCAAACAGTCCCTATTATTGGCCTGATGATGTACCAGCAGAATTAACGATCGCAGCTTTTATTCAAGCTTATCAAACGGTGGGATTCCAACCTTGCGAAAGTTCTGACTTTGAATCGGGTTTTGAGAAGATAGCCATATATGCTACTCCTGACGGGGAACCAACCCACGCCGCCAGACAATTACCTAATGGCAAGTGGACGAGTAAATTGGGCCGATGGGAAGATATTGAGCATGAACTAGATGGGTTGACAAGTGAGATGTACGGTTCTGTGAAGCAAATTTTAAAGCGAGCTATTTGAGCCAGTAGTTTGATTGTTTGTATTGCTAAAATATGGGCGATCGCACTTTTGGAGATTAAGGGCGATCGCAGATCACCGATATTAATGCCAATTTAAACAACCAGCCACTTTACAAAGCGTCTAATGCCTGTAACCTGTCATGACAGCGTTGCGACCAATCAGTCTCGTTAAGCTCATCATAAAGGTTCTTAGCCGATCGATAGTGGAAAATGGCCTCAGAGTTTTGACCCAATTTCAACAATGTTTGAGCCAGCATATAGCGAGCATTGGCAGCATTTTGTTTCTGTTCTAGCTGTTCTGCTAAAGCCAGAGCAGGCAAAAAACAATCAACAGCTTGCCGATTTTGGCTGAGGTCATAATGGAAGCTACCAAGATCGTATAAAGCGCTTTGTTCTCCAGCTCGATCGCCCAACTCCCTAATAACTGACAGTTGATCGGTGTAATAAGTCACAGCTTGAGCATTTTGTCTGAGCTTTTTGGAAATGCTACCAAGCCAGCCCAAAGTTTCTCGTTGAGCGCTGCGGTCATTAATATCTTTAGCCAGGGCTAGCCGTGTTTGGAAATAACTTAACGCTAATTCCCATTGATTGACCTCGCGGTAATCACATCCCAGCCAAGCTAAAGCTAAACTTTCCATTGCCGTATCTGCTAGCTGACGGGCAATTCCTAACATTTGGGTGTGAGGCTCAATAGCTTTCTGGTACTCGCCTTGATTGTAATAACTTTTACCTAAGTTTTGCAGCGCCCAACCAATGCCCGATTGGTCGTTGAGTTCTTGTAAAGATTGCAACTGTAATTTATACAATTCAATTGCTTCCGGGAATTCTCGGTCAGCAATGAGACTTTCACCTAGCTCTTTTAGCTCTGTTTGCACCTGGGAAATCCAACGCTGTTGACCCATTGCCCGAAATAGCTGGTAAGCTTGATTGAAAGCATCAATTGCTTCTCGCCGTTGCTTGAGCTTGGCAAAAGCCCATCCTGAAAAGAAATAAGCTTGAGCCGCCGTATCTCTGTCTCCAATTGCTTCAGCGATAGTTAAACTTTGCTGGTTTAGTTCAAGAGATTGCTGATAGTTTTGAAGATTGAGATGGCAGTTGGCTAGGGACAATATAGCATGGGCTTCTCCAGAGCGATCTCCTAACTCTTGCAAAATGGCTAACTTTTGTTCGTGTAAGTCAATCGCTTTCTGGTACTGCTTTAGGGAACTGTAGCTAATGCCCATATTACCTAGAGCATAGGCTTCTTGAGAGCGAGACCCGATTTGCCTTGCGATCGCTAAAGATTGCTCGTAAAACTCGATCGCCTTCTGCTGATTATCCAGTGAATTGTAGCAATTGCCCAAACCGCTCAGGGCAGACTGTTCCCCAGAGAGATCGTTAATCTCTCGTGCGATGAGCAACTGTTGCTCGTAGAACTCGATCGCCTTCTGGTACTGTCCTAGCGAACTGTAGCTACCGCCTAGACTCCCTAGAGCATTTCCTTCACCTCGGCGATCGCCAATCTCTCGCGCGATCGCCAATTGTTGCTCGTAGAAGTCGATCGCTTTTTGGTACTGCCCCAGACGATAACAGGTGTTACCTAAACCAGCCAAGGCACTAGCTTCTTCTTTGCGACTGCCTATTTCCTTTGCAATTGTCAAATCTTGCTCATAGCACTCAATGGCCTGCTGGTACTGACTTAAATTGGAATAGCAATTACCCAAACCGCATAAAGATATAGCCTCTCCAGATCGGTCATTAATTTCTCTGCTGAATGCCAAATAGTGTTCGTAGCACTCAATTGCTTTCTGGTAATGACCTAGAGTGCGATAGCTACCGCCCAAATTGCATAGAGCCTTGGCTTCGCTATTGCGATCGCCCAACTCTCTGGCGATCGCCAACCACTGCTCATCGAACTCAATAGCTTTTTTATACTGCCCTAGATTGCCGTAGCTCCATGCAAAGCCGGCTAGGGCTGACCCTTCCCCAGAGCGATCGCCAATCTCTCGCGTGATGACCAATTGTAGCTCGCTGCACTCAATAGCTTTGTCGTAGAGACCAAGGTAATTGTAGCAACTGTTCAGGTTGCCCAGGGCTCCGCCTTCGCTAAGACGATCGCCGAGTTCTCGTGCGATTGTCAACCACTGCTCGCAGAACTCAAGAGCTTTCTGGTGCTGTCCGAGAAAGCTGTAGCTACGACCCAAGCCACCTAATCCAAGAGCCTCTTGCGCGCGATGGTGTATCTCCCGCGCGATCGCCAGAGTCTGCTCGTACAAATCGATCGCTTTCTGGTATTGGGAAATAGATGAGTAACTGTTACCCAAAGTACCTACATCGTTGCCTTCCCCACGTCGATCGCCTATCTCTCGATGAATAAATAGCGCCTGTTCCAAGTATTCTATTGCTTTTGGGAACTGGCTTAAGCAATTGTAAATAACACCTATCCTTAACAGAGCCTCAGCTTCTCCTTTGCGGCTATTAGCTTGTTTTGCAACTTCTAAAGCTTTTTCATACTGTTCCTTAGCTTGAGCATACTTGCTGCGATCCTTATAAATATTTCCCAGTGCGATATAGTTCCCCCAGTCGGTAGAACCACTCGGTTGTTGAGGCTGTGAATCCGACATCTTTCCGTCCTAATATATAAACAATCCGTTTATTGTGTTAGAAATTTAAGCCCATACAAAGTTTGACCCGTGAATTCAGCGAGCGATTATCGCAGCGATGCTTTCAAGGCACTTATATATCTGGGCAAATCCACAAAATTATGCAAAAACCCAGAAATGAGATCCTTCCCAACAAGGCCTGTTGCAGCCTCCTGTTTATATATCTGGGAAATTTCCGAAAATTATGCAAAATCCCAGAAAATAAATTATAAAATTTTCTTCCCGTGCCAAAGACTGCAACCAAAGCCAGAAGTACATCAAGTTTGGGCCCGTGTCTCCTGTCCGATCGCTAACTTTAGTCAGTAATGCATCAAAAGCATTATCAAAAAGCTTTTGACTTGCAAACTACACCCTTTGCCTTTCGGCTTTCACTTATAATAAGCTAGCTTTACCTTAGATTTTTACCACTTACGTCAGGAATTATGTTAGGATTGCATCAGGAATTTTCGACCCCTCAACCTATGGCACCCACCGAGCAGTTCAGCCAAGCCGCCCACCACTGGGACTTGGAAACCCTCTACACAGACTTGGCCTCGGCTAAGGGAAAACGACTCACCCCCGTGGAAAAGCTGCACTTGCGGGGGTTGCTTTGCGGTTGCAGTCCCGGTGAAATGGCCCAAAAGCTGGGTAAGGATGCTAAAGGTGTTGAAAGTGACCTCTGCGCTAGTGTCTATAAGTATGTTAAAAGTCTGATCGACAAAGGTAATGAAAAGATAGGTAATTGGAGAAATATTGCTGAATGGCTTGAGGAATCAGGATATAAAACTCAGTCACCTGCTAAATTGCCAGTCAGTAATTTGTTACCGGGAAATGGTGCAGTTAATATAAGTAATATAAGTATTGATAACAATCAAATAACCATTGATGTACTGCTACAAATAGTTGTCCCGCTACCTTCAGAAATATCAATCCAAAATTTAGACATCGACGACAATATAGTTAATTAGAGTTCGATCGCACATCTTTCGCTGCGGTTCAGAAACCGGGTTTCTGGCAAAGACTTTGCATCTAAATCCTTATTTTTCGGTCAGAAACCCGGTTTCTCTAAGCTTGTTGAGAATGTGCAAGATTTAAGTTCGATATTAGATATTGCACCTGTGGCAGAAACCGGGTTTCTGGCAGAGACTTTGCATCTAAACCCTTATTTTTCGGTCAGAAACCCGGTTTCTCACTCGCTTGTTGAGAATGCTGCAAGATTTAAGTTCGATCGCACTTCTATTGTGCTACGATTCAATCAGAGCGTCAGTAACTAACAAAAATGGCAACAATTACCCTTCAAATTCCCGACGAACTGGCTCAACGTCTAGAACCTTTGCAAAATCGCTTGCCAGAATTGCTTTGGCAACTTCTAGAACCAACTAAAAAGCCCACAACTATTGAGCCGGAAATCACCACTCATAGTGGCGATATTCCCACAGTTTATCAAGAAGTTATTGACTTTTTGATAAAAAGTCCAATTCCACAAGATATTGTTAATTTCAAGGTTTCACAACAGGCTCAGACACGCCTCCAAATTTTGCTTGATAAAAACCGCGAATCGAGCCTAAATCCAATGGAAATAGCAGAATTAGATGTTTGCGAGCAGCTAGAACATCTGATGATTTTACTAAAAGCAAGAGCTTATTCAGAGATTTGATAAATGACTTCTACTTCCATTTCTGCCGAACTCCGCAGATTAGTTATTGAAAGAGCTTCAGGACACTGTGAATATTGTCTGATTCATCAAGATGTTTCAATTTACAGCCATGAAGTAGACCATATCATTGCCTTAAAACACGGAGGTAAAACTCGTGCTGAAAATCTCGCTTTTTCTTGTTTATCTTGGAACCGCTATAAAGGTTCCGATCTAGCTACTATAGACCCAGTTAATGACGAAATTGTCCCTTTATTTAATCCACGCCGTCAGGTATGGGACGAACATTTTGTTCTGAATGATGCCAGAATAGCAGGCATCACTCAGATTGGTCAAGCTACTGCAAGATTACTCAAACTCAATGCTCCAAATCGCATACTTGAACGTCAAGTTTTGATTAATCAAGGACGGTATCCATAAACAAGGATCAGAACAATGCTACAGCATATTCCACGTTTATAAAGTACACCTCGGAGCGATCGATCCCCGTAGGGACACGGCATTGCCGTGTCCCT
>JAUBOG010000440.1:0-5753 GCA_036700105.1 Microcoleus occultus BM001215583
TTACTGCCGGAATGCTTCGCCCCTACGAAGATATTTGCAAAACTGAGATGCACCCCGTGCATCTGCGTATATCTGCCTCCATCTGCGGTCAAAAAATCCCAAACAAAAATGCTAAACAAAATTTGGCAATTCATCAAACAACTAATCCAGCGACTTTTTGGAACCCAACCATCCCCTCCACCCGCCCAACAGAAACCCCAGCCGCCAACCCTGACAGACGCCGAATACGAGGCGAAATTCATGGAACTTCTCGAAGGAGTCAATCAAGGCTGGAGTAGGGGAGATGTCGCCGGATTTCTAATTGCAAAGCGCCTGAAAAATGCGGAATTAGCCGCTTGGCTGCGCCGATTTGGAGCTCGATTGTCCGAGGGCGAAGGCGGCGGGGATGCCGCTGCGGAGGCGGTCGAATCGCTTCAGGAATTGGCGCAGCGGCTGCTGCTGTTGAGTAGAATTTGTGACGGGGAATTGGGAAATAGTGCCAGGGAAATTAGCCGGGAGATATTAGCAAGATTTCCGCTGCCGATTGTTGAGGATGATGTGGCGAAGGGGAATGTTATTGAGGCGGTATTTATTGGGGATGGTTTGGGTATTATCAGTGAGTAATTATAAAATTTGTAAGGTGCGCAATGCGCACCCTACAATTAGATTGTTTGAGTAATTAGTAAGGTGCGCATTGCGCACCCTATAATTAGAGTATTTGAGTAATTTGTAAGGTGCGCAATGCGCACCTACAATTAGATTGTTTGAGTAATTATAAAATCTTAAATCTTAAATCGAATGACACAAGTAATCGGCATCGACTTAGGCGGCACCGCCATTAAACTCGGCAGATTTAGCGAAGACGGTATTTGCCACCAATCCTTAACTGTCCCAACTCCTAAACCCGCAACGCCAGAGGCAGTTTTAGCCGCAGTGGCAGATGCTATTTTACAACTGAATCCGACCGAAAATGCTGTAAGGTCGATCGGCATCGGCACTCCAGGCCCCGCAGACGCCGCCGGCAGAATAGCCAGAGTCGCAATCAACCTCCAAAACTGGCATAACGTCCCCCTAGCGGACTGGTTAGAAGCCAAAACCGGACTACCGACAATATTAGCAAATGATGCCGACTGTGCTGGATTAGGAGAATCTTGGTTAGGTGCAGGAAAGCACTTTAAAAACCTAATTTTACTAACTTTAGGTACAGGAGTTGGCGGTGCAGTTATCCTAGATGGCAAACTATTTACAGGTCATCTAGGTACAGCCGGAGAATTAGGATTAATTTCCATAAATCCCGACGGCCCGGAGTGCAACAGTGGCAATCGCGGTTCTTTAGAACAATACGTCTCAGTGCAAGCAATTCGCCGCGAAACTGGTTTAGAACCGCTAGAATTAGCAAACTTAGCTAAGTCTGGAGATACCAAAGCTTTAGAATTTTGGCAAAATTACGGTCGCTATCTCGGTATCGGTTTGGCAAGTATAATTTATATTTTGACGCCGGAAGCGATTATTATCGGCGGCGGAATTAGTGCAGGTGCAGAATTTTTCTTCCCAGCGGTTCTAGCAGAAATTGAGCGGCGGGTACTGCCGACTTCTCGCGAAAATTTGCAGTTATTGGTAGCTGAATTGGGCAATCAAGCAGGCATGGTAGGCGCTGCCAAATTAGCTTTTATGCAATATAGCGGGAATTGGTAATTGGGCATGGGGCATGGGGCCGAAGAGAATTGGTAATTGGAACCAACAAATAACAATAAATATAATAAAAATAACCACTAATTAATGACTAATGACTAATGACTAATGACTAATGACTAATGACTAATAACTGATGACTGATAAATTATTCACGGCAAACAGTGCCCTGTCGTATTTTTAATGTATGCCTGAATCATTTGATAATCGTCGGAGTTGCCTTCGCGCATGAGAATAATATTAGTAGCGCTGTCTGGCAGGCAAAAGCTGATTAGCCGACCGTTTTGTTCGCAAACAAAAGAGCTAATTCTACTCAGGTCGATATCAAATTCTTTGCGGTCATAATTAAGTTTAATCCACGAACCTTTAGAATTGCGGTCAGTCCTTTTTTTGAGGTAATCGAGGACTTGCTTGTAAGCCTCATGATTGCCTTGGGGATTGAGGATAATCGGCTGGCTGCTATTCGGCAGCCAAAATGTGATCCGCTTGTTATCCAGTTCGCTAGAAAAAGCACTAATAGTGTCAAGGTCAATTATGTATGTAGTTTTTTCATAAGTAAATTTACTCCAGTAAGCCACAAAAACCCTCCTCAAACCTGCGTTTCCTGGTATTTTAGGATAGTTTGACAAATGATACCATTTTCGATTTTCGATTTTCGATTAAAGAATGGGGAATCACGGCTGATGACGATCGAGGTTTCGATAGCGGGCCTGCCGCTGGATTTTTTGTGCACCTAATATCACTTTTGAAACCCCAGCTAAAAATTTAAGTGAAAATATAAGCATTTTTACCTTCTGGCTTCTCCATTCTCCCTTCTTCCTTCGGGTAATACCCCCTAACTTCTATGCTAGAGCAGGGGGTGAGGTTTTTTACTTGTTGAGAATGCTACCCAATATCCGGCCGAGTAAATGCGACCTCAATCACATCTTATTGTTGCGTTGAGCGGGCGGGAGTACGATCGATCTTATGGGCGATTGGAATATTGTGTGCCCTCACCCGCCCTTACAGAGATCCAATATATCAAAACCGATCGATCCCAGATGATATGAGATCAGCTTCCTGCAAGTTTCGCAGCCACCTTGTCGCTAGCTGAGGCTTCTAAAACATCCTGCTTTCCCTGAGTGCTCGCAGCTTGCACAAACCCTTGAAACAAGGGGTGGGGGGCGCTAGGTCGAGATTGGAATTCGGGGTGAAATTGACTGGCTATGAAAAAGGGATGGTTGGGCAATTCGATCATTTCTACCAATCGACCGTCGGGAGATGTCCCGGAGACTGCATAACCCGATTCTAGGAAAAGATTGCGGTAGGCGTTGTTAAATTCGTACCGGTGGCGGTGTCGCTCGTAAATCACTTCTTTCTGGTAAAGTTTGAAAGCTAGGGTGTCTGGGTTGACGCGGCACGGATACAAACCGAGTCGCATTGTACCGCCCAAATCGACTACATCTTGCTGTTCCGGCAATAGATTGATTACCGGATTTGCCGTATCTGAGTTAAATTCAGCGCTGTTGGCATCTTCTAGTTTGGCGGTGTTGCGCGCCCATTCAATCACAGCGCACTGCATCCCCAAACACAATCCCAAAAATGGTATTTTATGGTGTTTGGCGTATTCGATCGCCGCTATTTTGCCGTCTACTCCCCGAATCCCAAAACCTCCGGGCACAACAATGCCGTTGATATCTTTGAAATAATGTTCGATGTTTCCCGATTCTAAATCTTCTGAGTTAATCCAGTGCAAATTTAGGTCGCAGCCGATCGAGATTGCTGCGTGCCGCAAAGCTTCGACTACCGAAAGATAAGCATCGTTCAACTGCACGTATTTGCCAACCAAAGCAATATCAATCTTGTGGTTGGGACTGTAAAGCCGCTTGACTAAGGTTTGCCATTGAGTCAAATCGAGTTGTCGCGGTTCGAGTTGCAGCAAACTGATGCTTTGTTCCGCTAAGCCTTCGAGTTCCATCATCAGTGGCACTTCGTAGATACTTTTGGCATCTTGAGCGGTGATGACGCAGGCTTCGGATACGTTGCAGAATTCCGACAATTTTTGTTTCAGTCCCAAAGGTAGAGGCCGATCGCACCGGCAGACTAAAATATCAGGTTGAATGCCGATCGAGCGCAATTCCTTCACCGAATGCTGAGTCGGTTTAGTTTTCATCTCCCCAGCCGAAGGAATCCAAGGTATCAGCGTCACGTGCATATACAAAACATTTTGCCGCCCGACATCCTTGCGAAACTGGCGAATTGCCTCCAAAAACGGCAAAGATTCAATATCTCCCACCGTCCCGCCGATTTCCGTAATCACGACATCGGGATTGGTATTTTTGGCGACTCGGTGAATGCGCTCTTTAATTTCGTTAGTGATGTGCGGAATCACCTGCACCGTACTCCCCTGATACTCGCCGCGGCGTTCTTTGTTAATCACCGCTTGATAAATCGAACCCGTGGTGACGCTGTTGAGGCGAGACATGGAAGTATCGGTAAAACGCTCGTAATGCCCCAAATCCAGGTCAGTTTCCGCACCGTCTTCCGTGACGAAGACTTCTCCGTGCTGAAACGGGCTGAGAGTGCCGGGGTCAACGTTAATATAGGGGTCTAGCTTCAAAATCGAGACAGAATAATCTCGCGACTTCAATAAGCGGCCGAGGGAAGCAGCGACAATTCCCTTGCCGATACTGGAAACCACGCCGCCGGTCACAAACACAAATTTGCTCATAGAATTTTCGACTTTAGATATTTCAATGTCAGGTCAGACTCAAATGTGACATAGGTGATCCATAAGGGCAACCACGGGGGATTGCCCCTACACCCCTTTGACCAATCTCATCAACGATCGTTATGGGCTTGCAACCAAGCTGTCAAATCCGACAAAGTGGTAAAGTCTAATACAGCCTCTCCTAAACTCTCTAATTGCTCCACGGATAACTGACTTATACAGGCTTGGATATCCGGCGACAGTGCGCCTACACTACGTTCCAACTGGCGAGTAATTAATCGCAAATTCCCTTGTTTGATACCTTGTTCGATACCTTGTTCGATGCCTTGTTCGATACCTTGTTCGATGCCTTGTTCGATACCTTGTTCGATACCTCGTTCGATGCCTCGTCTGATGCCTTCTTCTATCCCAAGTCTCGTAGCTTTGGTGATTGCACCGCGCTGGTCTTGAATATAAATTTCTCGCCTTTCTAAATCTTCCAATTCATCAGGTTCGAGATTTGCTTCATTGGCAATTGTAAAAGCTTTGCGGAGTTCCGGAACATTTCCCAACTCTTCGGGAACAGACCTTAACGTCCGAGCTGTTTTCATGAAATATATCCACTTGTCAGTCAGGGTTTCTAATTCTGGTAAAGTTTTGTTGAATTTGGGCAGTTCAACAAATACAAATTCTAATTCATCCGCCAAATAATCGACGAGATTGTTTTTTTCTTTGATGCAAAACCGCGAAATTACTGTTTCCAGATTCTCGAACATTTGGAAATCTGTAATCGTCAAGGCAATCACGGGATTTAAGAGGTTGTAGTTTTCGCCGCTTTTCAATTGCACTGAATAAGCTTTGGTAGCATTGTATAAAATCCGCTTTTCAAAGGATTCTACATTCAACACCTGCATTTCAATAATTACAGTTTTGCTGCCGCCAAGCTTAGCTTTAACATCCAAGTAAGTGTCTTTGATTCCTTTGATTTTGGGAGCTAAATAGGGGTCAATAATTTCTAAATCTTCGATAACAGGCTGTGCTTCGTAGAGGAGGGCATTTAAGAAACTAATCAAAATGTCTTTGCTGTCAGCAGAGCCGAAGATTTTTTTAAAGGCAAAATCGGTTTTGGGGTTGATAAAACTCATGGCAATTGTAATTTATTAGGATTTGAGGGATTTGGGTGAGAGCTATTTAATAGTCGTTTAACTTAATTATACAATCTTGCACGGGCCGGCCCGTTAGCGAAGCCCTCGAAGAGGATCGCCAGTTGGCAAAGCTTGCAGCTATTCGATCGCCCGATCGACTGGTTGTTACAGCCGGAAAGTAATGTTTGGCACCAAGCTAACTGAGGAACGTTTTGCGAAGGTTAAGGTCATGGTATAAAAAGCACCTC
>JAUBOG010000441.1:0-5743 GCA_036700105.1 Microcoleus occultus BM001215583
ATCCCCCTTAAGAAGGGGGACTTTGAGAAGATTCTTGTCCCCCCCGACCTAAGGGGGGCTAGGGGGGATCTAGATTTAATAGTCTTGCCAGCAGTCTCTGACTGGGTTTAACGTTAAGTTGACACCTATGGGCAATGCCTTTGTCCCTACAAATATCGCTCAAAATATCAGCTCTTTTGTATTCCCCGATCGATTTTCCCTGCACAATTGCGTTGCCGCAGCCGCCGGTATTGGTTTGCTAAAGAAGTAACCCTGACCCATCTCGCAATGCAGCGACTGCAAAAAAGCCAACTGTTCTGCTGTTTCCACTCCCTCAGCAATCACCTGTAAATTCAGGCCCTGTCCCAGGGCGATCGCCACTTTCACAATAGTAGCGCCGCTGCTGCCTTCCTGCAAATCTGCCACGAAGGATTTGTCTATTTTTAAATTATTGAGCGGCAAGTTTTTGAGCGACCACAGAGAAGAATAACCGGTGCCAAAATCGTCCAGAGAAATGTGAATTCCCATTTGCTGCAACTGCTGCAATACCGACACCGTAAAATTGACATCTGTCATCGCAATGGTCTCGGTAATTTCTATTTCTAAATACTCGGGATTTAACTCGGTTTCCGACAAAACTTTAGCAATAGTTTGTACCGTGTTAGCTTGCAGAAACTGGCGTCCTGATAAATTCACAGCTATCCGCACCGACGGCAATCCCAGCAACTGCCACGCTCGATTTTGCAAGCAAGCAGCCCGCAGTACCCACTCGTCAATTTGGCAGATCAATCCTGTTTCCTCAGCTAAAGGAATAAATCGATCTGGAGCAATCAATCCGCGTTCGGGATGCTGCCAGCGAACAAGAGCTTCCATGCCGACTATTTTGCCGGTGTTTAAGTTTATTTGCGGTTGATAGTGCAGTACAAACTCGGATTTTGTGAGAGCTTTGTAAAGCTGATTTTCTAAGTTGAGTTCTTCGGAGACTTTACTGCCGATCGCCCGCGTGTAAAACTGATAATTATTCCGACCTTTCTGTTTAGCTTTGTACATTGCAGCATCAGCATTTTTCAGCAAAGTTTCTGCATCTTCTCCGTCGTAAGGAGCCAAAGCAATGCCCAAGCTAGCCTTAGTATAAAGTTCTACACCGTCAAAATCAAACGGAGTGCTTAAACTCTGAATAATCCGCTGGCAAATCTTAGTTGCGTCATCAGGGCTGTTGATATTGTGCAGCAGCAAAGTAAATTCATCGCCGCCCCAGCGCGCGATCGAATCCCCCGCGCGCAAACAGTTAGTCAAACGCCGAGATACACCTTGCAGCAACAAATCGCCGACTGGGTGTCCGAGAGTATCGTTAACATTCTTAAATCTGTCCAAATCTAGAAAAATCACCGCCAGCATTTCTGCATTTTGGTGAGCGTTAGCTAAAGCTAAAGACAGCCTTTCGTTAAACAGCAACCTATTGGCTAAACCTGTCAGTTGGTCGTGAGAAGCTTGATGTCGGATCATCGCCTCGACGCGCCTCTGCATTGCAGCCATGTACAGGTGAGTTCCTAAAGATTTTGCGAGCTTTAGTTCGTCCCCGCTCCACTTTTTAGCTTCGCCGGTTTTGGTTTCTTTCCAAGCTGCAAAGGACTGCCGGGGACGATCGCTCCGGGCGTCAGAACCGCAGCGGCCCGCCCAGGAAATTTCGGTTTCTATAGGGCTGCGAAAAACGGTGAGACAGCCGATGCACTGTTGGCGGTATTGCAGCGGGACTGCCAAAATTGACGCAATGGAAACTGCGAGAAAATTTGCCGATAAAGATTTGAGTTGAGGTTCTTGAGAAATATCAGAAATCGCATACAAGTGCGGTACGATCGAACTCGATATATTTGTATCAATTGAACTGTAATGCTCTGAATATAAATTTTGAAAAATACCTAATTGGCTGGTAAGGTCGGCAATTTGGCCTCGATCGTCTTCGCTGGAAAACCCCATGATCTGCTGCCAAAACGGGCTGAGTTCAATGTTGGGGTGCGGGGGCTGCGGGCCGCAGGTATAAAGCAAAGCGGGCCGATCGCCAAACTCGGCTGCAATGTACAGCCGCCCTCCCGAACCGCCCAAATGCTTGACAGTTTGTTCGAGAACAGATTGCCGGATTTCGGTTATTTCCAGAGGAGAGTGCAGCAAACTGCTAATTTCGTTGACAACGGCTTCGTCGCGCGCTTGCTGTCGGGCTTGACTTAGCAGAAAAGATTGGGCGATCGCAATTGAAAGTTGATCTACAAGCAACTGTACCATTTTCAATTCTCGATCGCTAAACCGTTTCGGTTGGCTGTGGTGACACGCCAACAGCCCCCAAAGCTTATTTTGGTGTACAATCGGCACCGTCAGAGAAGAACGCGCCCCCATAGCCTCCAGATATTCAGCGTGACAGGAGTCTACGGGAGAATAGCGAATATCTTCAACTGCTAAAGTTGTGCCGGTTTCGGGACAATCTAACCGATTAATTGTTTGATGCTTCAATCCCACATCTACAATCACTCGCTGCCGCGCTTTCACAAACATTTCGCGAGCACTATCGGGAATGTCGCTTGCTGGAAAGCGCAAACCCAGCAGAGATGGCAAATTGTCGCCATCGATCGACTCAGCAATCACCTCGCCGCTGCAATCGGCTTCAAAGCGGTAAACTTTTACCCGATCGCTTCCTAAAAAGCTGCGGATTTCTCGCACCGTTGTCGTCAAAATCTCTTGCAGTTCTAAAGATTTGCGAATGCGATTGGTAATTCGATTGAGTAAAATCTCTTGTTTGAGAATGGATCTTGACATTTGTCTAACTTTTCTGCGGGTCATCCCTTTTGATCTCCAGGGCAGTTGACAGCATTTTTGCGAGCCACCGTCTTAACTCACCCTGTATTATAGATTACAACATTTATGCTGCGTCTATGAGATTTCCCCAAGCCTCCCACCGAGCAATCGGGTTTTGGAGGATATTGCTGATTTTCTCGCAAATTTCGCGTATAAACAGGTTTTTTTAGCAGTTAGACTTGCCAGCTTCCCAGTGATAAATGCAAGTCCTAATAGTTTTATCAGGGATAAATCCCTGACTGCAAAGGAATTCGAGGATATGGAGAAACCGGGTCGATCGCACAAGCTTCTGGCTTTCCCCGCGCAGAATGCCTGTTCCCCCACCCGGATTGCAAGTATTTATACCCGGAAATATCCCGTTAAGCCGACTCCCAAATTGCCCGAATTCTGTCCGGCAAAAAGCCTGCTATTTCCTGAATTCGCTCCTCGGACAACTCATCCTTCGTTGCCGAAAATACAGCCGAGATCGCAGTTTCCGGTTTGACTCCCGAAGGAAGCGAGCCTTCTAGTTCCACCCTCCGTACAAACAAATTGGAATCGATGCCCACAGGTGCAGGCCCGCGCAAAGGGTGACGCACCCGGCTCAGCAATCGTACCAGCGGATTCGTATCTTTCCAGAGCTCAGCTATTTCTGTTTGGAGGGTTTTGTCGTCCGTCGGTAAAACTTCTTTGTGCAGTTCGGCTTCCACGCGATCGGTGGCTTCTGTTGTCATCACATCGCGCACGATCCGGTACACCACTTCAGTAATGTCGCGGGCATCAAAAATATCCTCCATGTTACCGTTTACCATCACTTTTTCCAAAAACGGCATATCCTTAGAAGCGATCGGAACTGCCGACCCTTCTTGGTGCAGCGAAGTCGGAGGATTCGTCTCCATTTTGTGTAACAGTTTGCGGCCTTTTTCGGTTAACTCGGCTTCTTGGAATGCCACTAAAGGCGGCAGTAACTCAGCGCCTCCGTAAGGATCGCCGCTAAATTCCGCTTTGATAAATTCCCTTTGGTTGAGGTAGTCCAAATGACCGAGCAATTCCGCTTCCGCCACATCTCGACCGACATATTCTTCGGCTGCATTCCTAATTTCCGCCTCTCCCTTGCTGTTGCCGCTGCCAATCTTTTTGAGCAAAATGTAAGTCAAGTCGTCTCTGATTGCAATTGTCATCAAAATCTCCTAGGTTGATATCCGGTAAAACAACAGTAAAAATTGATATTTTTACTTGCTAAACTTGCGATAAATAGTAATAAAAAACATTAAAGTCTAAACCGCCGGCAACAAGTATCTCTCAGCAGGTGGAAGTTGTTTAAATTAACTGCCTGCAATAATCTTCCTTTAGGTAGATCCACATAGTGCCATCGGCGCCTACTGTAGGTTGTACCCTGAAAAGCTGCAGTCACCCTTCACAGCAATTTCTTCAAAGCAATTAAGGTAGGATGCTTTATTAGTAATGCTTTTGTTAGTTATCGCGTCTGGTAGCCTCCGATAGCACGCCCGCAAACGCAAGTTACTAATCTGCGCTCTCCTTCAGTAAAATTATGGAGATGCTATCATCAGTGCAAGCTGGGGCAAAGACTGCTCCAGCACGGCACTGATATTGTAGAATCGGTCTATACCGAAGACTGGCTACCTAAAAGCTACAAATACGAGCCAATCTGTTTCAAGTGCCCGAGTGCCACTTGAAGAATGCCTCGGGGACAACTTTTTCGATCGTTTTTCGACGCTCGGCATTATTTATGAACTACCCTAATTGGATTAAGGATTTGGAATCTTCGTCTTTTAGTAACGGTCAACCGGCGGTTGACCAGCGTCCTTTAGTTTTGGCTGTAGACGACAATCACGACAACTTAGAGCTGATGACACAAATCCTCGATTTATTCGGCTGCGAGTGCGTGGGAGCCGTTGACGGGTATACAGCTCTTTCCGCAGCAGTCGATCGACCTCCCGACCTGATCGTACTCGACATTTGCCTGCCGGATATAGACGGTATAGAATTAGTAAAGCGCATCAGACAACACGCCGAACTGATGCACATTCCGATTGTGGCAATCACAGCACTAGCCAAAACAGAAGACCGCGAGCGGATTCTCAAGGCCGGTTGCGTCGAATACCTTTCCAAACCTTTTAACATCCAGGATTTAGAAACGATTATCCGCCACCACCTCAAGTATCAGCCGGCCGTTTCCGGTTAAGTTTTAGACTTAGAATTAGAATCGCGCACTTTAGGTACAGACTCCAAAATTGCGATCGTTCCGGTGCGGCCGGTCTCCAAGGTCGCATCGGTGAGCAAATCAATCACTCCCACGCCTAAAATCTCTGTGATTAAATCTTTCAGTTGCAATTCGAGAACAGATTCTAGTTGCGATCGCACCTGCGAAGCCAAATCTTCTTGACCGTTCTGAACCAGCAGTTTTTCAGGTTGAGTAATCGCATTTTCGATCACGATTATCAATTTGTTATCCAAAAGATTGCACAGCGCCTGACTCGTTTGGTGTCCGAGTGCTTGGCGGTACAAAGCTTGAATTCCCTGCGCCAGACTCCGTTCTAATTTTCCGCGAGTAGGTTCTAAGGTTTCCCCGGTCATATTTTTTATACTAGCAAAATAATTTTCGACAACAGTTATAGAAAAAGGAAGATGGAACCGCGAAGACGCCTTAGCGAAGCGCTGCGTTAGCGCTAGGATACGAGCGAAGTTGCAATTGAGTGAAGGGGGAAACTGCAATTAAGAGCCTCATATAGCAGATACCGAATTTATGAACTATACCCGCCTATCCTTAACTCCCCGTAGGAACACGGCACTGCCTTGTCCCTACACTTCACTGGAATACGCTGTAATAATCAGGGAAGTTGCTAAGCTCAGGTGCATCTAAATTAGACCTCTTGCTCTCGTCAAATTCACCCCCCGCGAGTCCCCCCTTATTAAG
>JAUBOG010000442.1:0-5698 GCA_036700105.1 Microcoleus occultus BM001215583
TCACTAATAAATTGTCTGCCGGAATGCTTCGCCCTTTCCAAATTGAGATGCACCCTTATCTAACCTGTTTGCAAGCTTTAAGACCCTTGGCGAACCCGCCCCTACAAGTTCCACACGAATGGTGCAAAATCTCAATTGAATCGAATCGGTTGCATGGATGCAACCCTTTTGTTTTTCCGTTAGCCGTCGCTGGAGGAAAAAGAGTTGGCGATCGCCGCAATTCGGGCATACCTGGTGGGGCTCAACTGTTGCACGCTTTGCACAAAGTTAGGGTGAGTCATGCCAGAAACGAGAAATGCCTTCCGGTAAGAAAACTCTTGAACTTGCCGGATTTCTTCGCGTTCAGCAGCAGTCAACGTTCGCGCGATCGGCATCTCAAGAGAGGCAATATCGAGCTGTACCTGGGCTTTCAATCCCTCGTTCAGGTACTGAATGATGCCGATATAGTCATCAATTGCAGCTTCGATCGCTGAAGAATTGAGTTTTTGAGCCAGATCCTGCACCATCAAAGTATCCAGGCGGGCGTGCTGGGATTCCTCTTGCCAGTGATGCTTCAACAGATTGTAAAACAGGGGATCGATCGGTTCCTGCTGGTAGCAGCGAACGCTATCGAGAAAGTGGCGCTGCGTCATCCACTCAATGTGAAGAGTCACTAATGCCACCCCAAGCGGGCTATGCTGCAGGACGAAATCGGCGATCGCCCTTGGCGGCCCGATCGCGCCACAGCGGAACCCAAATCCTGCTGCAAATGCACTAGCAAACTGGCGAAACAGGTGGATGTGCTTGCTCTCTTCTTTTGCGAAACACAGGTAAGCTTGTGTCGCTTCGATATTTTCACAACCGATGAATTGCACGTGATTCACTACCAGAGGCAGAATGAACTCCTCAACCAAACCAAACAGATGCAGGTAGCTGTTACCGCGAATGTGATTCAGGATTAATTGTTCATTTGGGCTGAGGCAGGAGATTGCTTGCGTGTGGGCGATCGTCTCAGGTAAAAAGGGTTTGCTGAAATCTAAACGTTTATCCTCACCAATCAAATCCTGAACTCGCCAAGCTATCTTGGCGGCCTCGTTTAGAATCGATGAATAACTGTATTTGGAAATTGAAATGGCAGTCATAAAAGCCTCCTTCTGCTTAACTGAGGTGTATCAAAATTACTGTTACAGTCAAAACAACTATGGTCTGGGGCAATGAACACACAACCTCAACTTAATCTTCAATCACCCACTGGCAGTAGAGTTTTGAATTTTCGTCCATTAACCAGCGAGCGACAAAATGATGCTTGGGAGCCTTAGCAATGGGTTCTGCCGCTGTGTCTAACTCATGAGTATTAGTTGTTGTCAGAATCTTCAAATTTGCCGATACGGTAGTAGCCATTTTTTTAATTCTCCTTGAATTTCAAGATGGTACAAGCCCCCGGATTTATCCGTGGGATCAATCCAAAATCTAAAATCTAAAATCTAAAATCGAATGACGGTGCGACTGGAATTTATATTAAATGCCGAAGCGATCGCGATCGTGCTGTCCGTCAAAATCGACGATCGGCCCCTTCGGCACAATTCGATTGGGATTAATATCGGTCATGCTCATGTAATAACCGCGCTTAATATAGTCGAGATTGCACGTCGCTTTGAACTCAGGACGCTGATAGAGATCCTTGAGATAATTCCACAGGTTCGGATAGTCGATAATCCGCCGCAAATTACACTTAAAGTGACCGTGATATACCGAGTCAAATCGATAGAGCGTTGCAAACATACAAATGTCAGCTTCAGTGAGTTGCTCGCCGCACAAATAACGCTGCTTGCTCAAAACAGTTTCCCATCGATCTAAATTCTCGAAGAGTTCAGTTACCGCCTCTTCGTAGGCTGCTTGCGAAGTTGCAAAACCAGCGCGATATACACCAGCATTGATTGGCAGATAAATGGCATCGATCGCTGCATCAATCTTCTGCTGTAAATTGCGCGGGTATAAATCTATATTCTGCGTTGCCAATTCTGCAAACTCTACGTCGAACATCCGCATGATTTCGCGAGATTCGTTGTTAACGATCCTTTGGTTCTGCTTGTCCCACAACACTGGAACAGTGATGCGTCCCGTGTATTTTGGATCGGATTTTAGATAGATTTCTTGTAAATACTGAGCGTGATTTACTGAGTCAAGAATGGCTCCTGGTGCGTCAGAAAACATCCAGCCCTTGTTGCTCATAATCGGAGCGACGATCGAGACTGAGATTGCATCATTCAACCCTTTGAGTTCTCGCATAATTAAGGTGCGGTGCGCCCACGGACAGCCCAAGGAAACGTAGAGGTGATAGCGTCCTGCTTCTGCCTTAAACCCGCTAGATCCATTTGCGGTTACGCGAGATCGAAACATTGTCGGCGTTTCATGGAACTTACCGCTCCGATCTTGCTGATTCCAGTCGGCAGTCCATTTGCCTTTGACCATCATTCCTGATGCCATAATTCCCTCCTAACCGTTAAGTTCTTTGCCTAACTGTCTCGATCGTAAAGGTTGAACCAAAGATAAACATCTGAAAAACGTCTTGAACTAAACTCTACCGAAATATACTAGCTGCTGTTAACATTGGTCGAGCTGCTGAGTGTATTTACTTAATACTTTTGTCGGACGACAAAAGGAACATCAGGACGTTTCAGTTGCTCAATTAAATAATTTGACAGCAGTCTGTGTTTGAATTTGATATTGTTTGACTGTTTTATGCGTAAGTCCTGTCTGTCACTCCGGTGCTACCGGATTTGACATGAGACACCGCAGATATGGATAGTAGCTTCACCCGATCGCACTCAGCACTCGCAAAGCCAGGAAATGTGCCTGAACGAATTGCTTCCCACAACGCGATCGTTGTGAGTTCTGGTTCGGTGGCTAATTCTTGTTCTAGAATCGCACAACAGCGATCGTACTGTTTCAAAGCAGCCGTGCGCCGTCCGCACAGTGTCAAAATCCGCATCAAACATCGATGGGCTGATTCATTCCAAGGTTCGAGTTGAAGTTGCCGTTGAACGTAATGTTGTGCTTTTTGATAGTTATGCTGGTGTTCGTAGTGTGTGACAAGTGCTGCACAGGCGTTGACCGCAAATTCATGGAAGCGTTGACGGTTCAGCATCACCCACGCTTCAAAATCTTCGCTATCTGGGAGTTGAATGCGATCGAGAAATGCTCCCCGATACAAAGCAACTGCTTGTTCTAAATCAGACACGCATTCTGGGCCAAGTTCAGTATCCGAATGGGAATGTTGACTGTGGCGATTCCCTGCGAGATAGCTTCGCCGCGCGTGCAACTGACTCAATACAGCCGCATCAAGCGTATGCTCACTCCTGGGATTAAACTGAATCGTATGGCGCGTGGTGAGAAATAGCGGTGAGTCCACCACCGAATCTCCTAACAGATGACGGAGAGTGCATAAGGCTTTGCGAAGATTGCTGCGAGCGTTTGATTCGCACTGGTCTGACCACAACAGCGCAGCCAGACGATCGCGGTGATGGGGATAGTTAGATTCGATCGCTAAATAGGCAAACAGCGCCCGCACTTTTTCATAGGGGAAAGTCAGGATTGGCTGCCCATTCATCATTACTTGCATCGGTCCGAGCAATACTAACTCTAATCGAGTCATAACGTTGTGTCTCCTACAAAAAATTAATTGAGCGAGTACCATTTGATATCAATTCCGGTTGCAACGTCAGGTGGTTTTGACTGTTGACTGGGATTTGCAAAACAGGAAATTGCGCTTATATTTTGTGGTAATAATATCGTTACGCTGCCAACGCAATTGATAGGATTCGTTTGGTTGAGAGTTAAGTTATTTGCTTAACTTTCCTTCCCAATCGTAAAGATTGAATCAAAAAAAAGCACCTCAATAAGGTCTTGACATACCTCCATAAAAGAGAGTAATTTATGCTCACTTTAGTTGCGGTGTTGAGTAGATTTACTTAAGTATTTTGTCAGCCAACAATCTAGTTTTGTTTGCAAAAATTACCGCGGTCGTGTCCCAGTAAGTGAGCCAAAATTTTTACCGCAAATTCACGATAAATTCACGCTGCTGTGGACGATGGGTAGACGATGCCTTGTTAGGTTCTACACATCACTGGATTAACAACAAAAAGGAAAATCAAACATGGAAATTACAGGTAATAACGGCAACAACAATCTGATCGGCACTTTACAAGCTGATACCATCAGGGGATTTGGAGGAAACGATTTCATTCAAGGTCTTGACGGAGACGATCGCATCTTTGGTGATAACGGTGGTGCTGCTCTGTCTACTGATGGTAACGACACCATCTTTGCTGGAAACGGAAATGATAACGTCCAGGGTAATGGTGGCAATGACGTACTTTTCGGTGGTACTGGCAACGATGTGTTGAGTGGGGGCCAAGGCAACGATGTTTTGAATGGTGAGGCGGGCTCAGATTTCCTAACGGGGGGATTGGGCAATGACATCTTAAATGGCTTCGGCAATCAATCTGGTTCTCAAGTTGACGATCTTTTAGGTGGAGGTGGTGCAGATACCTATGTGCTTGGCAATTTCTCCACTGCCTTCTACACTGCATCCAGCCAATTCGCGCTGATCCGAGGTTTTTCATCGGCTGAGGGCGACAAGATTCAGATTAAGGGCAGTCTGTCTCAGTACACGCTAAGGAAGGATCGCGACCTTCAACTGGGAGGCAGCGCATTTGACACGGAGATTCTCTTAAACGGAAACCGGATTGCTGTTCTTCAAGACACGATCAATGTGCCTAATTCCTCCTTTATTAGCGTTTAGGAATCTGCTCGAAATAAGGGATTATATCAATTCCGGTAACACCTGAACGATCGGCGAGGAGACGGCACTGCCGTCTCCTGACTACGGCGTAATATTAATTCTGATGCTACCGGATCGGATATTACCCGAAGTCAGAAGTGGCTGTCTGTAGACTTAACCGTTAAGCACCCAGCCGATCGAATTAGCATAAATTGCAAGTTGCGATCGATTGCGAAGCGCCAGACGGTTTAGCAGGTGAGTGACGTAAGTTTTGACCGTTCCTTCTGCCAGGTGCAGTTGATTGGCGATTTCGCGGTTCGTGCAGCCTTGACCGATCAGGCGCAAAACATCGCGTTCCCTCGGCGGTAGCTGCGTTAATTCTTCGGGCTCTGTCTGAGGGGTGCAATCCCCTGAATCTGAAACATTTGTGAGCAGCTTTTCCATCAATCCCGGAGCCATTTGGCTGTAGCCGCGATGCACTAAACGAATGGCTTCTGCGAGTTCTGGGGCTGGCATATCTTTGAGCAAATACCCTTTCGCGCCCGATCGCATTGACTGAGCAATATCGCGGTCGTCATCAAACGTACTCAGCACCAATACTTTGATATCTGGAAACTGTTCGGCGATGAGTCGAGTGGCTTCAATCCCCGTCATCACGGGCATTCGGATATCCATCAGCACCACATCCGGCTGCAAAGTGGCGGTGAGTTCGATCGCCACTTGACCATTCTCAGCAGTTCCCACCACCTGTAAATCGGCTTCTTGATTCAATACGGCTTGTAGCCCCTGGCAAATTAAACTTTGATCGTCTACGAGCAATAGTCGAATCATCGCAATACCTCAGATCAATTTTAGATTTTAGATTGAAAAAGCGTTACTAATACAGCAGATTCCCTATTTATGAAGTACACCCGCCTATCCTTAACTCCCCGTAGG
>JAUBOG010000443.1:0-5683 GCA_036700105.1 Microcoleus occultus BM001215583
GGCTAGGGGAGGTAAAAGAGTGTTGCAGGATTTTAGAAAATTGGTATTAACAACTCTCAACTAACCCAAAAAAGATGCTGCCCTCAAATGAGGGCAGCTATTCAAGTAAAGCATTTTAAAGTCTCTCAAAACTTCTGGATTAACCTTCAGTATTTCCCGATTTATTCGGCAGTTGCAAATCATCTGGATCGACATAATGACAAACAGCTTTGTCCATGCAGATCAAGGCCCAACCAGACTTATCAATGCTCATCAGCTTGTAGGATGCTGGCTGAATGAAGAAACCTTTGTGATTGCGAGTCGCTGGTTTGATATTAACGTGGTTCTCAGTGCTCATAGTCTTAAAACTCCTGGTACTGTATTGTTAACTAAGCCTGTATTCTGCTGGGCGGATTGCTGAATCGTCTAAGTTTCCAAATACTAGCACTGCTATTCTGAGATTTCCATAAAGTTATTTATTGATTTATTACGATCTCGTAATAAATCCCAAAGCCGATTTCCGCGATCCCCGCGCAAAAATCGACTGGTTTCCGTGGTTAAGGCTCAAACAGCCATTGCTGGATGCGGCTGAGACTCTTCCAATCGGGTTTCCTGCTTAACCCATCTTCAAAATTTTTTTTAACTTCTTCTAACAACTCGTCGGAGGCCATCAGCAGTTGCTGAGTCACTTCTACATGGGGCCGCACGCCTTTTTCTTTGAGATCCAGGATGGCAACTGCTAAGTTGATCCGGGCTTGGGGGTCGTGGGGGTTCAATTTAACGGCGGTTTTCGCTGCTTTGTGAGCGGATGAGGGCTTGTTTTCCAATAGGTACAGCCAGGACAGGCTGGCCCAGGCATTGCCGTTTTTCGGGGCTTTCTCGCACACTTCTTTGAACACGGGAATCAAATTTTTGGGGGCTTCGCCTGCTTGGTAGCGATCGAAACCGTCTTTAAACAATTCTTCAGGAGTCATTCGATTTTGAATTTTGGATGCGTGGATTTTGGATTGAAAAGGGCATGGGGCTATTCAAAACTGTTTGCCCGATGCCCTATTTTCAGGTTTTATGTAGAAAAAGAACTGCCGCAGCCGCAAGTTTGAGTGGCGTTGGGGTTGGTAAACTGGAAGCCGCCGCCGATCATGGCGTCGCTGAAATCGAGTACCAAACCGTAGAGATAGAGAATGCTTTTGCGATCGCACACTACTTGGAAGCCTTCGTAATCGAACACTTCATCGTCTGATTTGACAGTGCTCGGATCTGCGAAATCCATCACGTAGGACATCCCAGAACAGCCGCCCTGCCGTACTCCTACGCGCAAGCAGAGGTCTTTGCCTTGTTTTTCTCTGAGGCCTAAAACTTGACGGACTGCAGAGTCCGTCATTTGAATGCCCCGCTTTTGTGAAGTGGCTTGAGTCATTTTGCGAACTCCTTGTTGAATGCTAAGAGTTTCATCTTATTCACTTATTGTACAGGACTGTTGGAACCCTCGGCCCGACCGCAGTGCGCTTGTCCTTCCCACAGCAGGGGCGTGCCTTTGAGTTTGAGGGCGATCGAACAACCGCAGGGGGATTGCGATTACAAAGAATTAAACACTCCTGCTTCCGAAATCCGTTCCCTCTCCCCTTTCCCCATAACGGTTTATGATTGAGAAGCAGCGGTTGACCCTTAGTGGGGCACTGCAACCATGCTTCACCCAACGGGCTTACTCTAATGGCAGCGCTGAATCGCACTACTCTTCGTCGGCTACAAAATTTACCTCAAATTCCCAGCGTGTGGGAGGGCGATCGCCGACCCTTGTCTAATGCTGAATCGCACATGATGATAGATGACGATGACGTTCTAGAAGCTGGTGGCGAGTGCATTCTCTGGGTGGATGGCTCCGAAGGAATCGTGAGGGCTATGGATATGGTAGGCCCCGATGCCGGCCCAGAGGCGATCGTCCGGGCCCTGCTGCGCGCGATGGAACATCCCCAAAGTCCCGCCCCCGCAGTCCGTCCCCAAAAAATAGTCGTCAAAAACCGAGAAATTCAATTTTACCTCCGGGGCGTACTTCAAGATTTAGGAATTGCGATCGACTACGTGCCGGAATTGCCCCTAATTGACGAAATATTTCGGGGAATGGAAGAAGTCGCAATCAATCGGCCTCCCGAATTGCCTCCTCAGTACGCTGAAGTTCTCATGGAAAAAGCAGCTCAAATTTGGCATGACGCTCCGTGGAGAACTCTGAGCGAACACCAAATTATCTCTATTGAAATCAATCAGTGGGATGTCGCCAGCCTCTACGTATCTGTCTTGGGACAAGGCAGAATGGATTACGGTGTTTTGCTGTACCGCTCCCTTGAATCCTTGAAGCGGTTTCGAGAGCGAGTTGTCAACGATGACTCTTTTGAAGATTTAGAACAGGCTTTTTTAGGGCAAGACTGCTTGTTTCTCACCTTTGAAAGCGCCGCGGATATTGATGAGGATGACGATGAGGATGAAATTGATTTAGCCGATTTGCCTCCATCGGAAATAGAACCGAATTTCGGCAACCTGCATCCTTTAGAAGGATTGCGATCGATTCTTTACGAAGAAGAAGCGCTAACGATGTTAGTTGCTCTCGAAGCATTTCACCGCTTTTTCCGCAATGGCCGCCGCAAACTTGCAGCAGAAACGTTTCCCGCTCTCAACAGCCGCTACCGCATCCCTGTTCCGCAGCCTGACGGGGGAACTCAGCAGGTATCCGTTAAAGTTTCGACGATGCCTGATGTGTCCGACGAATTATTAGAAATGCTCGGCGATGACGATGATGATGACGATGATGATGAATTTGAAATGCCGCTGCTGCGGGACGATTTAGTGCCGCAAAATTCATTTTTGAGTCTGGGTGCCGTACCTTGGGAAACGGTAGACTTCCTGCGCGCAAATGTCCAGTTTCACCAAGGTGCAGAAATTGATATTAATACCGCCGGTGATGGTTTGCCGGTGGTGATGATCCAAACTTCTAATCCGAAGGCGAAAACTATGATTCAGGATTTGAAAGAAGCTGGAGGGGTGAAGGCAATTGGTTTTAATCCGGGCGAAAATCCTTTTCAGGACGAGCAGTACGATTTGGGTATTTTGCAAACTAAAAATGGGGATTTGTATTTATTTGGGGAGTTTAACGATAACGATCCGGTGCATCAGGAAGCTCGCAAAAAGTGGGATCGCCGCTGTAAATCAACGAACGGTTGGTGCGGTTTGATTATTGCTAAAGGGTTGATGGGTGCTTCTCGCGGCCAGCCTCAGTTTAAGGATATGGTGGCTTTGCTTGAGGTGCGCTGGGTGTCTGCTAAAGACTTGGGTATTGGGCCGCTTCAGTTGATGCCGATGTTTTGAAGTTAGTTAACAGTTAACTGTTAATTGTTAATTGTTAACTGTTGTGAAAAGGAAGAAATAAAAGTAAGATGTAAGGTGCGCAGTGCGCACCCTACTTTTTTAATTATTAAGGAGAACGAGCGTGGCAAATTCTAATGTAAAGCGAGAAGTATTGGTGGCTCTTGATGCTGAATTTGCGGAAAAGATAGACCAGTTGACTGATAATTGGACGGAGGCGATCGAGCAAGCTCTCCGTCTCTGGTATGCTAAGCAAATCGAAGATAAGTTGCGGAAGTTTTATCAAAACCGCAGCCAAGAAGATATTGAATTTGAGGAAGAATGGGCAACATTTGCTCAGTCACAAATGGAAGAAAATTTAATAGAGGAAGGTCTTTGATACAATGGCAGAAGCTTATCCGCGACAAGGCGAAGTTTATCTTGTTAGAGCTTTGCGAACGATCGGAGATACTAAAAAGCGTCCTGTTGCTGTAGTCTCCATAGATAGCCGCAATGAATTGAGCCGTACTGTACTGATTGTCCCTTTTACTAGCGATTTGAGAGGGGGCGAAACTCCGACTCGGGTTTTGATTGCTACTGGTGAAGGAGGGTTAGAATCCGACTCGCTGGCTGTCTGCGAGCAAATTCTAGCTGTCCAAAAGACGTTTCTAGAACAGGGCCCTTACGGTGAAATTAGTGCTGTGTCTTTGGCAAGAATTCAGAGGGCGGTACAAGTGTCGATCGGCATTTACGAACTTTAATTATATTTCTGATATTCTAAAATTTGTTACAATCTGTAAAAATACTGATAAGGAATTGTAAAATGCGGGTTGCGATCGCAGGTGCGGGACTGGCTGGAATGACAACAGCCGTCGATTTAGTGGATGCCGGCCACGAAGTAGAAATTTTTGAATCCCGCCCCTTTGTCGGCGGTAAAGTCGGCAGTTGGGTAGATCCAGACGGCAATCACGTTGAAATGGGTTTGCACGTCTTCTTCGGCTGCTATTATAACTTATTTGCCCTGATGAAAAAAGTCGGGGCATTTGACGATTTGCTCGTCAAAGAACACGTCCACACTTTTATCAATCGAGGCGGCGAAACAGGTAGTTTAGATTTTCGCTTTCCGGTGGGTGCTCCTTTGCACGGATTGAAGGCATTTTTCACTACATCGCAGCTATCCGTACAAGACAAAATCCAAAATTCGATCGCCCTGGGAACTAGCCCGATCGTCCGAGGTTTGATAGACTTTGACGGAGCGATGAAAACCATCCGCAATTTAGATAAAGTTAGTTTTGCTGACTGGTTCCGCAGCCACGGCGGCAATCAAAACTCGCTCAAAAGAATGTGGAATCCGATCGCCTACGCCCTGGGTTTTATCGACACTGAAAATATTTCTGCCCGGTGTATGCTGACAATCTTTCAATTTTTTGCTACAAAAACCGAAGCATCAAGGATGCGAATGCTGGCAGGTTCTCCCAGCGAATATTTGCACAAGCCAATTGTGGAGTATTTGGAAAGCAAAGGCACGAAAATTCACACGCGGCGCAGAGTGCGAGAAATTCAGTTTCAAGAAGGCGCAGAAACGCGCGTCACAGGCTTGGTAGTAGCTAACGGCGAAACAGAAGAAAATATTACCGCAGACGCTTACGTTTTCGCCTTAGATGTGCCTGGAATTCAAAAAATATTGCCCCCAGCTTGGCGGAAATGGTCGGAATTTGACAATATTTACCAATTGGATGCTGTGCCCGTTGCTACAGTGCAATTGCGGTTTGACGGTTGGGTAACGGAATTGGAAGATGAAGCCAAACGCAAACAGTTGAGCCACGCTGTCGGTATCGATAATTTGCTATATTCAGCAGATGCAGATTTTTCGTGTTTTGCTGATTTGGCGCTGACAAGTCCCAAGGATTATTATAAGGAAGGACAAGGTTCTCTGTTGCAGTTGGTGCTGACACCAGGCGATCCGTTTATCAAACAAAGCAATGAGGCGATCGCCCAACACGTACTCAAGCAAGTTCAGGATTTATTTCCATCAGCGCGGGAATTAAACATGACTTGGTACAGTGTAGTTAAGCTGGCTCAATCTCTCTACCGCGAAGCACCGGGTATGGATGTTTACCGCCCCGCTCAAAAAACGCCGATCGGCAATTTCTTTCTAGCAGGAAGTTACACCCAGCAAGACTATATCGACAGCATGGAAGGAGCAACTCTTTCAGGACATCAAGCGGCGAAGGTAATTTTGGAAGCTTACAGCCATTAGTCCTCTGGTTTTATCTCGTTTCCAGGCTCTGTCTATTCCTGACAACTTAACGTAAAACCTTGAGTCTTTCTTGTTTGTATCGAAGCCTAGATCCCCCCTAACCCCCCTTAA
>JAUBOG010000444.1:0-5682 GCA_036700105.1 Microcoleus occultus BM001215583
CTACCGCAATCAATTGTAGGGACACGGCACTGCCGTCTCCTCCGTCTTCTCCGTTTATATCATTCCGATGCAAACGGATTTGATATAATATCATGTCTGGTCACATACAGCAGATTCCACGTTTATGAACTAGACCCCTAGGGAATACGCTGTAACTATTTAGCACCCATATCCTCGATTTATTTAAAAAGTCGGGGATATAAAAGAAAAGAAAAGCTTTTTACGTTTAATTAGAACGACCTACTACTAATTACCAATTACCAATAACTGATTCCCAATTCCCGATTCCAAATTACCAATTACCTAGATGAGACGTTTCACTCAACTGCCGCAGTGGTGGACTTACGGACTATTTTTTCCTCTAGCGGTACTCAACTGCTGGTTAGCCCTCTTAGTCTTTGAATATTTTCGCGCTCTGATTACAGTTTTGGTAATCGCTACGGTGTTCTCTTTTTTGCTGGATTATCCAGTGCGCTTTCTGCGCAGATACGGGCTGAAGCGCGATCGGGCAGTGTTGTTTGTATTGTTTGTGACTTTGCTGGTATTGGTGGTTTTAGGTGTCACTCTGGCTCCGATTCTGCTGAACCAAATCACTGAACTAGCTACCAGGCTGCCGACTTGGATCGTTTCGGGTACAGAACAGATTGAAGCATTCCACAAGTGGGCGGAAAACCGCAATCTCCGCATTGATGTTCGCGGTTTGACTACTCAATTGAGCGATCGGCTTTCAGCCCAATTGCAGTCTCTCACCGGCGAAATACTCAAATTTGGCTTGGGTGCGGCTGACAGTTTGTTGAATTTTCTGCTGACAATAGTCCTGACATTCTACTTGCTATTGCACGGCGATCGCGTGTGGGAAGGCTTGTTTAAGTGGTTTCCCTCCAACCTCAGCCTGCAATTGCGGCCGCTGCTGGCGCGAAGCTTCCACAACTACTTCGTCGGACAAGCAACTTTGGCGGGTTTGATGGGATTGTCTATCACTGTTGCTTTTTTAATTTTGCGAGTTCCCTTCGGCTTGCTGTTCGGTTTGGCTGTGGGTGTAATGACGATGATTCCCTTCGGAGCACCTTTCAGTATTTGCATGGTTAGTTTGCTGATTACGCTAAACAACTTTTGGCTCGGGATGACAGTTTTAGCGGTCTCTACAGTTATCGAGCAAGTAATTGAAAGCGGGGTTGCTCCTCGGTTATTAGGCGGTTTTATCGGCCTCAATCCCGTGTGGATTTTAGTGTCCCTGCTGGTGGGGGTTAAGGTGGCGGGAGTAGCAGGTTTGATAGTTGCTGTGCCGATGGCGGGTTTTATTAAGAATACGATTGATACTTTGGAAAGTTCGAGGAACAAGTCGAGGGAAATTGATGCGGTTAGTTCGATCGAACCTGCTGAACAATAATACCATTTTAGATGAATGTTCGCAGTGAAGGCGAAGAGTCCTCAGAGAATGCGATCGGACTCTTCGTCCTTCCTCGCTGCCAGCGAATTTGATTGAGGCTGGTTCCATGAATACTTGGCGCAAAATGCGGAATGTCGGCGCGATCGAGCGTAGTCTGTATTATCGCGAAAGTTCAACAATTCGCCTGCGGCGGCCGCAAGTTCGTTGGCGAAGCCCTCGCAGAGGATCGCCCTGACAACAGGCGAATCAACTATTTATCCTACACAGTCGGGTTTCTACCCCACCCTGTAGGGTAAACCCCACCAGGCAAGCACATCAAACAAATGCTTGAATTAAAATTAAAGAACCTTAAGTTCTAACCTAATTACAGTAGGTGCTAAAAATGCAAAACCATAATTATAACTCTCCCTCTAACTCCCGCCAAATCAATACTATGTCCGCCAAAAATATGACAGATCAAACTCAGCGTTATAGCCGTTTTTCTTTGCCGAAGAAACTTGCTTTTTTATCTCTGGTTTTGCTCGGCTCTACTGCGACGTTTGGGTGCAACGCCCTAACTTCTCAAGTTCCCGGCTCTTCTAACGCTATCAAAGCTGACCCTGCAAGTACAGCGCCAATCTCAGCATTGCCGGCAAATATACTGCCCTCTCAAGACTCTAATTTTGTCACTAATGTTGTGCAGCAAGTCGGCCCGGCGGTGGTGCGAATTAACTCGTCCCGCACGGTGAACAACCAAGAACCAGATGAGATCCCAGAGCAATTGCGCCGCTTCTTCGGCCCCGAATCTCCGATGCGGCCGGGAAATCGGGTAGAACGGGGATCGGGTTCGGGCTTTATTTTTGGTTCCGACGGTCGGATTTTGACTAACGCTCACGTTGTAGACGGCGCAGATACGGTGACGGTAAAACTCAAGGATGGCCGCGAATTTGTGGGCAAAGTTTTAGGGGTAGATACAGTTACAGATGTGGCTGTTGTTAAGATTGAAGCTAACAATTTGCCTGTGGTTAGTTTGGGCAAATCTGAAGAGTTACAGCCGGGAGAATGGGCGATCGCGATCGGCAATCCCCTCGGTTTGGACAATACTGTGACTGTGGGCATTATCAGCGCTACAGGCCGTTCTAGCGCCGATGTCGGGGTTCCCGACAAGCGCGTCAGCTTTATTCAAACCGATGCTGCGATCAATCCCGGCAATTCCGGCGGGCCGCTGCTGAACCAGCGCGGTCAAGTTATCGGGATGAATACGGCGATTATTCAAGGCGCCCAAGGATTGGGTTTTGCAATTCCGATCGATCGCGCGCAACAAATTGCCAACCAGTTAGCAACAACCGGAAAAGCCGAACATCCTTATCTCGGCGTTCGGATGTTGAGCATTACTCCCGAAGTCAAGGCAGAATTTAATCGAAATCCCAACACAAATTTGAGGCTGACTGAAGATAAAGGCGTGTTAGTTTTGGGAGTTGCCAAAAATTCTCCGGCGGCAAAAGCTGGAGTTAGTGTTGCCGACGTGATCAAAAAAATCAACGGTCAAGAAGTCAGCGATGCTGGCAGCGTACAGCAAATTGTCGAGAAAAGTACAGTGGGCAAGGATCTGCAGCTTGAGCTGAGCCGCGGCGGACAACCTGTGACTGTGGCGGTGACAACTGGTGCTTTTCCAGCGAATGAAAACCAGCAGTAGAATGGTCGATTGAAATTTAGATATTGCACTACTGTCAATAATCCTTTTATGAACAGGCAAGATGCCTGTTCCACCAAAAAAAATATCTCTTGTGGAACGGGCATCTTGCCCGTTCTTGAGAATGGTGCAATATCTTAATTTTAACCGACTTTTGCTGTGAGACGGGGGTTAAAACGAATGGTGAGATATCGCGGCTGCTAGTTATACTAATTTATAATTATTTCTATTGGTTATTAAGAGGTATAAAAAATGGCTAACATTAATCGGCGGCGCACGGAAAACATCAGCGGTAACTTTTATGTAGACAGTACCTGCATTGACTGCGATACTTGTCGGTGGATGGCACCTGAAGTATTCACTGAAGCGGGAGAACAGTCGGCGGTTTACCACCAGCCAACTAACGAAGCTGAAGAAATGCGATCGCTCGCAGCTTTGTTGTCTTGTCCCACAAGTTCGATCGGCACTGTTGAAAAACCGAAAAACATCAAAGAAGTCCAGCAAAATTTGCCCGCACTCGTAACAGAAAATATCTACCACTGCGGCTACCATTCAGAAAAATCCTACGGCGCAGCTAGCTATTTAATTGTCCGTCCCGAGGGCAATATTTTAGTTGATTCTCCGCGTTTTGTGCCGCCGCTAGTTAAAAATATCGAAGCAATGGGCGGCATTCGCTATCTGTACTTGACTCACCGCGACGATGTGGCCGATCATCAAAAGTACCGGGAGCATTTTAAGTGCGATCGCATTCTCCATGCTGACGAAATTAACGCTGGTACTCGCAGTGTAGAAATTCAATTATCGGGCAGCGAACCGCATCAAATCGCCGAGGATTTGTCGATTATTTCCGTACCAGGTCACACGAAAGGTCACACAGTTTTGCTTTACAATAACAAGTTTTTGTTTAGCGGCGATCATCTGGCTTGGTCGGAAAGTTTGCAGCATTTGATTGGTTTTCGGACAGCCTGTTGGTATTCTTGGCCCCAACAAATCAAATCTATGCAGAATTTGGCTAATTATGACTTTGAGTGGGTGTTGCCGGGACACGGTCGCAGGTATAATGCTGACAGAGAAACAATGAGAAATCAAATGCAGAAGTGTATTGCTTGGATGGTTGATGCTTGAGCTGATATACTGAAGGCGTTGGGCGATCGCAAACAGGCTTTTTAGGAGAGATTTAATAGAGCTTGTTTAAATTCCGCTGCACTTTTATAATAAATTTCAGGATTGTCAACTAAAGCGCGATCGATAACTGCGGCTAGCGGTTGAGGGATTGAGGAAGTGCGATCGCGAATCGGAACCGCATCATTATCCAACACAGCACGAAACGGGTCAACTCCCGCAAAATTGCGAGGCGAAAATCCCGTCAACATCACATACAAACAAGCCGCCGCCGCCCAAACATCAACCTCCGGTTTCGCATACTTATAATCAAGCACTTGCTGTCGCGGCATAAAATACGGCGTACCAACAGCATTACCACTCAAAGTTAAACCACTTAAACCCGCTTGGTCAAAAGCCTTAGCTAACCCATAATCGCCAATTCTAGCAACTTGTTTCCCACCCACATTCGCCAGAAAAATATTCCCCGGTTTCAAATCCCGGTGAATCAAACCCCGTCCCCTTGCAAAACTACCATCAGCCAATCTGACATTGGGAATCTCCGCATTATGCGTATAAGTCAAACCATCTAAAACTTGTGTAATAATACCTACAGATTCGGCGATCGGCAAAGTGCTAACACCGCGTTTCGCCATCAAATCAACAACACTGCCGCCGTCGCAGTATTCCATAGTAAAAAAGAAAGTGTCATCAGCATAACCAGACTCTTTAAATCCTACCACATTGGGATGTTTTAAAACTTTCATATTTTCAACTTCCCGCAAAAACCAATTAACCGCCCGCTGATTCGCCGCAACTTTTGGTAACATCACCTTCAGCGCAACTTCTTCATTAGTTTGTTTGTGTCGCGCCAAATAAACCAAACTAAAACCACCCTTACCCAACTCCTTCAGCAAAACATAATCACCCAGAACTCCAATATTATTTTTACCGCCCACAGCTTTCAACAGAAAAGCTTTCAGCATTTCCCACAAATTCTCTTGATTTGAGGGAATAGTAGGAGGTGTTTGTTGTTGTGCTGTTTTGGCATTTTCCGGGTCAAGGGCAACACCAACACGAAAAGAAGTATCGCTGAGTGTAAATTCATCTCCCCCCTGCAAGTCATATTCGGGAAATTGAATTTGAGCCGCCTCTTCGGGAGATTGATGGGCTTCTCGCTGACCGATTTTCTTACTATTCACAAAAGTACCATTTTTGCTACCAAAATCGCGCACCCGGATGTCGGGAGGATTAATATCTAGCAAACAGTGATAGCGAGAAATCGTGCGGTGTTTTTCATCATCGGGAATTTTGGGATAACAATCTTTAGCGCGGCCGATAATGCAAGTTGTGCGAGTATCAAAGGTGAATTCTTTGCCTTTGAGATTACCTGCGGTGATAGTGAGAGTAACTTTTGAACTCATATAAATTGTGAATTATGAATTTTGGATTATAGACACTCTTGCTCCCACCCTTAGTAAAACGCTAACTCTTGCTCCCCCCCTTACCAAGGGGGGGC
>JAUBOG010000445.1:0-5672 GCA_036700105.1 Microcoleus occultus BM001215583
CTGGAAGAATATGGAATTATTGAACCGCGAAGACGCAAAGGACACGAAGGAAGAGAAAAGAAGAAGTAAATCATCTTCTACCGGGAAGGGAGTATTTACTTCACATACCTGCAATTTGCTGTATGTACGGTGTGCAGCGTACACCTGACTGCTACAAATTGAGAATGATACCGCATCGCAAATTTATCCCACCTTTTGAGACTTTGCAAACTTGGTGCGAACAAAATTTATCAACCTGCGCCAATTAGCCCTGACAACTTTCTTTTGAGCTAAAATATGGAAAATCACGAAGGCTAAAAATGCGTACGCCAGCCAAAAATGCAAACTCCTTCCCACCTCAACCATTGCGGAATTATGCGGAAACGCATCCGGTAAAACAATTCCGAAAAATTTCACGTTGTTACTTTTGAAAGAGTTAGAAAAAAAGAAACCTGTCACCGGAATTAGCCACATAAAAATGTACAAAATCGCGTGGAGAGCAAAATTTTTGTACCATTCCCGCGTAAACTTTGGCAGGCGTTTCGTATATTTTTCCACCCTACTCGCAGCAGAGTCAAAATCCGCAAAGTCAGCAAAGCCATTGTCAGCACTCCTACAGATTTGTGAAAATCGTAAAGGGGGCCTCGAATCAACAATTCTCTCGGCAATTGAGCCATAAACGTACCGCCAACAAACAGCACTAAATAGCCAACTGACATCACCCAGTGCAAGGACATCAGTTGTTTGAATGCAGAATTGAGTCGGGGTTTAGCAGCGGGTTTTAGGGTAGTCACTTTTCTTTACCTCCTTAGCGTTTGCTGCACAAGGTTTAAGTATAAACTATGGAACTAAAGCCTGCTGCACCGAAGTGCGCGATCGGATTTACTGAATTTAATTATTGCCAATTTTTATTAAACAGTCGAATTAACTGTATTCGCGATCGCCATTCCCAATAAAAAACGATCGCGCTTACGAGTCGATCGCCCAGCAGTTTTCCGGTCGAGCATCCCCAAAACCAGCGCACTCATCTGACCCGACAATTGCAACCGCCGCCCGGGTTATCCGCAGCCCGGGCAAATATCCTCAACCGAAACCCGAGCAAGTTAGTCCCAACACTAGATATTTGAGTGTTATCATAAATACTTAAAACCATTGATTGCCGATTTTTGCGACAATCGGGGATGCTACAGCGACAGACCGGGTAATAGCAGCTTTAGCGGATAGTACCGCAACTAGCGAGAAATACCGCCGCCAGATGGTATACCAACAACAAACACAGGGGTTGCTTTGGGAATCCAAAACCAGCGCGCCGGAGAAGTTGTATTTTTGTTACAAGCCGTAACTTTTTCAAATAACAGGTTTAATTTAGTTTCACAAAAAAGTTAAATTCCAGAAAGTAAAATTAATTACAGTCGAGTTAAGCTAAAAGTGTTTGCTAAAAAAAGTCATTTAAATAACCCAGAAACCAACAATTCTCACTCGAACGGCACGGGCGGCGAACTCGCGGGAGCAAAACATTTGTGCAGCAAACAAGTAGAACAAGATTGGTATCGAACCCTCTACGACAATTTTCCGGGTATTTACTTCGTTCTAGACGCTTTGGGAAGAGTTTTTTCGCTCAATCAATTCGGCGAATCCCGTCTCGCCTACAGGTCGCAGGAATTAGTTTGCCATTCAATTTTTAACATATTTTACTGCGAAAATCAAGGCAAAATGCAGGCAGAATTTGCGGGATTGGTACATCCGAAAAACGGTACGCCAACTCCAAAAATTGCCTGTTGGGAAGGCCGTTTGACTTGCAAAAACGGCAGCATTGTCTGGGTAAAAGCAACCGCGCGCGCCATGCCGCAGGCAGATTGGAAAATAGAGGAAAATAGCGATACCCGCTCAATTCTCAATTTCCAACAGCCGGCTGTACTGTTAGTTTGCGAAGAAATTAAGGTTGCTTCACAAGTAGCCGCGCCGCCCAACCAGAGAGAAAACTGGCGCAGTCCAACTTGGGCGATCGCAAAATTAGCCAAAAGTCAAGTTAAAAAACGCAACAATATAGAACAATTCATCCGCGAAGTAACAGAAACGGCTGTCAGTATTGTCAAGTGCGATCGGGCCAGCATTTGGCTGTACGGGGAAAACAAAACGCAGCTTCACTGCATCGACCTTTACGAACAGAATACCAAACTCCATTCCGTACAAATAATCATCACAGCAGCCGACTGTCCGGCCTATTTTCAAGCCTTAAAATCGGAAAGTACGATCGCCGCCGACGCCGCAGAAAATGACCCGAGAACGCGAGAACTTGGCAGTCTTTATTTTGCCGGTCGCACGACTTCCCTGTTAAACGTGCCGATTTTGCTGGGCGGTCAAATGGTGGGAATCGTCAGCGCCGAACGCCGGGGTTCGGACAGCGCCTGGACCCAAGAAGAACAGGAATTAACTCAAATATTAGCAGAATTTGTATCGTCAAGTTTATCAGAAGAAGAAAACTTAAAACTAGAATCAATGCGGCGCGAACAGCAGCAAAACTTGCTCAGTCAATACTACGACCAACTAGAAGAAAGAGTAGAAAGACGCACGGCAGAACTCAAAAAAGCCAACCAAAAACTGCAACAAGAAATAATTAAAAGAAAACAAGCAGAAGCAGAAATGCGCCGGCAGCACCGAGAACAGCAAATTATTTTTGATTCCGTACCTGCGATGATTTGGTACAAAGATACGGAAAGCAGGCTGCTGCGAATCAATAAAGCCGCCGCTGCATCGAGAGGTTTGCCCGCCGATCAATTAGAAGGAAAATCTTTTTATGAAATTTATCCCGACGAAGCAGAGCAATATTATTTAGAAGATTTGGAAGTAATCAATTCCGGCGTTCCCAAACTGGGAAAAGTCGAACTGCTGCCAACTGCATCAGGCCAAAAATGCTGGGTGCGGAAAGATACAATACCTTACCGCGATGAAACAGGTCAAGTCGCCGGCGCGATCGTATTTGCAGTAGATATCACCGATTTAATGCGAGTCGAAAAAGAACTGCGAGAATATCGCGACCGCCTCGCCGAAAAAGTCGAGAAACGCACTGCCATGTACCGGCAGGCAATGGCCGCTTTGTATTCGGCAAATACGCAAATGCAGCAGCTAATTAACAACAGCTACGGGGGCGAACACGGCAACAGCACGGCAGCAGCGCAATTGCTCGAATGCGAAGCTTATTTTGAAGCTGTTGCCGTAGCTGACCGCGATACAATTTTGAGCGTCAGCAGAGATTTTGCCGAGCTATTCGGCTACGAACCTGCGGAAATGGCGGGAATGAGCTTGCTGGAACTGCTGTCGCCAAAATCTTATAAAGTAGCGCCGCAAATGATTTCCGCAGCCAGCAATACAGTCTGCGAAGCAATTTTTCTCAGGCGCGACGGGACTGCTTTTCCCGCCGACGTTCGCAGCAAATTCGCACTTTGCGAAGGCCGTTTAGTCCAGGTAAAAGCAGTCCGAAATCTCACGGAACGCAAATTAATAGCAGCAGAATTAGACCGATCGCGCTCTTTGCTGCACGCTACCCTGGAAGCAACCGCAGACGGGATTCTCGCCGTTACTACCGCCGGAGAACTGATTAGTTTTAATGAAAAATTAGTTCAAATGTGGGGAATTTACGACGAAGTTAGAAACTCGATGGATAGAACGGTGCGGCTGGCATTTCTCACCAAGCAAGTTAAAGATCCGAGGGCTTTTTTGCAGAGAGTTAAAGAAATTTACAGCGATGCCGAAACAGAAGGCTGCGATATGCTGGAATTTAAAGACGGCCGCACTTTTGAGCGCTACACGCAGCCGATTCGGGTGGGACAAAATATTATTGGCCGGGTGTGGCGCTTCCGCGATATTACTTCCCGCGAAAAGGTGACGGCAATGCTGGGAGATAGTCAAAGACGCTTTCGGGCAATTTTTGATTCTTCTTTCCAATTTGTGACTCTGCTGAAACCGGACGGTACTCTGCTGGAAGCCAACCAAACTTCTCTGGATTTTGCGGGAATCAAGCTGCGGGATGTGGCAAATAAGCCGTTTTGGCAAGGGCCTTGGTGGGGAATTTCCCGTGAAATTCAGGAACAGTTGCAAGAGGCGATATCCCGATCGGCAAAAGGTGAATTTGTCCGCTATGAAGTGGAACTTCAAGGTGCAAACCGCACGGCAACTGTTGATTTTTCTCTCAAACCAGTCGCGGACGAAACTGGCAAAATTGTCTTGCTGCTGCCCGAAGGTCGAGATATTACTGAAAGCAAGCAGGTACAAGTCGCCCTGCGGCAGCAAGTTGAGCGGGAACGCCTGATCGCGCAGATGCAATCGCGCATCCGTTCTTCTCTGGATATCAAAGATATTCTCAAGACTACTGTAGCGGAAGTGCGGGAGTTTTTGGCAACCGACCGCGTGATTATTTTCCGCTTCCGCCCTGATTGGAACGGAGATGTGGTGGTGGAGTCGGTTGGGGAAGAATGGATGCCGCTGATGGGTATGGAGATACAAGATTGCTGTTTTGCCAATACTTACATCGGACAGTATTTGAAGGGCAGAATTCGATCGGTGGAGGACATTCACACTTCTAATTTTGCCGAATGCCACGTCAATTTTTTGGCGGGGTGTCAGGTGAAAGCGAATTTAGTCGTGCCCATCGTGCAGCAGGGAATCGAACACCGCGACGGCAATCCTTCTTGTCAAGTGCCGAAGCTGTGGGGTTTGCTGATTGCCCACCACTGTTCTGCGCCCCGCCAGTGGCAGCAGTTTGACATGGATTTGCTGAGTCAGTTGGCTACTCAAGTGGCGATCGCGATCGAACAATCTTTACTTTACCAGCAGCTAGCTGCAGCCAACCAGCGGTTGGACGGGCTGGCGAATTTGGACAGCCTGACTCAGCTAGCTAACCGCCGCCGCTTTGACGAGGCGATCAACCGGGAATGGGAAAACTCGAGCAGTTCGCAACCGCTATCTTTGATCATGTGCGACATTGACTGTTTTAAACTCTACAACGACAATTACGGCCACCAAGCCGGGGATGCTTGTTTGCAGCAAGTGGCGCGGGCGATTGGGGATGCTTGCACGAACGCACCCCCAGAACGCCTTTATTTGGCGGCCAGGTACGGCGGCGAGGAATTTGGGGTGATTTTGCCAAATACGGACATCGCGGCTGCACAGGCGGTTGCTGAGGGCATCCGCCAGCGCGTCAAAGCTTTGGCGATTCCCCACGTCAAGTCTGTTGTCACCGATTGCGTGACTCTCAGCTTGGGGGTGGCGACGATTTCTGAAAATCAGAATTCGCCGAAAATGCTGATTGAAGCTGCTGATAAGGCGCTTTATCGGGCTAAGTCTGGCGGGCGCGATCGGGTGGCTGCGAGTCAGTAGTCAGCAGTCAGTTGGCAGTTGGCAGTTGGCAGTTGGCAGTTGGCAGTTGGCAGTTGGCGGTAGTCATCAGCTTACTAAAAAAACGATCGCCCTAACTGGCATAAATAAAGTTAGGGCGATCGCGCTACTATGAATCAGCATTTATTTATCAGACTGCGCGCTCAATTTTTACGCATTTTCACGAATTTTGTTACAAAACTTTACTGGGCATTGCGTAAAAATATCCAGAAATCGCTTTTCTCTACCTGATACTCCTGTCACACTGGAAGAATATGGAATTATTGAACCGCGAAGACGCAAAGGACACGAAGGAAGAG
>JAUBOG010000446.1:0-5646 GCA_036700105.1 Microcoleus occultus BM001215583
TAGTTAGTAGTTAGTAGGGTGCGCAAGGCGCACCGGTGCGCATTGCGCACCTTACTGAATTAATCTGGATAAGTGCCGAGTGCCTTCGATCGCTCGTTTCCCGCGCCGGCTTTTTTTTTGCTGCTGACTTTGTTAACAAGGCTAAGTTAAAAATAAGATTATAAAATAAGAATGCCTCAAGCTATTTATAAATTTTTATTGTTCTGTCCGCTCCTTGGGAGTGTGGGTATTGCTACTCATGACAACAGATTCTTTTCACCTGTCTCTCCTAGAGCGGGCGATCGCCGCGTCGAGCAACAGCATCTCGATCGCAGATGCTACCAAAGCCCACAGACCTATTATCTACTGCAATCCTGCTTTTGAGAAACTGACCGGCTACACCCCGGAAGAAGTCATGGGGCGCAACTGCCAGTTTTTGCAAGGCCCCGATACCGATCGCGCCGAATTAGACAGACTCCGCCGCAGTTTGCGATCGGGAACGGAAATTAAGGTAATTCTCAAAAATTACCGCAAGGACAAAACTATTTTTTGGAATGAATTAACCGTTTCCCCCGTCAAGGACAGCGACGGAAAATTAACTCATTTTATCGGAGTTCAGAACGATATTACCAAAAGAGTCGCAGCGGAAACAGCGCTGCAAGAAAGCGAAGAAAGATTGCAGGCGATCGCCACTGCAACTCCCGTTCCCATGCTAATTACGCGCCTGGAAGACAGCCTGATTTTGTACGCAAATCTAGCTCTCGGCGAAACTTTCGGTTTGAATTCTCAACAGTTGATCGGCAGCAAAAAGAGCGACTTTTATGCTAATATCAGCGACCGCCATCACTTGCTAGAATTAGTCAAACAGCAGGGCTTTAGCGACAGCCAACAAATCTGCCTGAAAAAAGCAAACGGCAGTTTTTTTTGGGTAAAAATGTCGATGCGAGCGATTAATTTTAACGGCGAAGCAGCAATTTTATCGGCATTTTACGATATTAGCGATCGCGTAGAAGCAGAAACAGCACTGCGGCAAAGCGAAGCCAGGTTTCAAAAACTAGCCGCCAACGTTCCCGGAATGATATATCAATTTCAGCTAGCAGCAGACGGCACTGTGTCATTCCCCTACGTCAGTTCCGGCTGCCGCGAACTCTACGAATTAGAACCTCTTGTGCTGCAAAATTCAGCTATTCCCGCTATTCAAATGATTCATCCTCTGGATGCCCAAAGCTTCCAGGAATCTGTTGCTATCTCAGCTCAAACTTTAGAGCCTTGGCGGTGGGAAGGCAGATTACTTTTCCCAGAAGGTCGGATCAAGTGGATTAGCGGGGCTTCTCGACCCGAACAAAGCTCTAAAGGTGGGATTATGTGGGACGGTTTGTTGATTGACATTAGCGATCGCAAACTAGCAGAATCAGCACTGCGGCAAAGCGAAGCCAGATTCAAAAAAATGGCCGCCAACGTGCCGGGAATGATTTATCAATACTTGCTGCGTCCTGACGGTTCCAATGATTTTTTGTATGTGAGTCCCGGTTGTCGGGAACTCTACGAATTAGAACCGGAAAAACTGAAAAAAAATGCAGTTTTTATGTGGTCAGCGGTGCATCCAGACGATATCAAGTCCTTGTCAGAATCCATCGCTATTTCCGCAAAAACTTTAAAACCTTGGAAATATGAAGGGCGGATCGTAACTCGATCGGGAAAACTGAAATGGATTAGCGGCCTCGCCCGCCCCGAACTGCAACCGAATGGCGATCTACTTTGGGAGGGCGTGACAATCGACATCAGCGATCGCAAGCTAACAGAAATCGCCCTCGGCCAGTCAAAAATCGCCCTGCAACAAGCCAATCTAGAACTAGAAAAGCGCGTCCGAGAACGCACTGAAGCCTTGCAAAAATCCCAGAAAATGCTGTGGTTGGTGATCGACAACATCCCTCAGTTAATCGCCTGGAAAGATCGCGATTTAGTTTACCTCGGAGGCAACAAAAAATTTGCCAAAGTCGCAGGTTTCAATCACCAGAGTGAAATCGCCGGTCTCACCGACTGGGATATGCCTTGGAAGCTAGAAGAAGCAGAATTTTTTCGAGCCTGCGACCGCCGCATTATGGATAGCAACACCCCAGAATATCACATTATAGAACCCCAACTGCAAGCCGACGGCACCCAGCGCTGGCTGGATACAAATAAAATACCTTTACACGACAATAACGGCAATGTAGCAGGCATTTTGTGTACCTTTGAAGATATTACCGAGCGGCTTTCCCTCGAAGCTAAAGTCCAGGCCAGCGAGGAACTATTTCGCAAAATATTTGAAGATGCACCAATCGGTATCAACTTAGCCACTTTAGACGATCGCAAGTTAGTGCGAGTCAATAAAACTTACTGCGAAATGCTGGGATATACCGCAGCAGAATTGCTCGGCAAAACATTTATAGAAATTGGGCATCCCGAAGATTATCAAAAAAACATCCAAGTTGCTGCTGCTCTGAATCGGGGAGAAATTCAGAGCTATCAAATCGAAATCCGCCAAATTTCGGCTGCAGGTAAGATTGTTTGGGTAAACGTGACAGCTACTGCGATTCGAGACGGCGAAGGAAAACCTATTTACAGCTTGAGGATGATTGAAAATATTACCAACCGCAAAATTTCGGAAGCAGCACTCCAAGCTTCCGAATCTCAATTGAGAAAACAAGCAGCTCAATTGCAACAAGCCTACGAACAGCTCCAACACGCTCAAATCCAATTAGTTCAATCAGAAAAAATGTCGAGCCTCGGTCAGATGGTGGCCGGAATCGCCCACGAAATCAACAATCCCGCAACTTTTATTAACGGCAATATTTCTCACACCCACCACTATTTTGAAGATTTAATCGAACTTTTGAATCTATACCAGCACTGTTACCCGTCCCCAGTTCCTCAGATTGCCGAAAAAATTAAGGAAGTAGAGTTAGATTTTCTCAAGGAAGACTTGCCAAAAATGTTAGATTCCATGAAAGTAGGAGTAGAAAGAATTAGGAAAATTGTGCTGTCGCTGCGGAATTTTTCGCGGCTGGACGAATCCGAAATGAAGTTGGCAGATATTCACGAAGGAATTGATAGTACGCTGTTAATTGTGCAGCACCGATTGAACCAAAACTGTGAAAAAAATGGGATTCAAGTTATTAAAGAATACGGAAAATTGTCGAAACTTAACTGCTGTGCGGGGCAGTTAAATCAGGTATTTCTCAATATTATCAATAATGCGATCGACGCTCTAGAAAACCAAAAGCAACCCCGGACGATCGTGATTCGCACCCTAATGAAACCGGCCGGGTTGAAAACCCACAGTAAAAGCGAGCTCTTGGAGTGCTCGCGCATAGTCATTTGCATCGCCGACAGCGGCCCGGGAATGACCGAAGACGTTCGCAAGCGCCTGTTTGACCCCTTCTTCACCACCAAACCGGTCGGGTCTGGCACAGGCTTGGGATTGTCCATCAGCCATCAGATTGTGGTAGAAAAACATAGGGGAACTCTGCGGTGCATCTGTGCGCCCGGACAGGGAGCGGAATTCTGGATTGAACTTCCCTGCTGAGGGAACGGAAATTAATCTAAAAGTTTCAATATCATATCTAACTTTTAATTCCGAATTGCCGTCGGTGCTTGAGTTATCAGGGGGTTTGAATTAACAACGGCACTCAGGCGGGGAAATTAATCGCAATCAGCGGTGTGCTAATGTGCTGCCCTTATTCGCTAGGCAATTATGCTAAAAAAACTACCTTTATCCTGGTCTCGCTACATTCCAGCCGGGCTGACCCTGGCTTTGGGTGTCGGACTGTCGGCTTTGTCGTTCGCCTTGGTTTGGGACTGGGAAGACAGGCGCCGCGACTACGAAATGCACCGCCGCATTGACGATATTTCGATCGGCATCGAACGCCAGCTAAACTCCGACTTAGACGCAGTTCTCGCCCTCAGCGATTACATGAAAGCTTTCAGCGCCGTCGAGCGATCGTCTTTTGCCAGCTTTGTCAACCGTCCCCTATCCGTCCACCCCAGCCTGCAACTCCTGGCTTGGGCCCCCCGCGTCCCCCAGGAGGAGCGGCGCAGCTACGAAGCCAAAGCCAGAAGCGAAACCGACGCCAGCTTCGAGATTACAGAGCGCGGGCCCGGAGGAGAACTGCGCAAAGCCGGCCAGCGTTCCGAATACTTCCCAGCTTTCTACGTGGAACCCACAGCCGGAAACGAGACAGCATTGGGCTTTGACCTCGCCTCCGGGCCATCGATCCGCGCCGCGCTCGATCGAGCGCGCGATACCGGAGAAATGATTGTCACCAGCTACGCGGGCCTAACTGGGGAAAATTCCTCAGAACTCGGTCTTTTGGCCATAGTTCCGATTTACAAAAACAGCACTAAACCGACTACCCTCGAATCCCGGCGCCAACTGCTGCAAGGATTTATTCTGGGCGTATTTCGGGGTAAAGATATTTTCCAAACCTCTTTAAAAGGACGCAATACCGACTACCTCACCATTTATCTCGCCAGCTCGGCTCCAGACAAGCCAGAAGCACCGCCGCTGTTACCGCACGCGGCCGACCCCGTTCTCAAAAATTTGGCGGCAGACGGCCCTCAGCAGCAATTTGCGCTGCTGTTCCAACCCGCCAGCGAACAAGTGCTTCCAGGATCGGCCAAAGCGGAACGATATCTCAGGTCAAACTGCCCGATTCTGGACAATCCAGGCCCGGAGAATAAAGCTTGCCAAAGGCTGCTGAAAATTAGCGGCCGCCAGTGGTCTCTGTACGTGTCCGCAACGCCGGAAATTCGCAGGACTCGAAAGCACTGGCGTTCTTGGGGCACTCTGACGATGGGGATGCTGTGGACTCTGATTCCGGTGACATATATGCTGACAGCTTTGAGCCGCACCGCCCAAATTGAAAAGCTAGCCGGAGAAAGAATTCGCCAAGCCGAACAGTTGCAGGCTGCTTACCTGCAGTTGGAACTCGAACAAACTAAATCCGAGCAACTGCTGCTGAACGTTTTGCCGGCAGCAATCGCCCTGCGTTTGAAGGACAAAGAACACAATATCGCCGAAAGTTTTACGGAAGTAACTGTGATGTTTGCCGACATTGTGGGGTTTACAGAGCTTTCGTCGAGAATTTCAGCGACTGCGGTGGTGAAAGTGCTCAACGATATTTTTTCGGCTTTTGACCACTTGGCCGATCGCCACGGTTTAGAGAAAATAAAGACTATTGGTGACGCTTACATGGTTGTCGGCGGTTTGCCTACGCCCCGCGCCGATCACGCCGAGGCGGTGGCCAATATGGCGATCGATATGCTGCACGAAATTCGGCTCCTTAGCTTAGAGCATTCAGAACCTTTCAGCATTCGGATCGGGATTAGCACCGGCCCTGTAGTTGCCGGCGTCATCGGCTTAAAAAAGTTTATTTACGACCTTTGGGGCGATACTGTAAATATTGCTTCGCGCATGGAATCCCACGGGATTACCGGCTGCATTCAAGTCACCGCCGAAACCTACGAAATATTAAAGGATAAATACACTTTTCAGAAACGCGGCGCGATTCAAATTAAGGGTAAAGGATACATGATTACTTATTTGCTGACTGGCAAAAAAGATGATTGATACGGGTGCATCCCAATTTTGTAAGGGCGAAGCATTCCGGCAGACAATTTATTAGT
>JAUBOG010000447.1:0-5631 GCA_036700105.1 Microcoleus occultus BM001215583
CTAGCCCCCCCTTGCTAAGGGGGGGGATCGGAATACTGTTATTTCGTTTGAAATTGGTATTAGTTTTCTCATTTCCGGCTGCATCGGATGGATGAGGATTAAATCTAAATCGCAGATGAATGCAAATTAATCGCATCATCTGCGGCTAAAATATCGATCGGACATCTCCATAAAAGCTAGCTTTGAACAGGCAACGAGGGCCTGTTCCACAATAAATACGGTCGATGTCTATTGAGATACAGGAAAATAAACAACCAGTATCGAAATATTTGGGTGAGTTCGGGCGATCGCTTCCGGTTCTTTGAGAGTTCCCGGTTGTTTCCACAAATTCTGTTGCTGAGAAATTGCGGTTAAAATCAGCAAATCGTGTTCTAACAAATTCTGCGAAACTTGCTTGATAAAATTTCCGCGCACCCGATTTACCGGTATCTCAGAAAGAATTTCCACCTCGGCCGCACTTTTGTGGCTTTGTTCCCGTTTTGTCGCTACTAACAGCACTTGCAAAGTCGCCTTGAGTTCCTCGGCCAAACTCTTAGCAATATCCACCGTTTCCTGGAATCCAAACTGAGTCAACTCGCCCTCAGTTGCCGCCAAAATAACTCTGGCTGTATTCTGGAGAGGGTCGGGAAATCGAGCAATCAGTACGGGTACGGGCGATCGCCTCACCACATTGTCAATGATGCTGCCAAAAAAATTGTCGCGAGTGGTGGAAAATCCTTTCCAACCGCAAACTATTAAACTAGCATCGCGTTCGGTTGCACTGCGCAGAATTCCGCGATCGATCGCATCATCTATCCTCGCGATCGGTTCCACCGCACAAGCAGCAGAATGGGCCACAGTTTCCGCCGCCGTCAAAAGTTGAGTTTGCTGCATTTTATCGGAGGGCGAAATTGCTTCCCCGCGATCGGACAAAATATGCAGCGGCAGCAAAGTTCCCTGAGATGTTTTTGCTAAAATCAAAGCCAAACGCAGCAAATTATCTTCAGTATTCGGATTAGCAACAGGTACTAAAACTCGCTCTCCCCACGAACGCTTAGACGAACTAGCAGCCGGCAAACTAGACCCCGGCTGCTGCATTTGTTGACCCCACCGAGATACAATCCAAGGAGAAGCGACGCAAGTTACTAAAATCATAGCAATGATGCCGTTCACCGTTACGCGATCGACCAATTTAATGTCAAAAGCAACCGTAATCGCCGCCAAAGTAGAAGCAGCTTGAGCAACAGACAGACCGAACATTACCATAATGTTCGGAAACTCAAAACCAAATAATTTCCCCGGTATCCAAGCTGCCAAAAACTTGCTTACCACCTCTGCTAAAATCATCACCGCCGCCACCAGCAAAGACTGCGGCTGCTTTACCAAAACTAGCGGGTCAATTAACATTCCCACAGAAATCAGAAAAAACGGCACAAACAGCGTGTTCCCAATAAACTCAATCCGATTCATCAGCGGACTCATTTTGGGGATAATTTGAGTAATGGCAATTCCCGATAAAAACGCACCGATGATTGCCTCGATTTCAATCAGTTCGGCTGCGTAAGAAACTAAAAATAGGGTAGCCAATACAAATATAAATTCGGCATTTTCGTCGTGTCCGAATTTCTTAAAAAACCAGCGACCGATTTTGGGGACTCCCCACAAAGTAGCAAAAGTGTAGATAGCAAGAGATGGAATTAGAAACAGCCAAAAATTGAGAGTGAGATTTCCTTTGAAAGCTTTGACAACAATCGCCAGCACCAACAGTCCCAACACATTTGTAATTAAAGTCCCGCCCAAAGTCGCAGTAATAGTCTGAGTTCGCATCAATCCCAATTTTGTGAGAATTGGCAGCGCTAAAAGCGTGTGCGTAGCGAAACAAGAAGCGACTAAAATTGCAGCCAGCCAGCTATATCCCAACAGCAGCATCGCTCCCGTCCCCAATATCATCGGCAGCGAAAAAGTAGCCAGCCCAAATATAACAGCTTTGTCCGCATTGAGTTTGAGGTCGTCGAGGCTAGTTTCCAGTCCCGCTAGGAACATCAAAAACAGCAATCCTACAGTACCTAACAAAACAATAGTAGCGTCCCGCTGCAGCAAATTGAGACCGTTGGGCCCGACAATTACGCCAGCAATAATTAAACCGACTATTCCCGGCAGCCGCAAGCGCTCAAATAACAGCGGCGCGAGTAACATGATTGCTAAAAGCAGCAGGAAAACGGGAACGGGAGCGGTAATCGGGCCAGAAGTTAACATTAATTTTTTCCCTAAATATTGGCAGCGCACTGCTACCCTATTTAAAATAAAATAATCAAAATATCTATCAATCTAAAGAGGGATTGTCAAAAAAATACAGCGTAATTGGTAATAAGTAGGACTGGGCGGGAGCAACCCGGTTTCTTGGTAAGATATCGGTTTGCTAACCAGAAATCTCTCAAGAAACCGGGTTTCTAGTTTCCCGCGCACAAGTCCCGATTTGGCATACCCGTAAAAAAGGGAAAACGTGCTTTTATTCCTTGCCTTTCCTATTTAAAATCTAAAACCGGGAAAGGTTTTGCCGCTTCTATCTGCGCCGCTAAAGCAATTAAAGTTGCTTCCGCCGCCGGTCGCCCGATAATTTGAATTCCCACGGGCAAACCGTTATCGTCTAAAATTGCCGGAAGTGCGATCGCAGGCAAACCGCTAGCATTAAATGGTGGACAAGGAGCAACCCAATTAATAATCCGCTGCAAAGTTTCTTCGCAGCTCAAATCTGCCCACTCTCCAACCCGAATTGGCGAGTGCATATATGTCGGCAAAACTAACACGTCAAAATTTTCAAAGAATCCCACAATCCGCCGCGAAATAACCTGCATTTGATTCACCGCGCGCAAATATTCTCCCGCGTTGATTGTTTTTTCCAACAACCAGCGATTCATCGGTTCCAAAGCAGCGCCTGGAATGCCGCTTGCTGCCGCCCCAGACTGCCAAATTGCGGTAAACGGTTCGATCAAACCCGTAAAATCGGGGCATCCAGGTTCGATATCGTGACCCAAATCTGTCAGTAACTTGACGGTTTCGAGTACGGCTTGCTGACAAATAGCTGAAGCCTCGCCCACAGGGGCAATATTCGTAGAAAAAGCAATTCGCAGCTTGCCCGGGTTTTGACTGGAAGCTTCTAAAAATGTCGGATTTGAATCCGGCAGCCAGTAGGGATCGCCTGTGGTGTAGCCTGACATTACATCCAAAAGTGCCGCCGCGTCAGCTACAGTGCGGGCTAGGGGGCCGTTTGCAGAAATGCCGCTGAGGTAATCTCCGACAGGTGCCCAGGAAACTCGCCCCCGCGAGGGTTTAATGCCCACTAAACCGCAGCAGGAAGCTGGGCCTCGGATCGAACCGCCACCGTCTGAACCTTGGGCGATCGCGCATAAACCCGCCGCTACAGCCGCCGCTGAGCCGCCGCTGGAACCTCCGGGCGTGTATTCTAAATTCCAGGGATTGCGCGATCGCCGGAAACCAGGGGGTTCTGTGTAAGGTAATGAGCCAATTTGAGAGGTGGCTGTTTTCCCCAGAATGTTAAATCCCGCTGCTTCGATCCGCCATACTACTGATTCGCTGTAGTTAGATATGTTATTCACCAAAGCCTGGGTGCCGTAGGTACAGTGAACGCCGGCAACTGGTGTCAAGTCTTTGATGCCGATCGGCACTCCGAAAAAAGGCGGTAATTCTTGTGACTTGTTTAAGCCTGCTAGTTGTTCGGTTTGAGATGAGGCCAGGTCGATCGCCCGATCGGCCGTTACTGTAAAATAACTGCCAAGCTTGGGGTTTAATCGATCGATCCGTTCCAAGTACAGATTGACAATTTCTAGAGGCGACACTTCCAAAGTGCGGATCGACTTCGCCAAGTCCAAAGCTGAAGTAAAAGCCCGATCGACAGAATTCATCGGTTTAAGTCCTTAATAGTGCTTGGGAGTATCAATTTATACTTTTCCCTTGCGGAAAACTCTTGCGGTTAAAAAAATTATCCCAAAATGCCGAAAATCCATATTAGATCCTAGATCGATTTTGGTTGCATCGTGCAACAGGTAGAATATTTCCTTACTGGTGCAGCACTGTGCCCTACTTTTGGGATAAACTGATCTGAACAGTTAAGCTTTTGTGCAAGAGACACACTTCGGGCGATCGGGATTGTCCAACTCCCACAAATCATCTGTTCGAGTCAGCCTTCTCACCAACTTAAGGTAGCGCATATGACACAACAGCATCCGCCAGCTCCACGTCCACCCCTACCGGGCGCTCCCCCGCCCCTAGGGCTGCCCCGCCCTCCAGCTCCAGGCATTCCCCGATCGGCAGGAATGCCGCCGGCACCGCCACCGCCAGCACCAGCGATCGCACCGCCACCGCCAGCCTCGCAACCGCCTGCTGCATCCGCAGCCCAGTCTTTTGCCACACCTAAAAACGCGAGTTCCAGCAATCGCGAAAATCCGACTTTAAGAGACTTAGTAATCCGAGCCAAAGAAGAAGGAGTATCCGACCTTCACTTAGGAGTAAACGAATTCCCCCGCTTCCGCAACCGGGGCGAGATTGCTGACATTGGGTATCCACCAACCGATTTAGATACATTTTTTGGCTGGCTGCGCGAGTGCATGAGCGATGAAGAAATAGAAATTTTCCAAAAAGACTTGGACTTTGACGGCGCTTTCGACTTCGGCTTCGTCCGCATTCGGATCAGTTGCATGGACTCCTTAGCCGGCCCCGGCATGGTACTGCGGCTAATTCCTGCCAAAATAATGACACTGGAGGAATTGAACCTGCCGGAAGTCTTTAAGAAGATATCTGGCTACCACAAAGGGCTGATTTTGGTGACGGGGCCGACTGGTTCGGGCAAGTCTACCACCCTCGCGGCGATGATCGATTACATCAACAAGACTAAAGCCTACAACATCATCACGATCGAAGACCCGGTGGAATTCGTACACGAAAGCAAAAAATCTTTGATCAAGCACCGGGAAGTCGGCAGACACACTCTCAAGTTCATGAATGCTCTCAAAGGCGCCCTGCGTCAAGATCCAGACATGATCTTAGTCGGAGAAATCCGCGACAGAGAGACCGTGGAAATCGCCCTCAAAGCTTCTCAAACCGGTCACTTAGTTGCAGGAACCCTGCACACCAACAGTGCAATCAAAACCCTAAACCGGATTCTGGATATGTTCGGGCCCGAAGAACAGGAAGCCATCCGAGTTTCTATTTCTGAATCTCTAGTCGCAATTATTGCCCAACTTTTGTGTAAAACCACAGATGGCAAGCGGGCGGCTTTCCACGACGTTATGATCAATACCGATGTGGTTAAGGAATACATTCTCAAGGGGCAGAATGAGGAAATAAATCAAATCATGATCAAAGATACTTATGAAGGCATGACGACGATGAATCAGTCGCTCTACGGTCTTTATCAAGAAGGTCGGATTACTGAAGAACTTTGTGTCGAGAACTCGCCGTTCCCGAACGAAATGGCTCAAATGCTCCGAGGTCGAGTTTAAAGCAGTATCCCAATCAGAGGTCGAGAGTTAACAGTTAACAGTTAACAGTTAACTGTTAATATCAATTCCGCTCTTCATCGGAATGATATAAACGGAGGACACGGCAGTGCCGTGTCCCTACCACGATCGATTG
>JAUBOG010000448.1:0-5627 GCA_036700105.1 Microcoleus occultus BM001215583
GAAGGAAGTTCGGCAACGGATTCTGTAACGGATGTAACGGATGTAACGGATGTAAAGGAAGAAGCAAGAAGGCTATTTGACTTCGATCGGGATAAAAAGAAGGAAGAGGAAATAAATCAAGAAGAAGTAGCAGCAGAAATAGAAAATCAATTTGCTTTTTCACAGATAACTGCTAATTATTCAGAAGGACTAGCGGATTTAGTTTGGGTAACGCTTACCTATCCCGACGGGTTTCAAGCATTCATTCACCTGTGCTGGCTCAATCCCGACAAACAACGGCGCTTAACAGTTGTTGGGAGTTTGGGAACATTGATTTTTGATGAAATGTCACCAGAAAATCCGCTGGTTTTGCAGCGCCCAAATTCAGATGCAGCAGGCGAAGATAATAATTCTTTTGAAAGTGCGTTAGCGAAGCCAACGAACAGGATCGCACCGCAGCCCACAAGCCTCCGACACCGCGAAGTATTGAACTTAGAACCCGCAGAACCGCTGCGGCGAGTGTGCGATCGTTTCCTCAACTGCGTGCAAACAAATACTCCCTGTCCTACCTCGTCCGGATCTGCTTCCGTCGAATTAATCCGCATTCTCAGCGCTTTGAGCAAATCCCTAGAACTCGGCGGACAGCCCCTGATACCATTTTAGATTTTAGATAGGGAAAATCACTCATAACTTTTAAAATTCCCATTTTCCGTTACCAAGTCCTGGCTGTGAAAATAAAAACTTGACTGCTGATTGACAGGCAAATAAATCATCACCGAAGTACCTTGATTTACACCCGCGCTGTGCAGGGTAATGCTTCCGATCATCGATTCCATTATCCTTCGGGAAATAGCCAAGCCCAAACCGTTACCGCCAAACTTGCGAGTTGTAGAACCATCAGCCATCACAAAAGGTTGAAACAATTTTTGCTGCTGCTCGGGATCGATACCAATTCCGGTATCTTTAACTGTCACCACCACCCAATCGTTTTGACCGCTGCGGGCGATAGCACTTTCGGCACTACCGTTAAAACTACCTGAATTATTCCTCGATTCTAGGCGCACAGATATACTAATGCTGCCCGACTCAGTAAACTTAACGGCATTGCTCAACACGTTCAAAAACACCTGTTTCAGCTTCTCTGGATCGGCATGAACAATAATCGGATCGTGAGGTTCTGGCAAGTTTAACTTCAAACCTTTTTCCTCAATTTGAGGTGCTTGCAAATCGATCGCGTCTTCAAGTACCTGAATAATATCAACGACTTCTAACATCAGGGAAAACGTGCCTGCTTCGATTTTAGCAATGTCCAAAATATCATTAATAATATTCAGCAATTGCATTGACGAGTCGTGGGCCCGCTGCAAGAACTCCATCTCTTCATCTCGGTCATCGCAGTACCCGTCCCGCACAATTTGAATAAAACCGATAATTCCGTTGAGCGGCGTTCTCAATTCGTGAGAAATATTGCCCAAAAATTCATTCTTCAACTGATTGGCAACTTGCGCTTCCTTGGTTGCGACTTCCAATTCCCTCGCCCAGGATCTGAGGCGCTGCACCATGCTATTGAGTGCTTCTGATAGTTGATTGAATTCTCTTATTTGAAAATTTTGCGGCACTGCCTGCGGCGCTTCTGTATCCACTTTCAGCGCGTAGTCTCTCAGTTTTTCCAAAGGACGCGCCAAGTCGCGAGACAGATATAAAGTCGCGACCACACTAGCAGCAACCAAACCCACAATTAAATTAAATAAAACCTGCTGAATTTCTTCTAAACCTGAGAGAGCGTAATCTAAACGAGAGACAGCCAAAATAATCCACTTGCTGTTCTCTTTTCTAGTTGAAGGACTCGGAATAGCAGCATATCCTGCGAGCAACTCTACGCCATTTCTTTCAAAGGAAAATAGGTGGAGAAAAGCTTGTCCGCCAGCGATCGCCCTTCTGACAATGCTTTTTAGCCGATCGGCATCTGCCTCGGCGTCGATATTGCGACCTACGCGCTTGATATTCGGGTGCGCCAAAATTGTCCCATCTTGGTCGATCGCCACCGTGTAGCCCGCTAGAGACCCCTTGGGAGCGCTAGTTTGCACCGGCAGGGCCGACTGCAAACTCAAAGCATAACTCAACTGCCGGCTGTTGCCCCGACGAATGTAAACAGGAGCGCTCAACACCAAACTCACTTGGCTGTCGCGGCCTTCTTTACCCGCATCTGGAAAATCCTCAGTACCAGCAGCCACCTTTTTGCCGTTTGCCTTACCCTCTCGCTGATTCGGCCACGACAGACTGATGTAAACGCTCTTGTCGTCCAGTAGCGTTTGCTGCTGCTGCACTGGCGGCCAAAAATTAGCAGGGAGCGACTGAATCGGCTGCTGTCCGCAAGTGCTGGCTATCACTTGATTTGTCCGTAAATTAGTCAATTGCAAGCAATCTACCTGGGCTGGCAACCGCTGACCTAATTGCGCGATAAACTTTTGATAATCCTTCGGCTCTACAGACTGCAGCATCGAATTTTCCGAAGCCCCGATCAGATTCGACTTCAGCGATTTCGCCCACTGCTCAATAGTTTCTGCCTTTCTGACTGCACTTTCTGTCAAATTTTGACGGGCTGTTTCCAGAAGCGTCGAGCGTGCCTTGCGATAGGTAACATACTCCCCCACCAGTAGAACAGGTACGCTGAGCAACAAAATCCGCGACAGTAAAATACGGCGAAAGGAGGATTGACCTAACTTAACCATAGGACATATCTAAATTAAGGTGCAACACCCAACAGCGACCATGCAACAAACCAGACCGAAAGCGTGAATCTATCTAGGGTGCTGGGCCGATCGGACAACACAGCTTCAAAAGAACATTTAAACACAATTATAGAAGCCACTGTCTCAATCTCGATTCTAAGTGTCTTGACTTAAAAATACTCAGCAATTTGTTTGGCAAATGCCTGTGATTTCAGTCACACTTCCCTGCTCAATTGTCAGATGGAGTTGCACCCTATCACCTGAAGGCAAAATCCTTGGGTGCCGAAAAGTGCGAGACTCTGGCCCAATTCTTTTGGTACAATCCTATGGATGGGATCTCGGGCCGAGGTAAAAGGCAAAAAGCTCTGTTTCGGACTTTTTCTTTCCGAATGCCTTCGACAGATACCCCATCGAATCGGCGATTCGAGATTTTGCACTCACTCAAAGATTTCTTTTCACATCGGATTGATTCGGCAACAACCATTCCCCTGTCAAACAATGAGACGATCGAGACGCCGATCGACTCTCACAACCCTCATGTGACGAACCCTCACGCAAACAGTCCACCCACGCTCCGTAAAGATAGCGGTCTCGGCAATAGTCTCCCTAGCTCGATCGATGAAAAACAACTCCAGCAATTATACGTATTATTACACAAACGACCGTCCCAGATATCATCACGCTTATTTGATATCTCCGCTTTTAGAAATGCTGACGACACTACAGCAGGCCTGCTCGACGAAACTCCGGGTATTGGATCTCGGCTGCGGAAATGGCAGCCTCAGCCACGTCATCGCAGAGCACGGCTGCGAAGTTGTAGGCGTTGACTCTTCTGAACCCGGAATAGCCATCTCCCGTCAAAGTTTCCCAGAGTGTCAGTTTCTCCAAGGAGATATTTACGAACTGCCCGATCGCGATCTGCTGCACTCATTTGATGTGGTCTTAGGCATTGAAGTAATCGAACACTTATTTTATCCAAAAGAACTCGCAAAAGCTGCAAAAAAATGCCTCAAACCGGGAGGTAGCCTAATTATTTCCACCCCCTACCACGGCTATTTAAAAAACCTTGCATTAGCTGTTACTGGCAATTTCGACAAGCATTTTACCGTACTTTGGGATAACGGTCATATTAAGTTTTTTTCAGTAGAGACGCTGACCAAATTATTAACATCTGAAGGATACACCGACATTAAGTTTAAATTTGCGGGTCGGTTTCCCTATCTTTGGAAATCAATGTTATGTTCGAGTCGATTTCCGGAAGATGTCTAATCTGCTTCAGCTTAATAGACATCTCTAAAATACAAACTCAAGGGCGGGCTATACGGCCCAGCAACCCGATGTGCATAGGCGGGGTAGTTTGTTTGTTGCAGATGTCTATTAGTCATTAGTTATCAGTGATCCGTCATCAGTTATTTGCTACCCATGCCCCATACTTCGGCGGAGTTTATCCTGAGCGTAGCCGAAGGGTTCAGCACAGGTGCCCCGTGCCCCGTGCCCCGTGCCCCATTCCCATGCCCTTTGCAATTCTTATCTTTCCTCCTAGTTTTTCCCAAACATTCCACAGTGTTTCCACAGGCCAGTCTGAGGTTTTCCACAGATTAAAGAAAGTTTTCCACAGAAATTAACGGCGCGGTCGGATCTTGCTGCGGAATTGGGGATTTCGTTAACCTGCTGCGCAATCCCTCACACAAACTGCAAAATATAAAGTTATGTAACAAAAAACAGCCTGAAAAGCTTAGTTTTTCGTAAATCTTTTTTTCACATAAACGAGTTTGTAACATTTCGCAACATTGACAAACCTACCCCCTGATAGCGCACAATGATGCGACCTACCTAAAAAAAGCGCTCTAATTTCGGCAGTGCCTACACCTGTATCCGGCCGAAAGGGGGTTCTGTTTTCAATTTATTAGCGAGACTAAAAAAATGATGAACCCAACAGTCAGTATTTTTGCCGAAATTCCCGAAACGCTGCACGATTCTCTCAAAACTTACCTGGAAACTCATCCCGAATGGGATCTCGATCGAGTATTCTCCGCCTCCCTGTCGCTGTTTTTGTTGCAGAATGCCGACAGCGGTACGCCGGAAGCCTCGCGCAGCTACCGCCAAGCTGCGAGGGTTTATCTCGAAACTCTGTTTCAATCTCCTCAAGACTTGCTCTCGCAGCAATAATGTAACTGAGTAGTCCAATAATTTTGGATTTTGGATTGTTCCCCCGGATCGATCCAATTAGCAATTACCAACTAGCAATTACCAATGACGAACGTAGTAGATACCTTAATTGTGGGTGCGGGGATTAGCGGTTTGAGTTTGGCGCACGCACTTCAAAAGGAAGCAAGGACAGGATCTCCCCTGAAAATTTTAGTTGCTGAGAGTCAGGGACGTGTGGGCGGGAATATCACAACTGCGACAGCGGGGGGGTTTCTCTGGGAGGAGGGCCCGAACAGTTTTTCGCCGACACCGGAATTGATGAAGTTGGCTGTAGATGTGGGATTGAAGCAGGAGTTGATTTTTGCCGATCGCCAATTGCCGCGTTATGTTTATTGGGAAAATAAGCTGCAACCGGTGCCGATGACTCCGCAGGCGATGATTCAGTCTCGGTTGCTGAGTTTTCCGGGAAAACTGCGGGCGCTGTTCGGCGCTTTGGGGTTTGTGGCGCCGGCAATGGGCGATCGGCTTTCGCAGCAGGGTGGCCAAGAAACTGTTTCTCAATTTTTCCGCCGTCATCTCGGTACTGAAGTGATGCAGCGGTTGGTGGAACCTTTTGTTTCTGGGGTGTATGCGGGAGATCCGCAACAGCTTAGCGCGGCGGCGGCTTTTGGGCGGGTAACGAAGATGGCCGATCTCGGCGGCGGGCTGGTGGCGGGGGCGCTGCTTTCTGCTAGGAAAATAAGATCGGAAGGCACCCGTCTGAACTCC
>JAUBOG010000044.1:0-22672 GCA_036700105.1 Microcoleus occultus BM001215583
CCTCGATCGTTCACCTCCCAACCTTGCGCCGGAACAACTTCCTCTTGTCGGAGGCTTTGTTCCCTCGAAGCTCTTCCTACCTCGAAGTCAATCCCTTCTGGCTTCTGGCTTCTTGCTTCTTGCTTCTCGCTTCTTTGGGCCTCGGATACCCACGGAAACGGCGTTTCTGGGGTTGCCAGAGAGTCATTGGGACTAACTGGCAATCCCCCCCGACCAGTGACGGTAAATGCGCTCTCGGCCCCTTGCGTGCAGGGATTTGCCGCAATTAAAGCAGCCGGATCGACAACATTTTGCGGCAGTTCCACCAAACCTTGAGTGGGATTCACCCCAGCAGAACTAAAGGTAACAGTACCTTGCAAAGCAGGCCCGCCAGATTGAGAAATGGCGGCGATGTCGCTGGTGGGAAGCAGAGATGTAGGACTTACTTGCAAAGCTGCAAATTGAGCGTCGCTCAGCCCCAAAGAACTCGTGACTTGTTCGCGGCGAGCCGCTGCAAAGCCCAAGACATTCGGGACGTTGACATTAACGCGGCCGCCTGCAGCGCTCCGGGCGTTGGCCGTGATGTCGCTATTGTCTTGTCCCACCAGGATATCGCTGTTGATGTTGATGTTGCCGCCGTCAGCAGCGCCCGCATCGGTGGTAATGCGGCTGTTGCGGCGCAATTGGGTGTCTCGCGATCGCAAGTTAATATTTGCCCCGATACCCGATAAAGTCGTGCCGTCAATGCTGCTTTTGTTGTCCAGGGCGATCGAATCCGCGACAGCGTTGATGCTCCCAGCCGCTCCGGTTCCAAAACTCTGGACGCTAACACTCGCGCCGTCTCGGACACTCAACCTGCCCGCTGCAATGCTCAAGCTTCCCGCCGCACCGGATGGAGGCTGCACCCCAAACAAAGTCTGGTACAGCAAATCTCCCGAAGCTGTGCCGATCGTGCTGGGAAAAATGCCGTCTCTGGTAGTTCCGGCTATTTCCACCGACTCCGAAGCGCTGACAGTTAAATTTCCCCCTTGTCCCGCACCCAGAGTTGAGGCTCCGATGGCTCCTCCGTCTCGGACGATCAACCGTCTGGCGTTCAGCGTCACATCGCCGCCTTTGCCGCTCCCAGCCGTTCCCGCAGCGATCAGACTTCGCGAAGGAATTTGGCCCGGTGCGGTGCCGGTAACTTCCACCGAGTCTGAGGCGTTGACGGTGATGTTTCCGCCGGGCCCTCCTGCTGGAATCACCCCCACTGCTGTTCTCACCCCGCTGGAAGAAGTGATACTGGCTCCCAGCTCTACGCGCAGGGAGCGGGTGTTAATTTCGATGTTTCCTGCCCTTCCCGTGCCGCCAATGCTGTTAGCGGCTAGGGCGGTGCTCAGGGGGCTGTCCGATCGCTCTTTCGATACTATTACCGAGTCAGAAGCTCTCACGATCAGATTTCCGCTGTTCCCCGCACCAAAAGTCGAGGGCGAAACGATCGCTCCGTCGCGGATACCCAGTCGGCCGGTATTGATGTCGATAGTGCCGGCATTTCCGCGGTTAAAAGTTGTGGTAAACAGCCCGGAGGCGTTGATTTCTACTGATTCGGAGGCTCTAATTGTCACCCCGCCGCCGTCTCCGGTACCGAGTGCGGGGTTGAGTATTGCCGATCCGTCTCGGAGGCTTAACTGTTTGGTGTCGATCGCGATATTACCAGCTCGGCCGGCACCGAGGGTTCCAGTAATGATGCTGCTTTCGCGCGTGGCGACATCTGGCGGCTTTTGCGATGCACCGGGATCGAGAATCTGTCGCCGAAAGTTCTCAAATCCGATTCCCCTCAGTTCTACATTCTCGGCGGCGCGGACGCTGATAGCGCCTCCGGCTCCGCTTCCGCTAGTGCTGGAGCCGACAAAGGCTCGGTCTAAAAGGCCCAAACGCACTGCTTCGATATTGATGCCGCGGCCGTCTATGCTTCCCAAGGTATCGGATACTAGGCTCGATCGATCGCGCAGAATCACGTTTCCGGCTTTAAGTGCGATCGAGCCACCGCCAGGCCCGCTCGCTGTCACCGCCGATAAACCCGATAATTCAATGTTGCCAAAATTGGCAGCATTTGTATAGTCCAAACCCAATCCTGCGGGCGCGATGCTGAAGCTTACCAAACCAGAACTCGCCACACTTCCTAATTGAATGTTACCGCTAAAAGCGCTGGCAAAACCATTGTTAAAGGTTAAATCTCCTCCTACCAGTGCTAAGGTTTGACCGGGAGGAACTGCTAAACCGACGGGTATTTCTGTGTCTTGAATATTTTGAGTTACTCTCGAAGCGTTGACAATTGCACCGGGATTTTCTCGAAATCTCAAACCGACAGGAATATTAATCGCTAACAGCGGTACTGGATTGGGATTAGCAGCGCTGAATTCAAAGCCGTTATTAAAAAGAACACTTGAAGCAGTGGAACCGACAAACGAACCGCGCAAATCTAACCGAGCGTTCGGCCCGAAGATAATTCCTTTCGGATTAATTAAAAATAAGTTGGCGTTGCCTAAAACTCCCAGAGTTCCTAAAATATTTGAGGAGTTTGAACCAGTAACGCGGGTGAAAATATTGAGAACGCCGTTGGGATTTTCAAAATAAGCTCCCCGCCCTTCACCGATGTTGAATTCGCGCCAACTGTGAAATAGGTTAACGCCGCGAGTTGCGCCGCCCGTCAGGCGATCGCTCGGCAAATTATTCATTGTATCGGGCACTGCGCGAGAACTTTCCGGGCCCAGGGTATTATCGGGGATGATTTGGGCGATCGCGCGATCGGGAAATAGCAATAGGAAGACAAACAGTAGGGAGTAATGTAAGCGACACATAAAAAACTCTTTCCAGGATAAAGTCGATCGGTGTAAGCTCATCTCGTTTCTCTAAAGGTTTTGAATTTGGCTGCTAATCAAAATTTGCTCTACAGTGATTTCTAGTTCGGGAAAAGTTTTAGAGATAATGCGCTCATTACCTGTAAAACTTTGAACTAAATAGCGGTCATTTTCCAAAGAGTAAACAAAAACTGTGGGAATTTTGGGATTACCTAAATAAGCCCTAGAAGCGATAGCTAAATAGTCCACAATCCAATATTCAAAAATACCGAGCCGTTGATACTCATCCAACTTATCAACATAGTCATCTTCCCAATTAGTTGAGGTAACTTCTACTGCTAATTGTATAGGTTCGGTAAGGGCTCCGTAGCCGCGGACATTGCTATTCCATACTGATGCCTTAACCACGCCGACATCAGGATTTCTGCCTTGCTCTTGCCCCCTCGCTGTTACAGTTCTGAAAACTATATCTTTGTCAACGATATAGTCAAGTTCCAAGCGCCTGATTTCATCGTTAAAGCCAAATACTAGAAATCGTGCTACATTTTTATGAGCTCTGGTTGCTTCCACTTTGACAATCTCTCCATTTACAAGTTCGTAGATGCCCGATCCGTCTGGGTACTTTTCGAGAAACTCTACAAATGTTAGTTTAGTTTTTGTCTGAACCATAAGACAAGCCCTCTTGTGTTAACTAGGTTAGGATTTATATCGTTTCCGGTTCCATTATAATTATATATTTGAATCGTATCAGTGCGATCGCGATCCAAGTAGCGATCGAGACCGCCACTTAATAAAATTTGACCGTCAGCGCTAAAAATAACTGACAACCTTGCCAGATCCGCAGCCATAGGCTAAGATTTTGCAAAAGTCGAGAACGTAATAAAGATAGCTTTTTTGATTGCGATGGCTTCTGTTTAAATATGTGTGCAGAATATGCGTCCAAATGTTGACTCTGAGAAGATAGAACGATTGATGCAAGTTTTGGGAGGAAAAGTCATGAGCTTGAATGAGTTGCCGGGAGCAGAGCTAATTCTACCTGGACTGGACGATCTTCATCATGGTAAAACTAATACAGTTGGGTCATTGTTAGTCGCGATCGCAGCAACGCGCCTAGCCGAAGCGGGCTTAGATGTTCCGAAAAATTGTTTAGCCACAGAGCGAGAACTCACCCTGTACGCTCTTCTTGAAGATGAACAGGATGATGCCTACCCCTACTACAATGCTTTGCTGAATAGCCTAAATAGCTTTTGCAACGCACTTGAACTTCGTCAAATGTATAAGCTGTGAGAATTGGATTACGCTGTAGGGTGCTTAGTGGTGATGGCTCTTACGAAGCTGTTGTGGAGGGAATTAAGCTGGTCATGGAGAACGCAATCGTTCATACTAAATAGTAGACACGTTCAATTTTAGGAGCCGTCTATGTTGCTAGAAGAAGTCAAAGAGCAGGTCTTCAAACTGCCACCGAGCGATCGCCTTGCGTTAGTCAGTGCCATCATTGAGTCCTTACAAGATCGGCCAGTTGCCAGGGGCGATCGTTCTGGCGCGATTCAGCGGATGCGAGGCTTGCTAAAGACAGACCAACCCGCACCGACAGATGAGGAAGTGGCTGCAATGTTGGAAGCACGACGAGTGGAGAAGTATCTTTAGTGAGAGTTTTAATTGATACCAACATTGTCCTAGATTTTCTGTTGCAGCGAGAGCCATTTTTCCAAGACGCAGAGTTGTTGTTTCAAGCGATTGATACTGGGCAACTCATCGGTTATGTCACTGCGACAACGCTCACGGATATTTTCTACATTTCTCGCAAACATACTCGCAGCGTTGAGCAAGCACGGCAAGCGGTTTCAGAAACGCTGATTGCTATGGTCATTTGTCCTATCGATCGAGCCGTTTTGGAATCAGCTTTCAACTCTGGTTTGGTTGATTTTGAAGATGCTGTTCAAATTTTTGGTGCAGTTGCTCAAGGGTTGGATGCGATTTTGACCCGCGATAATAAAGGTTTTTTGAGTTCGCCTGTACCTGTTTTATCCATTCAAGAGTTGTTGCAGCAGTTAGGGACGTAGAATAGGGGCTAATTGGTTAGGACGCACAGATTGCGATCGTATTGTCAGGTTGTCGCGATCGAGGATTAATTAGGGAAACTCAAATGGCAATTAACACTTCTTTAGAGGAACGGCTTGCAGCAGTGGAAACAGCGATCGCCCAGTTGCAGAACCAAATTGTAGTTTCTCAACAGACGAATTGGTTGCAACAAATTATAGGGTCTTTCAAAGATGAACCTGCCTTTGAGGAGCTACTTGCCTATGGACGAGCGATTCGCCAAGGGGATGAGTCTCTCCTCGAAGCTCAAGATGATCTATGAAGTATTTACTGGATACAGATCATCTAAGTATTCTTCTATTCATGCTTTCATAAAGCCGATCGCTAAGGGTGTTAGATCGACTCTCTTTCACCCATCAAGTTAAGTGCTTGAGTCGAATCGTGCGGCGAACTCGATCGAGGAAAGGAGATTCTGATGGGGAGTAAGAAGGGGTTGACATAACATCATCGATCTGCGGTATTTTTAGATTATATCCAGTATTGTACCGCAACTGCGATACAATTATAAGTTAGATGGACACCTTCGGCGGTAGGAGGATATATGGATTACATTATTCGCAATGAAAAAAGCGAAGACTATAGAATCGTAGAAGAATTAACGAGAAAGGCATTCTGGAATATCTATGTTCCTGGCTGTAACGAGCATTATCTGGTTCATGTAATGAGAAAACATGAAGACTTTATTCCCGAATTGGATTATGTAATGGAAAAAGATAAAAAAATAATCGGTAACATTATGTATACAAAAGCGAAATTAGTAAGTGAAAACGGAAGAGAGAAACCTATTTTGACGTTTGGTCCCGTCAGTATTCTTCCTGAGTATCAAAGAAAAGGCTTTGGGAAAAAGCTTATAGAACATTCACTTATAAAGGCAAAAGAACTAAAATATGAAGCGGTAGTAATTTTCGGAAATCCAAGTAATTATGCACACTTAGGGTTTAAGAGTGGTAGTAGATTCGATATAGCGCTGGCAAACGAAATATATCCAAGCGCAATGTTAGCAAAGGAACTAATCGAAGAATCACTAAAAGGCGAAAAATGGATTTATCAAGATAGCGATGTTTATAAAATAGATGAAAAAAAAGCAGAGGAATTCGACCTAGAATTTGAGAAGGTGGAAAAGAAAATACAAGGAAGTCAAGAGGTATTTTATATACTTAGTAATTCAAGAATTAGTAAAAATTCCATCTAATACCATTTCCCAAAAATCATGCAACAGTAGGTTGATTGTATAAAATCAACCCAGCGATGCAGCTTGCAGCAAGAATTTGGAGAAGTGGTATAACAATCCCGTTGCACACCGACCGTATAAAAATGGTAGATTGAGTCCGAAAAGTGCCTAGCGGCGGGTGAACGGCGTCGTTATGAGTGGTACAAACCCCCGGTGAACAACAATAGAAAACCATTTCTCTAGAAGCATACGCAAAAACTCCGTGTCTACCCTGCAGGAAGCAAGCTAGAGACCGGGGAGTGTCAAATCAAAGCTTTTAAAGCTTTCGATATCGCTTTTTGAACATTCGTCAATCCCGCCCGGCCTCGAATATTCATGCCTTCATACAGCCGATCGCCCATCAATGTCCTCATAGAACATCCGGTTGCGATATCCCACAGTTTAATCGTACGATCGATCCCGCCACTGCATCAAATTTGACTGTCAGCGTTAAAGATAAAAGTTCGATCGCACTCAACCCAACCTACAGATTTAAAACGCAAAATAATTAACCCGAAAGTAGATGCCTTTTTCTTGCCAGGTGCGATCGCCCGATCGACCATTAATCAACGGAATACCGTAGTCGAGACGCACATTCAACCGATCGCCCATCTGCCAAATTAGCCCCAAACCTGCACCCAGCAGTTTGTCGGAGTCGGAATTTGAATTTTCTCCTGAATGGTTCCAGCCTACCCCAAAATCGATAAACGGAGCCACTTGCAACAATCCTTCGACGGAGGGTACGCGCCAAACCGGAATTCGCACTTCCGCACTGGCGATCGCACCGCTATCAGTTAACAGCAAATCTTGGCGGTATCCGCGCACGCTTTGCACGCCGCCGATCCCGATTTGTTCGAGGGAAAGCAGCGGGCGATCGGCTAATTGAATATCGGAACGCACTATCAGCAAGGTTTCTGGCGCTAGCAGCCGCACGTACTGGGCTTGTCCGCGCCACGCCAGAAATCGGCTGTCAGGGCCGCTATCGTTCGCAGTAGCGCCCAGAAAATCGGTGCCGAGGGAAAACTGCGATCGCGCCGCGAACACTTGGCTGGAGCTCCGCTGCACGTATTCCTGAAAAAACCGCACCGCCGAAACCCGGGTTTCGCCCCTATCGTTTGCTCCCGCCGAAAGCGCAAATCCTTCGCCCAACAAAGATGTATCGCTTTCTTGCCGCGATAAAGTCATTCCCAAAGCCAAAGTGCGATCGGGCTTTTCGACGATCGGCTGGCGGTAACTTAACTCGTAAGTGCGCGATTTCCCCTCGATTTCGGCAGCATCAAACGGTTCCTCAATGATGTTGGTGCTAGCAGCACCCGCAGCGAACCGAATCGTGCCGTTGCGCGCGTTGACGGGGACTGTGTAGCTGCCGTTAAATTCGTTGCTGCCGTCGGTGTTAGCATAAGATAGCTCTAACCCGTCGCCCAAACCGCTCAAATTTGCTTGATTGATGCGGATACCGCGCCGAAAACTCCCCACGCTGGGCGATCGGTTGTTGTCTGCGAACACTTCGCCGCTAAAGCTGTCTGCTTCTTTTACCCGCACTTCCAAGCGGCTGTTTTCCGGGCGGCTTCCGGCTTGGAGTTCGGCGGAAATGTTGGCGATTAAGGGGTCGAGTTGCAGCAGTTGTAATGCTTCCAGCAGCCGATCGCGGTTGAGCGGCCGTCTGGTAGCGCGCTCCAGGCGCGATCGCACGTAATTTGAATTCAAGCGCCTGTTTCCAGAAATCGCAATTTCATCTAATCCGCCTTCTACAATCCGAATTTTTACCGCGCCTCCTCCTCTGGGAAAGGTCTGGTTTGCGGGAATTACAGCGCCGGAATTGATGTATCCTGCTGCTACGTATTTTTGAGTGACGGCTGCTTCTGCTGCGATCAGTTCCGCAAAAGTGATATCGCGCCCCGCAAACTGCTGCGTAACTTCTGCGAGTTCGCGATCGCTAAAAGCCGTGTTCCCCTCAAATTCAAAGCGATCGACCTTAATTGTACCCGGAATACCCGGTCTCGCATCGCCGGGAACTGGTGTAGGCTGGGTTGGCTGGAGGGGGGGAGGTGGAGGCGGTTGCGGTGCTTCTGGCGCGGGAAATTCCGGCTCTCTGGGGATAATTGGGTTGGGCAGTTGGCTTAGATCGATTGCGGTTGCACCAGGACGATCTAGAGGACACGGCAGTGCCGTGTCCCTACCGCGATCGATTGCGGGAACAGGGCATTGCCCTGTCCTGGCTGCGGGTAATATTAATTCCGATGCTACCGGATTTGATATTCGTGGCGAATCTCGATCGGCATCCAAATCGGTTTTTTTTGCAGCCATACTTTCTGCTAGCTTTTTGCCCTGGTTAAACAGCCGGTCTTCTCCTGGTTTTGCGGCTGATGCGCGATCGGCTGAATTTGCAGTTTCCGCAGGTGTCGGTGGTTCCGATCCAGCGGGTAAATGCGTTTGAGCGTCAGCGGCGGCAAAGTCTTCGGGACTCTCAAGATTAGTGTCGCCTCCGCTGCTAACTGCTGCCAAATCCTCAACATTTGAGGCCAAAATTTCAACTGTGCTAGCGGATGTTTTTGCTGGTTTTCCCAATAAAACTAAGCCAAAGATTCCCGCGATTAAAAATAGTTTTTGGGATCTAAAAGTCATAGGATATAATTATTATCTCGCTTAATTTGGGGGAAATATTTTCAGGAATTGAGCACCCTCAGCTTCAAATATATCTTTACCGAAAAAAAGGCAACAGCGTCGCCGCCAAGAGTTTAGCAACCGCTAACCGCCAAAAGCTCGATCGACCGCTGTTTATGCCCCAAAACTTACGCGCAAACCGGGCTCTGATCCGAACAATACTTCAAATTTGCCCGCTCGCCTCAAAAACCCGGTTTCTTCCGAGATTTCCGGTTATCAAACCCAAAACTCTCAGAAACCGGGTTTTTGGTTCAAGGTTGATTTTGGTGCATCAGCCCTGAATTATGCAGAGCGGCCCGCACCAGCAGCAGCACCCATTTGAGCGCCGTCAGCCAATCCTACCAACTTAGCGCTCAACTCCCACATCCGATCGGCTTTTTCATCATCGCGCGCCTGCGGAGAAACCTTCTGTACAAAAGACTTACCATCTTTTTTCTGCCGGTTTCCCCAACTCCAATAAGCCCCAGATTGCTTGTACTCGGGATCTGCAACCACCATCGCCAGCCTTTCGCCCGCCAACTCCTGCGACACGTAACCCCCCGTGATATTCTTCTGAAACAGCGGGAAAAGCTTCTGAAATAAAGGATAGTGATTGCGGAACAGCGGCGTATCCGCAACGCATCCGGGATACAGCGAAGTGAAACTAATACCCGTAGATTCGTGAAAGCGGCGGTGCAGTTCCCGCATCGTCAGCACGTTGCAAACTTTGCTATCTTTGTAAGCCTTGACCGGTTCAAATTTCTTGCCGTCAACCATCGCAACCGGGTCTTTAAAGCCCGCTTCAAAACCCTCAAACTTGCCCAAATCCGGGCGCGGCGGAATCTTCCCGCCCAACTCGTCTGGATTGTGCGTCACCGTTCCCAAAATCACCATCCTCGCATCGGAATAATAGGAAGGCTTCATACTTTCCATCATCAGGTTGCACAGCAGAAAATGACCGAGGTGATTGGTAGTCATCGTCAACTCATAACCTTCCGGGCTCCGCTGCGGTTCCTTAATCAAAGGCAGGTAAATTGCTGCATTGCACACCAAAGCATCTAGATTCCTGCCGCTTGCTTTAAATTCCCGAGCAAATCGGCGCACGCTTTCCAAATCGCCCAAGTCAATTTGCATGATGGAAAAACTACCCTGGGGTATCCCTAATGCTTGAGCTGCGTCTCCAGCTTTCCGCACGTCGCGACAGGCCATGACTACGTGCCATCCCTTGTCTGCGAGGGCTTTCGCACCGTACAAACCGACGCCGGAGGAAGCGCCGGTGATGATAACCGTTGACTTTTGATTTTGTGCCATCTTGTTAAAAGCGCTTCCGCGATTATTGATTATTTTCAGACTCTCAAACTGCTAAGCTCGTAGCTCGGATGTTTTGAAATGTCCTATGGTTACTAGGATAGAAGGAAACGTTCTGGATCTCAACTGTTACAATAAGTCTACAGTTTAGTATTCTGCGAGGAGCTATGCGATCGATCGAGCAACTGACAGAGGAAATATTGTCTTTGCCCAGTGAATCAAGGGCACTCCTTGCAGACAGGTTGATAGAAAGCTTAGAATTCGACACCGACTCAGCAATTCAGGGAGTTTGGGTAACAGAAGCAAAAAGACGAAGAGACGAGGTTCGGGATGGTTCTGTGCAACCGATTGCGGGGGAAGAAGCTTTGGCTCGAGTTAGGCGACTGATTGAGCTATGAAATATGTATTTCACCCTGAATCTCTCACTGAATATGCTGAGGCAGTTCAATACTATACGGAGCAACGCGTTGAGGTTGCACAAGCATTTATCGATGCTATTGAGGATACGGTTTATCGGATTAGAGAATCTCCTGCTCGTTATGTTGCTGTTGATGAGGAGGTTCGACGATGTATGGTGCGTAGGTTTCCTTATGGAATTCTCTACACAATCGAGGAAGACTACATTCTCATTTTGGCGGTTATGCATTGCAGCAGGGAACCTGGATACTGGAAAATTCGTAAATAGTCTAAGTTGCCAGCAGTATAACCGATAAACTGCGGGTTTTGATACCAGTGCCCATTCCGCACCGTACTAACTTTCTTTGCAGAAGTTGCCCCTCAAACACCGATCGAACTTTTGAGTGTCATGAAAAAAGTAAATTGGTTGATCGAACAAAATATTTACGATCGCGAATCAGAACTTTTAGCAGAACTACAGAAACAAGGATACATTTACAAACAAACTAAGTATCTCAATTTTCGCTCAGAATCAGCTCATCAATATTTCCCTCCCGATGATTGTGTTTTATTCAGGGGAACTCTGAATCTGGGTCGGGATATCTTAAGAAGTGCTTGGATTCCGGGAGCTTATATGGACGAGAAGCATCTCCGTTGTTCCAGTTACTACACTTATTTTGGTCAATACTTGTTAAATAACAAATATTTCCTGCTTTCTTTGGGCGAATTAGTCAGAAGAAAAACAGAAATTTTGGAATACTTCAAATCCGACGGAGAATTGTTTGTTCGTCCTGACAGCAATATGAAGTCATTTCGAGCCGGAGTTTTTAACCTGAATATTTTAAATACCATGCAGTCTCTGGGAAGCGAATTAAAAAGAGATGAAACAACTTTTGTATTAGTCAGCGGTAAGCGAGCAATTACCAAAGAATGGAGATTTTTTGTTTATAAAAATCACATTATTACTGGTTCTCTCTATTTAGTCGGAGAATCAAGAGTTGATGAAACAATTAGCGGAGGATATCTAGAAAACTATCTGAGCGAAGTTATCAAACAAGTGAGTTGGTATCCAGAATCTGTCTACACGATCGATATCTGCGAGTCTGATGGAGAGCTTTATGTCCTGGAGCTCGGTTCTTTTAGCTGTGCTGGAGAATATGCTTGCGATTTGAGTGCGATCGTCGAATTTGGTGCAAAAGCAGCTTGGGAAGATTGGGAGGCTGTCAATCAATTTTAAATTTTAGAGGTGAGATTTTATAGGAATTATACATGATATTAAATCCGGGCGAGGACACGGCACTGCCGTGTCCCTACCATGATTAATTGTAGGGATACGGCACTGCCGTATCCCGATCTCCGGTAATATTAATGCGGTTTTGTAATTAATCAAGCAGCCAACTAAATAAACCTGCAACGGTAAGATTGAATTCTCTGGCAAATTCTGGCACGGGTAATAGTGCGTCTGGTTCGTCATAAAATGCTGTTGGTCGATCGGCTAAATAAACAAATACACATTGCTCAGATGGGTCAATCAGCCAACCCATTTGCGTTCCGTGGTTCAAGCAGTGCAGAATATTTTTTGTTACCTTAGTTTGGCTTTGGTCAGGCGAAAGGATTTCGATCGTCCAATCTGGGGAAATCGAGAAAACATTAGCCACTTGCCCATTTTCCTTTCTAGGAATCCTGCTCCACAAGAATACGGAAACATCCGGTATAATCGATCGTCCACCAAAAGTGCAGCGGAGTTCTGAAAAAGCTCGTGCAATCTTTTTTGACCTCACAACCGAGTTAATTGCGGGGGACAATTCAGTCTGAACTGCACTGTGTTCTCCTTGCGGCATGGGTTTTTGGACGATCCGTCCATTAATGTATTCGCTGGCGGGTTCCGTCTCCGAAAGCTTCAGAAACTCTTCGAGGGTAAGGGTTTTAGTTGGAGTCTGTACCATTTTAAGTTTTCCTCAACAGAGGCGAGTTGAGATTCCTATACTGACTATTCTACAGATATCGATCGCCCTCTGCTCAAAATGGTGTTTCTGCCTTTAGGTATAGCCTTTCTCCCAACTGCGGGTGCTCGAAACTCAACTCTCTTGCGTGCAAGTGCAGTCGGTTCGCAGCAGCCCGACATCCGTACAGCCGATCGCCCAAAATCGGTATCCCCAACCCTCGAACATCCGCTGCATGAACCCTCAATTGATGCGTGCGCCCCGTCAGCGGCAAAAACTCGATGCGATCGCAATTTCCCTGCCTCGCCATTACCCGAAAGCGAGTAACGCTGGGTTTTCCGCACTCCCAGTTAACTTGCTGGTAAGGACGATTTTCGGGATCGCCCCAAAGTGAAAGCTCGATCGTCCCCGCCTCAACATTTACAGTACCCGAAAGCACCGCTTCATAAACTTTTTGAACCTGCTGATTCTCAAATTGCTGCCTGAGTTGACTGCTAATTTCTTTGTCCCGCGCCAACAGCAAAATTCCCGATGTTCCCCAATCTAAACGGTGCACCGCAGTCAGTTCTAACCCGTCCGGCAACAAGTTTCGCAACCGACTGAGAACGCTATCTTGATTTTCCAGATAGCGACCTGGAACTGACAGCAAACCAGAGGGTTTGTTGACTGCAATCAACCATTTGTCTTCATAAATAATCGGTAGCATTTGCGTAACGGGCTCTCCGGCCGTTCCACAAAAAATATGATGATTTGTGGGGTGGGATTCTAGTATTTGGGCAACGGGCTCTCCGGCCGTTCCACAAGAAATATGATGATTTGTGGGGTGGGCATCTTGCCCGCCCGCCAGATTAGAAACACTTTGATTTTGAGATAATCCTGACAGCAAAAAACCCATCAGCGGCTGGCACCGATCGCCGCAAGCGCCGTAAAATTCTCCCTGAACCTTATCCCCCGATGGCGGCCCCCACCAAAACTCAGCCATTGCTAGCGGTTTCAGATTGTGTACTGCCGCGCAGTGGAGCAATTTTGGGGCGCAGCAGTCGCCCGTCCCGGTGGGAATAGAATTAGTTGGCATCAATTGCTGGATCGATCGCGATTTCCCCAAAAAATTAACCAGGGTATAAGCGGCGTGCATCTGCGCCTGAAGTTCGCGGGAAAGTTCTTTTCGCCGCTGTTTCAGCGCCCGCATCCGCCCATCCGCAGCTTCAATTAATACTTTTAGCGGCTGCAATATTTCATCCCGCTGCCGTTTCAATTGCCTGCGTTCAATTCCTTCCAAACGGCTTTCTTGATTCAGTTGTTCGAGAATAACTTCTAGTGTTTTTCCTGCCAGAGTTTGACACAGCAACTGGCGTTTTTCATCTCGCTGCTGCTTGCAATTTCGGTGCCGATCGCTCAAAATTTGCAATTGCAATTCAAACTCGCTAAATAAAGTTTCATACTCTTGCCGCTGTGGGAGTTGATGCAGTGCAATAAGTTCCTGTTTCATCGCCTCCAATTGAGTTAAGGTACGGGCTTCGTCGAAAGCAACCCGATCGCGTCCCGGAATCGGCGGCACCCAACCGTCAACAACGCTGCAACCGTTCAGCAGTCCGGAAAATGCTTTGAGAATCCGCTGTTCCCCCCAAGGCATCTCCACCACCAATATGCCGTACATTTTGCCATCGATCGCGTAAGAATCATCAGCAGCCAGGTACTGCATCAAACCCCGGGCGATCGCCTCGGACATTCGATCGCGCGGCAGTCTCAGCAACTCGCCGCTTTCAGGACAAACGCCTTCGTACCAATAATTGCCCTCTAGCTCGATCGACCCCCGATCGCGATCGGTAAAGCAGTCCGTGAAATCTAAAAGCGGGTGCAATAGTAACATATTAAAATTAGTTTGAAATCAGGAAGCGGACATATTTATTTTTGTCCTGACCGTATTGTACAGCGGTGTACCGAAAGCGGGAACGCTGCATAAATTTATACATATAAAGTTAAAAAAATCTCATCGGCTGCAGCAGACCTGATATGCTAAATTGGTCTCAAAATAGCAGCGAGTTAAGCAAAGCATAAGTTAATATATAAGACCGCAAGCTTGTTATCCACTAAATTTTATATATGTAAGGCGTATGCCAGACCTCTCGACTTCTACCACAGAAAACTCCTCAAATCCCCAACCAGCTCTGCTGCCGCCAATTTTAAGAATTTTTGCAGCATTTCCAGATTACGATCGGGGAAACAGACAGTACGCATCGGGAAGGTACGAAGCGGCAATCCTTTGCTACGGAAAAGCAGTGCAAATTAAGCCGGATTGGACTCGGGCGTGGCTGAATCTGGGCAAAGCTTACAAGCAACTGCACTCCTGGGCGGAAACGGTGGCCTGCTGCGATCGAGCTATTGCGATCGATCCAGAAGAATATTGGGCTTGGATGCTGCGCGGAAGTGCACTGTTAAATTTGCAGAATTACTCAGAAGCGATCGCGGCTTTCGACAAAGCAATTGAAATCGATCCCCAAAAGCACGAAGCCTGGTACCAGCAGGGCCGAGTTTTAGAAGAATTGCAGCAGTGGGATAAAGCAGCAACCTGTTACAAAAAAGCCACCCAGATCCACCCGAATTTGCCCGCAATGTGGTGCCGGCAAGGCAACGTGCTGCTGCAAGCGGAGCGCTATGCAGAAGCCGTGGCGGCTTACGAGCGCGCGCTCAAGCTGGTTCCGACTAATTGGGAAGCTTGGCTGAACCGAGGTTTGGCTCTGACGAAGGCGGAACGCTATGCTGAAGCTGTAACTTCTTACGATCGGGCGATTCAACTGCAACCGCAAAACACTTTGGCTTGGTTCAATCGAGGCATTGCTTCGGCAAAACTGCACAAATACCCAGAAGCAGTGACAGCTTACGATCGCGTACTGCAACTGCAACCCAACGATTGCGAAGCTTGGTTTTATAAAGGCATGGCCCTCAAACACCACTGGCGCGACGGAGCAATTGCTTGTTTCGATCGGGCAATTAAAATCAATGCTTTTTATCCAGAAGCATGGATCGGGCGCGGCCAAACACTCACAGAATCGAGAGATTATGAAGGAGCGATCGCAGCTTTTGACAAAGCCATTCAAATTAATCCGAATTTCCCCGAAGCTTGGCTGGGTAGAGGCATCGCCCTCGCCGAATTGGAACGCTACAAAGATGCAATTATCGCTTACAACAACGCTTTGCAAATTGAAGGTAATTTTCTAGAAGCTTGGAATTTGCGAGGGGAAGCTCTGGAAAAATTGCAGCAATACGAAGAAGCGATCGCCTGTTTTGATAAAGTAATCTCGCTCAGTTCGGAAGCAGAAATTACATCAAAAGTAGGGTTGCAGCAAGGAGCGGCGCTCGAAAAATTGCAGCGTTACGAAGAAGCCCTCGCAGCTTACAACCGCGTAATTAAAATTGTGCCAGATAACTTTGAAGCTTGGTTAAAACGCGGTAGCACTCTCTCAACTTTGCAGCAGTACCAAGAAGCTCTCGCGTCGTACGATCGGGCGATCGCTATCTGGCCCGACAGCTATCAAGGCTGGGTAAAACGAGGTTTGGTGCTGGAAAAAATGCAGCGTTATTCCGAAGCACTCGTCGCTTTTGACCGAGTGATTCAGCTCAAGCCCGACAACTGGGAAGCTTGGGCGCAGCGGGGCGACGTTTTGCAAAAATTGCAGCGGACTCAAGATGCAATTAGTTCTTACGGAGTCGCCCTAGAAATCAAACCCGATTATTACGAAGCTCTAGTCAGTCGAGAAGAATTGAGGCTCAAAGACGCCATCCCCGGAAAATGGTAATCAGATGCCGGCACAGAGCGTAAAACTTTCCCTCTTCTGTGTTCCTCAGCGTTCTGGGCGCCCTAGAAGAGTTAATCAAAAAAATCAAGCTTCACAAATCAAGCAGATAACGCCAAAAGCCCAAGATGTCAACTATCAATAATACTTTCTGTCAGAGATTGCGCTCCCAGCACCCAAAATAGAAAATTCTGACACCCAATTGCTGATTCTGCGGGCTTCATGTTATAGTAATTCTTCAAGAAGTATATTCGGTTGCGTAGTTTGTTGGTGTTTATTTACAAGCGTCTCTCCGAATCTAACTCTCTGCACCCTAAGATGATTCTGGAGATTTTATGTCGATTTACGTGGGTAATCTTTCTTATGAAGTCACTTCCGATGACCTCAGTGAAGTATTTGCCGAATACGGTACTGTAAGCCGCGTCCAAGTGCCAATGGATCGGGAAACAGGCAAGATGCGTGGTTTTGCTTTTGTGGAAATGGCAAGCGAAGCCGAAGAAGCAGCAGCAATCGCAGCTCTAGACGGTGCTGAGTGGATGGGCCGCGATTTGAAAGTCAACAAAGCCAAACCTCGCGAAGACAACAAACGCTCAGGTGGCGGCGGCGGCTGGGGCGACAAAGACCGCTCTTCACGACGCTACTAAGTTTTGAGACTGAAAATTTGAGTTTTGGTAGTGAACGGCAGGTGCTAATGCTGCTTTTTTTGCGGTTTGTTCGATCGGCGACCCATCAAATACAACTTCCAAACCTCTAGCTCAGTTTTGCCTCCTCGAAAGAGGGGGCTTTGTTTTTGGCGAAAAATCCCCGCCCGGTACGCCTCGCGGCGCTCTTGCCGGCTTAACTCGCGATTCGATATCCTCTTAACTGCTTTTTCCCAGAGGCTTTCGGGATTTCTCAGCTCAACTGATGTAAACTATCAAATTAGAATTAACCAGCAAGAAAAGTTAGAATAACGGCAAAACTCATATTGCTCAAAAAAAACAATCTTTACTAAAAATTAGCCGATCGAACCAGCCAGACCAGCAAATCTATTGATTTTGCCTGAATAAAGATGTCTAAGGTCTACAGCACGGCGGAACTGATTAAAATCCTCGAAGAAGAGCGCCAAGCTTGCTTGCACGGCCGCCGTCTCAACTTGGCTGAAACTCCTGCTACAGGAAACCCCGTGATTGACCGCTTTCTCAAATCTGAGGGCGTGCAGAAGTTCACTGCTTATCAAAATTTTAAGGCTGCCGTGCACGAATACCAGCGGGAACATCAAGTTTCTGGGATTGTCTGGCGGTGCATGACTGTTAAAGGCTACAGTCTCCGCTACCCAGCAGTCGATGACGAATTAATCGCTTTACCAATTGATTTGATAACGCTAACAGCGGCCAAGATGGCGATGCTGGAATTCTGGCGGGAAGTAACTGCGGGGATGGATTTGTATTTGAGTATTAACACGGGCAAAGATTTTCGGCAAATTGAGCCTGTTGACGTGGAGGCGATCGCCCAGCGCACAGAATGGGTTAGTCTGTCTAATTGGGAAAAGTTGGATTTTTTAGAAATATTGCTGCAGTTGGGCTGGGGGAAGCCGGAGGAAGCCTACTATAAAAGGGGATGGCCGACCTCGGGCAGCGAGTACATTCACGCCGTAAAACCGGGACAGAAACCGATTTGTTAATTGGTTATTTGTTATTTGTTATTTGTTACTCCTTATAGCGATTTTTAATTATTTGAACGAACCGCTAAGACGCCAAGAGCGCGAAGGAAGAACTGCATCCCCTTCTTTCTTTTCCTTCGCGTCCGCGTGCCTCGCGGTTCATTTAATCTTACACTGACATCTGACAAAGCATCAAACCAAACCACTGATTCGGATCTGTCCAAACTTGTACAGGCTTTAAACCGCGCTGCGAAAGTTCTTCCCGTACAGTATTCAGATTAAACTTGCGCGAAATTTCGCTGCGGATAGTTTCTCCGGCTGCAAATTCAACCGTTAAATTGAGAGCGCGCAACTGAACTGTTTGCGCTTTTTTACTTTTCAAGTGCATTTCAATTTGGCATTTATCTTGATTGTAAAAAGCCCAATGCTCGAACTGCGCCAAATCAAAATTTCCCTCATACTTCCGATTTAAATGCCTGAGCATATTCAAGTTAAATGCAGCGGTTACTCCTTGACTGTCATCGTAGGCTGGCTCTAAAATATCCTGAGATTTGTCCAAGTCAATTCCCAGCAAAAAATACTCTCCCGGCTGCAATGCACCGACAATTTGCGAGAAGAATAAATCGCATTCTCGCTCGTTGAGATTGCCGAGGGTACTGCCTAGAAAGCAAATCATTCGGGTTGGCAGCGGCGAGGGCGCAATTTTAGCTAAGGCTAGTTCGTAAGTGCTGACAAGTCCGTGAATCTGGAGCGATGGATAATCGGCCAGCAGTTGACAAGCGCTGCTTTCTAGGATAGTGGGGCTGATGTCGATCGGCAAATAGTGCAGGGGATATTCCAGCTTGCTGTAAGCATCGAGGAGCATCCGAGTTTTGGTGGAACTGCCGCTGCCGAGTTCGACAATTTCGCACGGGCCCGTCACATCGGCGATCGCCCCGGCGCATTCCTGCAAAATCGCTGTCTCCGCGCGCGTTAAGTAGTATTCCGGCAACTGACAAATCAACTCGAACAGGTTCGAGCCGCGATCGTCGTAGAAATACTTGGGAGGCAGGGATTTCGGGTTTTGAGTCAACCCGCTAACGACATCGCTGCCAGCATTCATTTCTGCTGTTGTCGGCGCCCCAGCGCTCGCTAGGCGCTCTAAGTGCAGGCGATTTTCCTTTGTTGAGGCTGGGTTTGTCGTGTCGGACTGTCTTGGGGATTTCATGCGAGTAAAATTAAGATGCACAAATGGGTATAGCACAGGGTCGCGTTGCCAAATATCAGGCTCAAGCCGGATTTTTTATGCCATCTCCGTTCTGTATTCTCTCACCGTCGGGGCGATCGCATCCACAAATTAAAACTTAAAAATTATCAACTAAAATTATCAAATAAGTAACAAAACTTTTTTTTATTGCTATTTTTAGTTGGGAAAAAGTCTGGCATTTTGCAAACAAATTTCGTCCCAAATTCCGTCTCCAATAACTTATATGCTGTCTCGTGATTATTTTGGGGTAGGGACACTCCAAAAGCCGTGTCCCTACAAACCTGGAATAAGCTGTAACTACTTAGCGCACCTAAAACCAGCGATAATTTGGCGCACGCCCGGATAGTACCAATTCCGAAAGCTCGATCGCAGTGCATGGGGAAAAGTCGCCCAACTCCCGCCTTTTAAAACCCGGTGTTCTCCATCAAAATAAACTTCAGAATATCCCCTGTAAGGATAACTTTCAAATCCCGGATAGGCGTCAAAGGTTGAAGCAGTCCACTCCCAAACATTGCCCAACATATCGCAGCAGCCGATCGCACTTGCTGCTTTGTCAAAGGCATCAACGGGCGAGGTATTTGCAATGTGATTGCCGTGATTGCACAGGCTGGCATTTGGCTGTGATTCTCCCCAAGGATAGATGTGATATGTTTGATTTGCCCCGTCCCAACTGGCTGCTTTTTCCCATTCGGCTTCCGATGGCAAACGCTGGCCGCTGAAGTTGCAGTAAGCTTCGGCTTCGTACCAACTGACACCGCAAACTGGATGGTTGTTGAAAGCTGGATTTTCCGACCAGTAAAGCGGTTTCTCGACTGCTTCGCCTTGCAGCCATTCCCAGCCGTCTGCTGACCACCAATCGGGGTTTTGATAGCCGCCGGATTCCATGAAATTTCGGTATTGACTGCAAGTGACTGGATAGCGATCGATCGAGTATGCTTCTAAATAACACAGGTGGCGCGATCGCTCGTTATCCAAAGCCTCAGCAGCATCGCTTCCCATGTAAAATTCCCCGCCCGGAATCTCAATCGCCGAATTGGGAATAGGGCATGGGGCATCGGGCATCGGGAATTGGGAATCGGAAATTAATATTCTTTCTTCCTTCTTCCCACTTCCATTTCTCTTCTTCCTTCTATCCGTTACATCCGTTACCAAATCCGTTGCCGAACTTCCCTCTTTTTTCTTCCTTCTATCCGTTACGTCCCCTAAATCCGTTAAATCCGTTACCAAATCCGCTGCCGAACCTTCCTCTTTCTCCTGCATTTGCAGCACGAAAGCAACTGTTTCGCAGTGCTGGCTTTCGTGCTGAATCATAAACCGCCAGAGACGTTCTTGCTGTGCGATCGGCGCTACTTCCAAATAATCTAACACCTTTTTTCTGACCGCATCCAGATATAATTCCACTTCTGGCACTGTCGGCAAAAAAACCCGTTCTTTCTTCGGTAAAATATCAGCAGCAAACAGTTTGTGATACTCAGGAAATACTGGTTTAAATCCACCGCATTTCTGCAACAACCACAAATCCTCAGTATAAGCAATGTGACCTAAGTGCCAGCCCACCGGACTGAAATCTGGATGAGCTTGGCGGCAGAAAGTATCGTAATCGATGCCTGCAAATAGTTTGAAAGTGCCGCGGCGGCACTGCTGCAAATCGCGATAAATTGCCTCTCTACAAGATTGGATAGATTTCGATATCACCGTCTGCTCCCGTACTGATAATGCTTTGGACTGGACACTCGTGCCAATTGCCGGCAAATAAAGGCTCAGAAGCAATGATGACAGAATTGGGGAAAGTTAGATCGTCGCGCACCCAATAAAGGGAAGGAGGGGCTTTTTGGGAAGCAAAGCGAGAGGCAACGAGCTGGTGTCCGTCGCCGATCATGATATTAGCTGAAAATTCTACTTGGTGAAAGTTTGCTAGCTCTGCTAAAATTTTCAGCGTATTTTGCAAAGTAGCTTCTAGGGTCAGATTTGCGGCGGTTAATTCGTTGACAAATAAGCCGAAGATATGCTCTGAATCTGTAGTGCCGTTTATTGACTGATAAACGGTATCGCTGAGCCGATCGCGAATTGGTCTGTAAAGAGTTTTCCGAAAGTTCTCCACGAAGCCGTTGTGTACGAACAGCAGGCGATCGTACTGAAACGGCCCAGAGTTGCTCAAATCGAGAGCTTGTCCTGAAGTTGCACTGCGAACATAGCCTAGAACGCAGCCGGATTCAACGTATCGACTGATACTCGGCAGGTTGATGTCGTTCCAAATTGGCTGTACATTTTTATAGGTAAACGGGTCAGTATCCAGGTGCGGGTGATACCAACCGATACCAAAACCGTCAGCATTGACTACGCCAGAAGTCATGAGGCGGGGTTGGTAACTCTGCACAATTAAGGAGTGTTCCGGCTTGTAGAGCAGAGAATCAAGTAAAATCGGCCCGCCGAGATAGCCAAGCAAACGGCACATAAAGTTTTTACTGCAAATTGATTAGCATTCTAGATCATTAGCCGGCTTGTTAGCCGATCGCCCATCTTCAGCTCTGGAAGGTTTTTTGTCGGCCGCTGCCAGCATCGCAATACAAACGGTACAGTGAAGGTAGAACCCTAGCAGCACAAGGAGACTCTTGAATGTTCCTCGACGAACTCATCCCGGTGGTCAAAGAATTGATCCAACAGCCGATCGCCTTTGCGGGCGGATTTTTTTCTGGCCTGCTTCGACTCAACCTTCACGAAGATCCGGTTAAAAGCTGGATCGACGAGCAAGCTGGTTCGACTTCCTACACTGCGCCCCCGGCCGAAGCCACCAACGGTAAAAGCACGGGGCCTCAGTCAATCTCGATCGACTGAGCAACAGCCGACGTTGCTGATGGGACGTGATGATATCAATTCCGGCTACGCCGGAATGATATAGAGGACACGGCAGTGCCGTTTCCCTACGCCAGAGATGCATCGTAGGGACTTAGGCCAAGCCGTGTCCTGATTTCGCATAATATTAATTCCGAAGTTCAGCAACGCTATTAAAAAGAGTAAATTCGCCCTTTTTCGTCAATATAAACTGACCTGTCTTGCCTAGTGCGGCCGTCTGATGTGGTGATGCGAACCGTCACAATATTGGTCTGAGAGTCAACGTTATAGTCGTATTTCAAAGTTGTAGTTCCTCCTTTGACATTAATCGGAATATTGGCAATGTCTCCGGTGCGGTTGCTGACGCGAACCATGATGTTTTTGCTGGCCCCCACTGGCAAGGATGACAGGCCGACACCTGATTGACCGTATTCTAGGTTTAATCCGGTTTCATTTAACAGTCTGAGGGTGACGTTGCGAGTATTGTCAATCTGCGCTTTAGGTTGCCAAAATCCGGGTTTTGTCCCGCCGTCAGTTGCAGGTTGAGATAATGCTGGATGGGGATGCAGACAGCCGAGGACGGCAAGTATTGCTGCGGTTGCAATAATTTTTGATTTCATTGTTTGTGCCTCCGGGTAAAGTGTTGGGGATATTTCTATCCTAGCTTGAAAATCGGATGCTAATGGAAGGAAGTTCGGCAGCGGATTCGCTCGACGGATGTAACGGATGTAACGGATAG
>JAUBOG010000449.1:0-5622 GCA_036700105.1 Microcoleus occultus BM001215583
GCCTGTTCCACAAAGAGTGAATTTCTTGTGGAACAGGCCGGACAGCCTGTTGCTGACGCCAGATTAATTGTAGGGAAACGGCACTGCCGTTTCCTCGCTGATCATTCCGGCGCAGCCGGAATTGATATGAGATCAAAAATTCAAAATATCGCCGATTTTAACTGTGCCGCTGTTGATGATTTTGGCTAAAACTCCAGTTTGTGCGTGACCGAATTGCTGTTGCAGTAAACTGAGTAGGGCAATATCCCGATCGCCCGTTTCTGGATTCACTTCTATATTGACACAGCGACCGATCCGTGCTGTAACTTCGATGCGCGCCGTGCCTAATTGAAACTGTTTTCCAATTAACTCAAATTCCGACCAAGCCTCCATGCCTTCTAGCACGATGTTCGGGCGAAATCGGCGCACGTCTATGTTTTTACCCGCTTTTTGTGTTAATTCATCTAATGTGGCTTGACTCAGCAGAGAAATGTGTACGGGTGCTCGATCGGGATAGCGAGTTTCACCGCTGCTGTCGCCGATTAACTGCAAAGGTGCAAGCTGCGGGTGTCTCGCTTCTTTTGTCGGTTCAATTCCCGCCAAATATTCGGTGAAAAAAGTGCTGATGCGATCGCGCCCCGGCGCCGTATTCGTTTCTGCTGATAATACTGCAACTCCTTGACGCTTGACTGTTAAAACAGCCGTTTCCGGTTGATAATCGCATTCCAAAGCTGCTAGCAGAGGCCAATCGTTTTGAACTGCCAAATGTTTTTTGCTCATCCAAGGCGCGTTTTGGGCCGGGATATTGGCTGCTTCCATATTATCTGCAAACATTAAAGCAAAAGCGCGATCGCCCTTAATTCCATGTCCTGCTGTCAAAGCAAACTCCGGCATTTCTTGCGGTGTCAGCCCTTTAATTGGATAAGTAAATAACTGTTTTATGGTTGCTAATGTCATTAATTTTTCCGAACTTACTACAATTTTAACTTTCACTCTTGTCCCCCCCTTACTAAGGGGGGCTAGGGGGGTAGAAGCTGTTTCACACACATCAATAAATATTGCTATAAAAAGTCGCTCAAGCCAGCAATTCATAGCGGCGGATATCAGGCGGGCCAACTGCTAAACCTTCTAATTTCTGCACGGCATCTTGAATGTGATTTGAAGCGAGATGCTGTTCCAGCAAAGCTGCACTTTCCCACTCTTCAACAAAAGTAAAATCGGTGGGATCGTCTTGATTTTGCAGCAGTTCGTATGTGATACAGCCTGCTTCTCGGCAAGTTGGCTCTATAATGCTCAGCAGCAGCGATTTAAGTTCTGCTACTTTGTCGGGAAAGGCGACGAGGCGGGCGACTACTCGCAAGGTTGGTTCGGGCATGGCAAAAAGGAGGATCTGTTATTTTAATTGAATTTACGGATTTCAATGGAGCAAGCACTGTCATCAGTGACTACTGTAGCGTAGAATGGAACCAAATGAGCAGCGTACTTGCAGCTATGCCGCTGCACGTAAAAGCTTCAGCTCAAGCTGGATTTCTGGGCGCTCCAGTTTTCGATCCTGTAGCAACAAATGAATATATCAAAACTGAGTTGGTCAAACTTGGATGGCAAGCAAGAATCCCGATTCCCGCAATGTATCGATTTTTGGGAACAGATGTTGACTTTGGTTCTGCTGGTGCGATTGCAGAATTTCAGTTCTCTCACTATTCATTTCTATTAAACAATACCGTGCGATCGCAATTGTTTTTCAATACTAATACGCCTCTCACAGGACAGCCCGTTAAGGTTGTTATTATTGTTACAAAATCGCAAATGTTTCCTGCTGCTAATAGCAGTCTTTCCTACGAGCAGGCTGTGAACCAGTTAACAGTATTATCTGCCTATCTATTTAATGTACCGATCCGAATAGTTGGTTTATTCAAACAAAGGAATACAACAGTACCTGCAATATTGACTGTTTACAGCGCTCAAACATCAAGGACAATAGTAACTCAACAAGAGTGTGAATGTCAAATAATGTCAGGGATCTCGCCCCGCAGCCGCAGTTCTATTCGGATTATGTGAAAAATGATATACTAGCTCCACAACTCAAGCTCTAATTGCTCTCCAATTTTAGTAGAATTCAGCGTTTTCTTACCGTTGCCATTTAGCTTGAGGTCTACTGGTGGAGCTTTTCCCCGAATCTCCGCAGCAAAAGCAGCTTCCTCATAAAGCAAGCGTTTCTCCATTTCTTCTAAGTGATACTCTTCGGGATATATTTTGGCTTTGCTGCGTTCGGTTGGTTTTTTACCTACTTGTACGTCAAACCGAAATGCTTCAATTGGCTGTCCGGTTTTTTCTGCATAGTCCCGCAGAGTTTTTAAGTTGGGGAAATAGCCGCGCTCGTCCGGTTCCCCGCTTAAACGACGCAGCGCAACTTGATAATATTTTAGCTCCAATTCTGCACCGATAAAATGCCGATCGCAGTTCTTAGCTACAACTGCCGCCGTACCCGAACCCATATAAGGATCGAGAACAACATTATCTTTCACGGTTGTAACTAAGACAATTCTAGCTATCAAGTCTTCGGGAAATTGACAGGGATGTATTGTCTGTTCTTCGTGGTTGTGTTTGACGTTGCGGAACATCCAAATATCGCCTGGGTTTTTCCCGTCAGGATTGCACGAAAGTTCGCCTTTGCGAGAACCCCGGTAATGTTTTTTATTTTGATACTTTTGAGGGACTCTAATATCGTCTAAATTAAATGTATATTCATCGGATTTAGTAAACCAAAGAATTGTCTCGTGGCGGCATGAGAATTTATTTCGGGCGTGCAAACCGTGCTGCCTCCCCCAGATAATTCGATTGCGAGGAATTAACCCGCAGGATTCTAGAATTGGGAAGAAGCGAATATCGAGCGGAATTAGCGTACCTTTTTCGGAGAAAGCACCGACTTGCCAGAACAGCGAACCTGATTTTTTGAGAATTCGGCTGCACTCTTGCAGCACCAGTTTCTGTTCTTCCAAATAAATATCGAGAGCTTGCTTGGCTTCGTATTCCTTGCCCAAATTATACGGAGGAGAGGATACTACTAAGTCAACGCATTCGTCTGGCAAGGTGCTCAGAAGTTCCAGGCAATTTCCCAGAAATATCCGATCGAGCGGGAGCTGTTCTCGGTTCTGGTAGTGCTGCATTTGCTTTGCCTTTAATTTCAAAAAAACTTCGACTGTAACCCAACTTAGCCCAAACCAGCCAATTAGTCAATACCTCAATCTTTGGGATAAAATCGCTTGTTTTCTGTAGAATATTCCCAGGCGATATTCTCCGGGTCTTTTTCGCGGCTCCACTGAGCAAACTCCGGCTTAAGTTTCCACTTGCCGATCGTACTTGCGTGAACTTTGAACCTGCGGGAGAGTTCTGTCTGGGTAAAAGAGATTTTGGGCTTTTGAGGAGTCTTGGTTTGAGCGATCGGGAATAAGTTCGGTTTTTTTTCTTGTGCTTTTTCCTGATTTGCGGGAAGCTCTCGAACAGCTATTGCCGCATTCGGTGTTTCGCTTTGATTGACAGTTGGAGCTATTTGGAAATAATACAAAATTCCGCCTTGTTCCGTTACTTCAAAATCTGCTGCAAACTCCGAGGCCCGTTCGTCGAGATACTCTTGAACCTTTTCTCCGGGGAGTTTCGCATTCATCGCCAAATCCAAAGCCGTAACTCGCCCTTGATTTTCCTTGATCAATCTGTAGAAAACCGAGTCTAAATGAGCTAGCTTGTGTTTTTGCTGCTGCTGGTAGAGCCTGCAAGCCCAAGCAATCCCCGCTGCGGTGGCGATCGCCCAAAACATCTTTCCCGACTCGAAACTGGCAACCGCCGTCAAGGAAATTGGCAAAAGCAGGGTAAGATATCCCCAAATGCTGCCCTTCTGTAGGTTATTGCTGTTTTTGACCATAGTTCCCAAACAGGTACGTAGTTTAGCTTAGCAGAGCGTGTCTGAATGCCGCGAAAGCGTTTCGACAGTGGATGTGCCGATCGACCGATCGCTGACACACTCTACTATAAAATTCCAGAAGCTACTTTTTTTGCAACCGAGGATTCATGTACTTTTTTCGCAAACAGATTTCCATCCTGCTTGTAGTTGTTGCTTGCTGTATGCTGACGATTAGTTGCAGCGAGAACCGAGCGGCCCAGTGTACTAAATTTACTGAAATTGTCACCAAAGGCAACACTCTCATCGATCTTAAGAAAGACAACTACGATACTGCAACGACTAAAAACTTAGCTAAAGATTTAAACCAGATAGCGAAACAACTGGAGGCTCTGCAAATAACAGACAGAACCCTCCAAGAAATGCAAGGCCCGTCGGTTAAATCCTTCCGCGAAATAAGTCAAGCACTCTGGGACATAGGCAAAGCTCTTGAGGCAGGAAATCAGGCTTCTACCAGTATAAAAGGTCGAGAGCAAATCCAAGCAGCTCGAACAGATATTATCAGAGCCGGACAGGAGGCGAATCAAGCAGCACAAAATCAAGACGCTTTGACTGGCAAACTGATTGATTACTGCAAGGGCGATCGCTAAATGCTCAGATTTTTTAGTCCGTAATTTCGTCGGATTGTGCCGCCAACTGTTGGCGCTTGCTTGGTTGAGAAGGAATCCAGCAAGGAGCGTTCCGATCGCACTTATCGCCAAAGTGCGATCGGCTTTCACCTCCAAACTTCTGTCAAATCCAAAACAAACCCCAGCAACACATCTTCACCGGACAAAGTTGCAGGATTGTCCAACACTTCCACTTCCTGATTTTGCCTGTAAATTTCCACTTTTCGATTTTTCCGATCTATCAACCAACCTAAACGAGCGCCATTATCCATATACTCTTTCATCTTGGCTCGCAGCGGTTCCATGCTGTCACTTTTAGAACGAAGCTCTACCGCAAAATCAGGACACAAGGGAATAAAACTTTCTTTTTGTTTTGGGGTAAGCGCATCCCACCTTTCTTGACGAACCCAAGACGCATCAGGAGAGCGATCGGCTCCATTGGGTAAGTGAAAACCAGTAGAAGAGTCAAATGTTTTACCGAGTCTAGCCCGGCTATTCCACAGCCAGAGCTGGCCGTTTAAATCTGAGTTTCTGTATCCTGTTTCGCCTCCGGTTGGTGGGTTCACGATTAATTCTCCTGTGGCTGTGCGTTCTAATTGTAACTCCCGATTTGCGAGCGCCAACTCAACGAACTGCTCGCGGGTAACGGTGAGTGTTAATGTTAGTGGAATGTTGAGTGCAAGGGCGGCGGATGATTGATTTCGGATCATCATTTTTGTCCTCAAACTGATTTATCTTGGAGCTGTATCCTAATTTTACAATAGCCGAAATGCTGGATATTTTGCAACTATTATGATAGCACTTATAAAGGCAATCTGCAAAGTGCGATTCCCTACGGGATAGCTCCGCTCGCGCGTACTTTATTTTTGAGTTCGCTAGCAGTGAAGTTTGTTTGTCTAAAATAGGTTTAAACCGCCGTTTTTTAGAGATTTTAGACTCTAATTAAGTGTCAATTCTGATTTTTCGATGCCTTGACAAACATTTGGCCTCCCAAAACCCGCCACAAAAAAGGCAATTTCAAGAATGCGTAGGGTGCGTCGCCACCGACAATTCTCGCGAATGGCAACTATTACCCTGCGA
>JAUBOG010000450.1:0-4085 GCA_036700105.1 Microcoleus occultus BM001215583
CCGGGTTTTTGAAATGTAGGGACACGGCAGTGCCGTGTCCCTACGGGGAACTAACGATGGGCGGGTGTACTTTATAAATATGGAATTTGCTGTATCTAAAATACTAGATTGTTTAATCTTTCTCACTTTCTTCTCTGTGTTCTCTGCGCCCTCTGCGGTTCAAAAAAAAAAGTTCCTATAGAAATTTAACGAACCGCGAAGACGCGAAGGACACAGAGGAAGAAAAGAGTTAATTCAATCAAGTCGGAGTTTGCTGCAACTCAGGCCGCTCGTCTGGGACGATCGCATTTTCGACAGGACACACCTGCAAACAAATGCCGCAGTCAATGCAGGTATCGAAGTCAATCCAAAACCAATCAGTGCCTTTGACGTTTTTGCCGGGGCCGGGGTGAATGCAAGCAACCGGACAAGCACCGACGCAATCAGCTACCCCTTCGCAAATATTCGTAACGATCGTGTGTGCCATAGTGTTCTCTCAAAAAATTTTAGATAGGGAATTAGCAATTAGCAATTGGCAACATCTTCTCTCGATCGGCAGGATACATAATATCATAAGTTACCAATTACCAATTCCCAATTACCCTAATTTACTGTTTCAATTGTCGGTAATCCTTCGGCATTTACCCAAGCAATTTGAGCAATTCGCCGATCGCGCGCGTATTCCCGCGCCTCCTCCTCCGTCTCCCGATTCTCCAAATCTATTTCTACCCGGATGAGGTCACTAGATTCTCGGAGTTTGCGGGCATAATCGAAAGCCGCCGCACTAGCTTCAGGGGTCTGAGGTACAACTAACCATTCGCTAGCTGGTGTCTCCGTTGGCAATTGCCCCTCTGTCAGCAAAACTTGGTGCAAATCTTCAATATTCAGGCAAAACCCGATGCCGGGGGAATTTTGCCCTTGGGGGTCGAACAGTCCCAGCAGTTTATCGTAGCGTCCTCCTTGTCCTAAAACTCGCTGTCCGCTTTTGCTGCTGCTGACAACTTCAAACACTATTCCGGTGTAGTAGTCAAAGGTTTGAATTAAACTCAAATCGAGGTGGATGTGGGATTTGAGATTTGGGATTTTTGACTGACATTTGTGCAGCAGTTCGATCGCGCCTTTGAGATTGTTTAACGCGGCTTGCTGCGGCAAATCTAAATCTAGTTTGGCAACGATTTGCAGCACATCTTCTGGGCGGCCCCGCAAGTCAAATAACAGCAGTGCTCTCGATCGCAATTCCTTCGACAGCGGCAAGGTTTCTAAGGCGATGCGATCGAGATTGGCGATCGCGTGGCGAACTTTTGGGCGCACGTTTGCCGGAAACGGTTCTAGCAACGTTGCCGTCAAGCCCGCTTCTCCCAAAACCAAATGCCAGTCATCAATTTCTAAGCTCTGCAAGCACTCAGACAGCAGCAGCAGCACTTCGGCATCCGCAACCGTCCCCCCCGCGCCGAGGAGTTCTACCCCAGCTTGATAGAACTCCTGCTGCCCGCCGGTGCCGGTATCTGGGCCTTTCCGGAACACGTTAGCGTTGTAGTAGAGGCGCTGGGGCTGCCAGCGAGTCCCGGACATCCGCATCGCAGCCGCGCGGGCGATGGATGCTGTCAATTCCGGCCGCAAGCCGAGTTCTCCATCCTCGGCGTCTTGCAGTTGAATTAAGGTCGATCGGTCGATCGCGCCCCCAGCCATCAAAGTCTCCAGCCTTTCCAGAGTAGAAGTAATAATCCGGTGATAGCCCCAGCGGTGAAACACCTGCTGCAAGCGCCGTTCGATCGAAATTTTTTGAGCAACGTCAAGGGGCAATAAATCTCTTGCACCCGATGGGGGTTGGTGAACCATATCAATTTTAGATTTTAGACTTTAGATTTTAGATTGGGCTTACAAGCTTAGCTTTAGAGGACGATGTTAAAGCCGAACGAAGTAAGTTTAACATTCGACTTTAACAAATTAAGGTATCATCTGGATTTCGGTTGCACTGTTCGACACGATAAGCTTTCGACACGGCAGTGCCTTTTCCCTACCGCGATTAATTGTAGGGACACTCCAAAAGCCCTGTCAAAAGCTGTGGGTAATATTAATTCCGATGCTACCGGATTTGATATCGCGAAGTCTTGGTTTTTTTGGCTCGATCTCACTCCACTGCTGAGCAGTTCACCACTTTCTAACTATTTAAGACTCAAAATTCACAACTTCTCATTTCTTTTTGCCGCCAAACAAACCCCCAAAAAATGCGCTTAGTTTGTTCTCATTTTTTTTGTCTTTTGCCCCAGAAGCTGCTAGCTGTTCGAGTTTTTTCTTGACCTCCAAAGCCGTCGGTTCTTCTGGATTTGATGCCAAAGCTTTTTGCACCTGAAGTTTGGCCATTGTGGCTTGATTTTGCTGGAAGTAACACATGGCTAACATAGCGTGAGCCTGGCTGTGTTTCGGTTCTCGCTTCAGGGCTTCTTTCAACTCCAAACTTGCTTTAGCGTAATTTTTGCTGTCCATGAATCCTTGAGCTCGGCGGCAAGATTGATCTGCTAGAGAGTCTTTGGGTTGAACTTTTGGCAGCGCTGGAGTTGCGGCGTCTGGGTTTGCTGTTACTTTTGTGCCTGTGTTCGTTGGGGTGGCGGCTGTTGGGGGCGAGCTGACTCCAACCCCAACACTACCGCCGGGGCGCTCTTTTCGCAGCAAGTAAACCATGTTGAGTTCGCTAATTTGCGCGATCGCATCTTCAGTTTCTGCAACTGATTCGTACTGCTTGAGAGCGAGTTTGTTAACTGCTGTTTTGTACGCTTCTTCCAAATCTTTAGCCGTAGCTAATTGTTTGGCTGCTTCACTTTCAATGTGCATTTTCGCTTGTTCTTTCGCGACGCGCTTGGCGATGGCGGCTAACAGCAGGTTGTATTCTTTGCGATCGCTTTCCTTGGAGAATTTGTTGTAGGCCGGATTGACTACTTTTGACAAAAATTGGCTGGCCCAATCTTTATCGGCTTGGTCTTCAAAAGAGCAAGTATCCGAATGCAAGCGGCGGGCGATTCTCATGTAGCGCTTGCGAATGTCGCTAAACTCGGCGTCTAAGGGAACTCCCAAAATTGCGTGCTGATCTGTAAAGTCGTACTTGAACAGCCCTTTTGTCATTTCAAAAGACATAACTTTTACTCTCGCTTTCCTGGCTTTTCACTATTCTTTAATGTAGCCTGACTCCAGGGGTTATGACCCCCGTACTATCCCTGAGCCCTTGGGGAGGGCGCGCTACATCCAGGAAGATAAGGCAGGAACTGCTAGCAGTGCGCCGCTGAGTTCGTTGTGTATTCTGCCATTTGTCGCCAAAACGCGACCTGAGTCGATCGCAAAGTCACTGCCGTCATAAGCTGTAACTTTGCCTCCGGCTTCGGAGACGATGAGGACGCCGGCTGCTACGTCCCAAGGGGCGAGTCCTCGTTCCCAGTATCCGTCCGATCGCCCGCACGCCAAATGTGCGAGGTCTAGGGATGCCGAACCGCTGCGCCGCACGCCTTGGGTGAGGTGAGTCAGGTGACAGAATTCCGCATAATTATTGTCAGTTGTTTCCCGCCGATCGTACGCAAAGCCGGTTACTAACAAGCTTTTGCTCAATTCTGAGATTTGGGAAACGGAGATCGGCCTGCGGTTGCAGGTTGCTCCCAATCCTTTGCCGGCCCGAAACAATTCGTTATGAAAAGGGTCGTAAATTACTCCAATTTGTGGTATGCCGTCGATTAAAAGTCCGATCGACACGGCCCAAAAAGGATATTGGTGAGCGTAATTGGTTGTGCCGTCCAAAGGGTCGATCGCCCACAGGTATTTGCTGCTAGCATTCCCTAATTTGCCCGATTCTTCGGCGAGGATGGCGTGCTCGGGTACGTGGCGGCCGAGTATTTCTAAGATGACGGCTTCTGAGGCTTTGTCGGCTTCTGTGACTAAATCGCCCGATCGGCCTTTTTCTTGAATATTTTCTAGTTTTCCGCAGAAAGATTGCAGGACTGAACCGGCGGCTAGGGCTGCTTCGGTGGCTATTTCTAGGAAGTTTTGCAGTTGATTATTAATCATTAGGAAGAGGGATGTACGAACCGCGAAGACGCGAAGGACACGAAGGAAGAGGGAAG
>JAUBOG010000450.1:4185-5611 GCA_036700105.1 Microcoleus occultus BM001215583
CGCGAAGACGCGAAGGACACGAAGGAAGAGGGAAGAAGGAAGAGGGAAGAAGGAAATTATTGCTCGTTAGTTATAAGCAATAACTAATAACCAATAACTATTTTTGATTTTGCTGGCGAAATTCTGCGGGGGTTTGGCGCAAAGCTCGTTCTGGGTTCCACAGCCCTTTACCCATGATTCTCGCCCATTCTTGAGCGTCGATCAGTCGCTGTTGATATTTGGTGTTGCGCGACGATCGCGCTGATGCTAAAACATAACCTTCTTTGACTAGCTGTTCGTTGAGCAGGATTTTATCTTGCCACAGGTAGGCTAGTTTGCGATCGAAGGAGTCTTTTGCTTCGATGTCGGATTCTAACAATACCTGTTTTCCTCCAATTAGCTGTTCTAGTCTTTGTTTGGCTGCTTCTCCCCAAGGTTGCTGTTTTAAATCCGGCGCATCAATACCAATCAGCCTGATTTGTTCTAATAAGGCTATTTTGTCGGCTGTACTGATAACTTCGATTGTTTGTCCGCTGATGGCCCTTTCTACTTTGGCGATCGTACCTTGGGGTATTTCTGGTTTTTGGCAGCTAGCTAACAACAGGCAAAGGGCGATCGCGAATAACCGATAAAGCATGGATAATTGGTAGTTGATAATTTATAAAATTTGCTCATTCTTCATCTAACGGCAAACTGAATCTAACTTTACCTTTGCCGAAGTAGCGCCCGAATTGCTGTTCGTACACTTCGTCTTCGTCTTGTGTCTCTACTTCCATGTTGGAACGGGGATAGCTGACGCACAGCAGCGCGTAACCTTCTTTTTGCAGTTCCACAGAAAGTCCCATTGCTTCAGGCTGGTGCACTTCTCCTGACTTGACGCGCACCGCACAGGCGGTACAAGCGCCGTTGCGGCAGGAAAACGGTAATTCTACTCCTTGGTTTTCGGCGCTTTGGAGAATATAGCGGTCTTCGGGTACTCGCACTGTGTGGTGCGAGCCCGTTTGTCGGTGATGAATTTTAATTGTGTAAGAGCGAGTCATGGAATTTTAGATTTTAGATTTTAGGTTTTAGATGGCGTTTTCGGAAGTCAAATCCTTTATATGAATGGGTTTGCGACACCGGGAGGAGAACCTGGCTCCCGATCGAGACTCCCTACCCATATTAAACAGCAAATTTATGCCGTTACCCCCTTCCCAAATCAGATTTGTTCTGCTAAGATAGTTTAGCTGTGGCTGAATGAATGAATTTAGCCCTGGAGAGGTGGCCGAGCGGTTGAAGGCGCACGCCTGGAAAGTGTGTTTAGGGCAACTTAACGAGGGTTCGAATCCCTCCCTCTCCGTTAATCAAGCTGTTCAGGAAAAAATAATAGCTTGCAAAAAAATATCTCCTATGAGGTTAGAGTCGATAGGGGCATTGCCACCCCTACCTCTCATTCAGAACGGAACGT
>JAUBOG010000451.1:0-5558 GCA_036700105.1 Microcoleus occultus BM001215583
CCCCCTAGCCCCCCTTAAGAAGGGGGGGACAAGAGTGTTCACTTAAAGTGGGTGTTTTTATTGAGTTGTTTAGAATCGATCGCCCTATTATGTTTTTATGTTTTCTCCGCTACATTTTTGAGCATTTCGAGCCGCCCGAAATCTTCCAGGAAATGGAAAGTTTCAAGGCTAAGTTTGCCCCTGTTTCCATGAAGCAGGGAAGTGTTAAAGTTTTTTTTGAAGAAGCTTTGGTGATATTCGCTAGGGCTTCAGACCTCATTCCAAATTTCACCTTGCGCTTATATTATCAGAAAGCAGAAAAAAAGCAAGTGTAAGTTCTAACTATTTTAGGAATTGCGGGTTGTCCGCTTGTCGTTGCGAGGGAAACCTTGTGCAGCGGAGACTTCTGGTTGAGGCGGGGATTGCTCTCCCAAAAACTTTATATAAACTTTACGATCGCAAATAGAATTTGGGTGTATGATGACCGTGAAGAAGCTAAAAATACCAGAAATTAGGCATTAACAAAGTATTTGTCCGATCGCCCACAAGACCGCAAGCTAAGCCCGGCAGATGTGAAGCGAAGGCAATGCAGGAAATTTGTTAAGTTTGCCTAAATTCTCAAACAAACAGAAATTTTTGACGATTATTGAAAAATCCTGGTCAGCAAAGGATTTTGGTTGAATGTCTGAAGGCATTTAATTAAGTTCGTGCGATCGAATTCATATTAATCAGGGTACAAAAATTATGGGTTGGCTAAATTTTGGTGGCAAAAAACGCACACAAGGTCAAGGTTTTGGCAAGTCCCAGCAACGGAAAAGCCGGAAATCGCGTCGCACTTTTGTGTTGGAAAAAATTGTGACTCCGAGTGCGGGAGTTGGGGGTTGGCTGCAAGATTTTGACTCGCTGCATCAGTTATTGGGTGCTTTTTCGCTGTCTGATTTAGATTTACCTAATTTCTTGGCTGATAGCGGTGTTTGCCCGATCGACCCTTCTGGAGTTCCAACTAATAATTTACCGCCGCTGATTGATTTCGATCCGCTGGGTTTGTACAACAACGGAATTGCAACTCAAACTCCTTACAATCCCGGCGGTGCGTTTGAGACTTTGCCGGTTGCTTTAATTCCCGTCGATCCGCATTCGCCGAATCCTAGCAATCCGAATCCAATCCGTCAATTGCTGAATTTTCCTTTGGCTAATCAGCCTTTGGTGGGGAGTATTGATACGGGCGTGAGTGCGGATAGTCCTTATTTGAATTACGCGAATATCAAGAAGGGCCGCGATTATGTGGGCGGGGATGACAATCCGCTGCTGAAGCCTGGGGAAGGTAGCGAACACGGTACTTTTATGTTGGGGATTGTTGATGCAATTAATAAGAAAGCGCCGAAGTGGGTGGGAAGGGCGATCGATTCTGGGAGATGGGCGGATTCTTTGGTAGAGTTTGTGGATGCTGCGAAGGCTTCGGGACAGAAAAATGCGATCGCCAATCTCAGTTTGGATTTGACTCAGAAGAATGCTGACGGGAGTGTGACAACGCGCTATGAGTTGACGACCGCAGAAAGAAGTGCGATCGAATATGCGCGGCAAAATGGGGTAATGCTGGTAGCGGCGGCGGGTAACGACGGCGGTGTGATGTCGGTTTTGGGTCAAGCTTCTCAGGAGTTTGACAATATTTTTACGGTTGGGGCTGGGGATATTAACGGGCGATCGATCTATTCTAGTTACGGCCGCGGCTTGGATATTGTGGCGGATGGCGGCACGACTGAACACCCCAGTTTATCGACTGCGGGAAATGATTTGGGGACGATGGCGGGGACTTCGGTTGCGACTGCGAAAGTTGCGGGTGCGGCTTCTTTGGTTTGGGCGGCAAATCCTGCTTTGAATTATCGCCAAGTGATGGAGATTTTGAAGTCTACGGCGAGGGATTTGGGGCCGTCTGGGTGGGATGATGAGACGGGTTTTGGATTTTTGAATACCTTGGCGGCGGTGGATTTGGCGAAGAAGACTAAGCCGGAAGTTTACGAAATTCCAGCAACAGTTGTTCCTGATACTTGGAGTGGCCAAGGAAAGGTAACGCCTAGCGAAAGGGCTGTTAATTTCAAAGGAAGAATCAATAATGTTGGTGATGTCAAGGTGACTGGGTGGTTGAGAATACGTTCTCAGCCTAATACTAGCTCGGCGGAAGTTGCCAAAATAACTCCTGGTACTCAACTAGAATTTTTCGATCAGCCCGTTCAAGGTGGATTGGTTCAGGATACAAGCGGACTTGGTAGCAGCAGCACTTGGTATCGTCTGGCTGATAATCGCGGGTTTATGTCGGCTTTGTACATTCAGAATGTTGGCTCAATACCAGCACCAAGTCCTACGCCAACTCCCACACCTGCGCCAGCTCCCAAGCCAACACCAACTCCTACACCAGCACCGGCTCCCAAACCAACACCAACTCCCACACCTGCACCGGCTCCCAAACCAACACCAACTCCTACACCAGCACCAGCTCCCAAACCTATTCCTCAAGTTCCGATTAACTCTAATTCAGCTAACTACAGGAATGGGGCGGTTAATCCTTTTGCCTACCGCTGGCAGGGGCAATGCACCTGGTATGCTTACGGACGGATGCTGGAAACAGGATTGTTACCCCCAGATGTCAAGAAAAATGCTTTGTTCCTGGGTAATGCTGGGCTGTGGAGGAACGATGCTTTGAAGGTAGGTTTGTCCGTTACTTCTACACCAACTGCTGGGGCGCGGGGTTTAGTGGTTTGGCCGCCGAATACTAAAGGGGCTGGAAGTGTGGGTCACGTTGCCTTTTTGGAAGAGGTTTATCCTGATGGAAGGGTTCGGATTACTGAGGCAAATTGGCCGACAGGTAGTGGGATTAAGGAACGAATTCTGACGCCGGCTCAATATGCTGGAGTGTCGTTTGTGCGACTGGAAAATGCTCAGACTAATTCCTATAATGCACCTCCAGCAAAGGCCGGACAGCAGCGGCAGTATGTTGTGCGTAGCGGTGATACGTTATCAGGAATTGCTCTGCGAGAATTGGGGAATGCTAACCGTTGGACGGAGATTAAGAAAGTTGATGGTAGTACATTTACCGCAGCGGAAGCACAATCGATCAAACCAGGACAATCGATTTATTTGCCAGTGAGTTATCAGACTGGGCCGGGTGTTTCCGTTACTCCCAAACCATCCTCTAAGCCTGATGGCTCTAGCGATGAAGACTATAACTACAATGATAAGTTTGAATATGACGATCGTGGTGAAAATATTAAGAATCGGTCGCGTGACTGGAAACTAAATGCGGTATATGACCACATTAAGGAATACGTTCCTGAGTATATTAAGGGACTGGCAGAAGCTGCTCTTAATGATATCGCTTCTGACTTCAACAGTATTCTTGAGGAAACTAAAAAATTTCCTAATGTTGATTGGGGAAGGCTGATTAAAAAGATATTCGATGTTGTAGTTGTTAAAGTCCTTGGTAGAACGGCGCCTGGTCGTGCAATCTTAGCTGCAATGCAGCTAGTTGGGATAGATAAATCTCCAAGTGAGATATTAGCCAGTCTTTGGAACTTAGCATCTAATCCTGGTAAACTTTTGAGCTTAATTGGAAATACCGGTCAGAATATCTGGAATTTCATTTCAAATCCTCTAAAAGCATGGGAAGAGACGAAGCAGCTTGTTGAGAATGCGGCGAAAGCTGTTCAGGAAATATTGAATACTATTGATACCCTAAAAAAGGGTGTAGAGAACCTACCAAGTAAAATCAATAATGCTGAAACTGAAGCAGACTTAGATAAAATAGGAGAAGATTTTGTTGAAAGCAGTACAGGCCCATTTTTGAGTTTGCTTGCGGGCATAGTCACCGGACCAATAAAGCGTAAGGCTGTCCAAGGCGGCTGGTCTAACAAGCTAAAAGGCAATCATAAAAAAAATCGTTGGTCTAAAGGAGCACCAAAGGGAGTTCAAACTCAATTTGAAGTAAAAATTTTACAACAACTTGGTAAACGGGGTTGGACACAACAATCTGTTGCAGCGATTATCCAAAACCCAGTTCGTATTGCCAAGACCCGAGATACGCGATACAAATCTGATGGCAAAAGAAGGAATGATCCTGCAACATTTTACTATAGAAGTGATGGTCATTATGTCGTGCGTAATGATGTAGATGGAAGTATTGTACAAGTCAGTGATACCAAGGATATCAACTGGATAGATCCATTGACTAATAAACCTGTAGGAGTGCCTTAAAATGATAAAAGTTTTTAAACAAGTGATGAATAAGTATGAACGCTTTGGTACTTGGAAAGCTGGAGAACTGCTCTTACGACCCGAATATGCGCTTAGTCTAGCTAATGAACTTGAAGAAATGGAAATTGTAATTTTTGGCGTTGATGTTTGGTATTACGTGGACAAGCAGATTGTAGAAGACCCGGGTTCTTTGGACATTAGTGACATAACAGACGGGGATAATAGGGTGAGAGCTAGTGCAAAAGCCGCCAGGGAATTTATTACAAATAAATTGCCCGAAGGAACTGCATTTGTGTCTTTTATTATGGAAGAAGACCCTCAATATGGAGGAAATTAAACATTTGTGTTTGCCCATTCAATGGAGATGCGTGATAAGTATGCTTGCCTGTTAATATTGCTCTGGTGCGATCGCCCTTTTGGAATAAGTCAAAAAGTGCGATCGCTTTTTGGCTATTTTTGGCTATTTTTGGCTATATGGAAAGGGCGATCGCTCTTTTTTCATGGAAAGGTTGATCGCTTTTTAGGGGTGTGAGTGCGATCGCACTTCAACTCATTCTATTCTTCTACATTCTCAAATTCATCCATTTGCAGTGTATACTGCAATGCCACCTGTAATCTTGATACATAATCTGCTGAAAGAGTGCCCAATTTTTTGATTAATCGCTCTCTATCTACTGCTACTATTTGATAGCAAAGCACGACTGAATCTTGTGTTAAACCACCTTCACCAGTCGGTAAAATAATTGTCCCTGGTATTTTAGCACGCCGCAGATTACTTGTTACCGGAATTACTACTACTGTTGTAGTAAAGCGGTCTAATGTATCTCGCTGTACAATAATGACTGGTCTAATTCCTGCTTGTTCTGACCAAGAGAGAAGGATTCAAATCTGCCAAATAAATATCTCCTAGCATCAGATTTTATCCTGTTGCTGAAGTCGAGGCAGATAATCACTTAAGGCGACTTCTGCAAAAGCTAAATCCTCGGCGGAAAACTCAGCTTTTAGTACCGCAGCTTCTTCATCAGAAATGTCATCCCATTCTCGAAATAATTGCTTTTTTTTAGCCAATTTTTGATTTTGTTGAGTGGCTTGCTGTTTCTGGGCCAAATATTTCCCGATCGCGCGATCTAGTTCTTGTAACTCGAAAAATTCCAGCATTTCAAGCTGATTGACAATTTGGTTGAGGATTGCCTGTGACATAGGTTTTCACTTTTTGCGCTTGCCTAGCTTGTCTATTATACAACTATTAGCATCCAGTTGAGTGCGATCGGCGATCGCATCCAGCCACCCATTCAACTCTCCTCCCCTCATGTCCCCCCCTTCTTAAGGGG
>JAUBOG010000452.1:0-5549 GCA_036700105.1 Microcoleus occultus BM001215583
ACCCCAGCCCTCCCCTTGCTAAGGGGAGGGAGCAAGAAATTCACAAATGATTTGCGATCGCTATATTATATAGATATAAGTTTGGAAATTTTTCTAAAGTACCAATCTAATGTCTGGACTGAATGCCGTTGTTTTTGATGCTGATGTCGCTCCGGGATTAAAGCATTTAGACGCTGCTAAAATCCGGTGGTTTCAACGCCGGCTCAAGGCTTGGGCCGGGCCGAATTGCCGCGATTTTCCTTGGCGGCGCACTTGCGACCCCTACGCGATTTTGGTGGCTGAGTTGTTGCTGCAAAAAACTGCTGCTGCGACTGTGGCTCCGATTTATCAAGAGTTTATCAGTCGATACCCGACTCTCTCGGATCTGGCGATCGCGCCTGCTGCGGAAGTTGCTAGTTTGCTGCAGCCTTTGGGTCTGTTTTTTCGGGCGCAAAAGCTGCGGGAATCGGTGCTGGTTATCTTAGAAAATTATCAGGGAAACGTTCCCCGCACGGAAGCTCAGTTGCTCGAACTTCCGGGAGTCGGGAAGTACATTGCGCGATCGATCTGCGCTAATGCTTTCGGACAGCCAAAAGCCGTGCTCGATACGAATGTTGCTCGCATTTTGCAGCGGTTTTTTGGGATTGACGGCGGCAAGGTAAAATCGCGATCGCCCGAACTTTGGTCGGCTGCAGATAGAGTTGCTCCCAAACAGCAAGTCGGGCCTTGGAATTTGGGTTTGCTGGACTTCGGGGCGACTGTTTGCAGTGCGAGAAACCCCCGCTGCGCCGAGTGTCCGCTGCAACAGCAGTGCGAGTACAAAATTAGCAGCGAAATCAATTCTCGGCTCGCTGCAAAACTCAATTGACAAATATTCAACCGCCTTTGTCGGGGCGGCTTCGCCCCCAATCTCCGGCTCAAACCAACAATCTCAAAAACCCGCCCCCGCTTGGGCGGTAAATACGATTAATTAACTGTGCCGCAGCGGAATTTCTATCAAAAACTTAGTACCTTTACCCGGTTCCGAAAAACACTTTAACTCTCCTTTGTGCTGCTCTACAATTATCTGGTAGCTCACCGCAAGCCCCAAATCCCTGCATTGTTGCGCAGGTTCCGCCACCGACAGCGGCTCAGAAATTTGCGCTGCGATCTCTTTGCTGCTGGCCAGACCGTTATCGGCTATTTCAATAGAAATTCGCCCAGCGTCGATTACCTGAGTGCTAATCAAAATCACGGGCTTGAATTTGAGCGATTCCGACTCTTCCAATTCTTGACTCGACTCTTCCAAAGCATCGATCGCGTGATTGATAATATTCAGAAAAGCTTGATTGAGCTGACCGGCGTAACACTCAACTTGCGGCAAATTTCCGTATTCCTTCATCACTTTGATGTCTCGCCTGCCTTCGCGGGCCGGCAAGCGGTGCTGCAACAGCAGCAGAGTGTTTTCTAAACCGTCGGAAATATCGAATAGCTGCCAGCCCGATCGATCGCTGCGGGAAAAATCCTGTACCGACAAGATTATTTGGCGGATGCGATCGCTCCCGGTGCGCATGGAACTCACAATTTTTAACAAATCGTCGAGGATGAATTCCACATCCATATCTTGCTGTTTTTGGAGGATTTGGGCTCCCGGACTGGCGAACTGCTTCTGATACAATTGCAGCAGTTCAATTAAATCGGTAGCGTAACTTTGAACGTGAGTGAGATTGCTGTAAATAAAAGTAATCGGGTTGTTGATTTCGTGGGCGATACCAGATACCAATTCGCCCAAACTCGACATTGTTTCGTTTTGGACAATTCGATCGCGCGATCGCTGCAATTCTTGCTGAGTTCGCTCCTGCTCCCGCTTTAACTCCCGCCAGCGCCCGCCCGCACGCACCCGCCCCAACAATTCCTGCTTGAGTACGGGTTTAAACAGAAAATCGTCAAAGGGCGCGTCCAATTCTTGAACTTCTTCAAATTGCTCGGGTGTTGTCAGCAGCACAAAATAGGCGGATGCCAATTCTCGATCGGCTTTCACCAACCGGCATACCTCCAACCAGTCGATTTGAGGCGAAGTCCCGTCGCAAACGATCGCATCCGGGGAAAATTCCCTCGCCAATTCCAAACCCCCGCCAGCATCGGGAGCGACTTTCACCTGATGTCCCTCCTTCTCCAGCAACTCTTGCACGACTTCCAAAGTCACAGCATCCGCGATCGCCAAAATTTTTACCATAACACCCGCTCCAAAACTTACCTTTAAGATACAACCGCCAGAATTGCGCGGACAAATTTAAAATTCCCAAATAGTTCAATACTACAAAAAACAGCAGATTTTTGCTTCTCAAACGCCAAAATATCTCGGTAGAAGGTATAATTTTAGACGCGCAGCGCAAAAAAGCAAATTCTCGCCTTTGCAATTGGTCTTTAGATCGGGCCTTTCTGGCGAAAAACTGTTGAGGGCGATCGCAGATACTTTCTGGCGTTGCACCCGGAAACAATAAAAAAACTTTAAAATCAATAAATACTACCGTCAAATTCACCTTCTCGGTCAGCGCCTGAGAATGCCAATTACCAACACCATCTCAACTTTGATTCAAGCCGAAACACTAGAACTATTAGAATGGCCCCGCCTGTGTCAGCACTTGGCTACCTTCGCGGCCACCAAACTCGGCGTCGCCGCCGCCCTCGACCTCGAAATTCCAGCAACGATCGCCCACACAGCAGAACTGTTGGCCCAAACTCAGGAAGCTTACCAGTTAGACAGCCGCGCTGGCGGTGCTTTGAGTTTTGAAGGCATCCAAGATATCGGCATTTCGCTGCAGCGAGCCGAGCTGCAAGGTTTGCTCGGCGGCGATGAATTGCTGGCAATTGCTACCACTCTCGCCGGGGCGAGGCAATTGCGCCGGATAATTGACTCTGCGCCCGAGGTACCGACACTCAAAGAACTCGCATCGCAACTGCGGACTTATCCCGAAATCGAACAGGAAATCCACCGCTGTATCGACGATCGCGCTCAAGTAGCCGATCGGGCAACTCCTAAACTAGCAGGAATTAGAGTGCAAATCCGGCAGTTGCGCGATCGCATTTATCAAATACTGCAAGGCATTTTGCAGCGCCAATCCAACGCGGTACAGGAACAGGTAATTACCCAAAGAAGCTCGCGCTTTGTGATTCCCGTCAAAGCTCCCCAAAAAGATGCCGTACCGGGCATCGTTCACGACTCCTCCGCCAGCGGCGCGACACTGTACGTAGAACCCCACAATACAGTAAATCTCAACAACCAAATGCGGCAGTTGCTCAGGCAAGAACAAGCCGAAGAAGAAGCAGTTCGCCGCGCGCTCACCGAGCAAGTCGCAGCAGTCAAATTAGATTTAGACCGATTGTTGGTTGTAGTTACAACCTTAGATTTAGCTGCGGCTAAAGCGCGCTACGGTTTTTGGTTAGAAGCAAATCCACCGAATTTTATCGAATTGGGAGAGCTAGAATTACCAGCCGAAAATCTAGAAGATTTAGAGGCGGAAACAGCAGAACCAGCAGATGAGAAAAAATCAAAAAACAGTCGATCGTTAATTCCCAACCTGCGATCGCAAATCACCCTGCGGCAGTTGCGCCATCCTTTATTAGTTTGGCAGCAGCAATACGAGCAGGGCTTTGCAGTCGTGCCGGTCGATTTGACGATCGCGCCGCACATCCGCGTCGTCGCCATCACCGGCCCCAACACCGGCGGCAAAACAGTCACCCTCAAAACCTTGGGATTGGCAGCTTTAATGGCGAAAGCCGGAATGTTTGTCGCCGCCCGAGAACCCGTAGAATTGCCTTGGTTCGACAACATTCTTGCCGATATTGGTGACGAACAATCTTTGCAGCAAAGTTTGTCTACTTTCTCCGGCCACATCCGCCGCATCAGCCGCATTTTAGAAGTATTAACTAATAAATCGCAGCCTGAAAAGCTAGAAAATTTAAACCTCCCAATTCCGAATTCCCAACAGGACGATCGGGAATTCATAGAGACAAATATAGCCGTTTCTGCTCTCCCAATTCTCAAGCCAAAATTACAAATTCCTCAATCCCAATTCCCAATTGCCAATTCCCCATCCCCAATTCCCAAATCTTTGGTTTTGTTAGACGAAGTAGGAGCGGGGACAGACCCCTCAGAAGGCAGCGCACTGGCGATCGCCCTATTGCAATATCTCGCCCGACATTCCCTATTAACAGTTGCAACTACCCACTTTGGCGAACTCAAAGCCCTCAAATATCAAGACTCGCGCTTTGAAAACGCCTCAGTAGAATTTGACGACAGTTCGATGCAGCCAACCTATCGCTTGCTGTGGGGAATTCCCGGACGTTCCAACGCCCTAACTATTGCTAAAAGACTCGGTTTGCTACCGTCGATTGTCGAAGAAGCTCAAACCTATGTCGGGGGAGCGTCTGTCGATGTCAATCAAGTTATCGCCGGGCTCGAAGCGCAGCGCCGGAAACAGGAAACCAAGGCTAGAGAAGCAACTCAACTGCTGCACCAAACCGAAAAACTGCACAGGGAAGTTTCTCAAAAAGCAGCGGCTTTGCAAGAGCGCGAGCGAGAACTGAAAATAGCTCAGGAAGTGGCAGTAAATGAGGCGATAGGTTCGGCTAAATCAGAAATTGCTCAAATCATCCGCCGCTTGCAGTCGGGCAACCAGACGGCTCAAAATGCCCAAGAGGCGACAGATACCTTAAATCAAATTTCCCAAAAACACCTGCCCTCGCGGAAAGCACCGGCGAAACCGAAACCGGGTTTTATGCCGAAAACGGGCGATCGCATCCGCATTCCCAGCCTGGGCCAAACCGCCGAAGTCCTCAGCGGCCCCGACGCTAACGAAGAGTTGAGCGTGCGGTTCGGGATTATGAAAATGACTGTCAAACTGGCAGAAATTGAATCCCTCGACGGTCAAAAACCGGAAACCAAAGCTGAATTGGCCAAGGTTGCAGCCCAAGCGCAGGCTGCCGCCAAGGCGAAGCAAGCAGCGGCCCAAGCTGCAAAACCCCATCCCGAAATCGCCATCCGCACGGCTGAAAATACGATCGACCTCCGGGGCGCGAGAGTTTCAGATGCCGAAATCGAAATCGACAGAGCTCTTTCCAAAGCCGTGGAATACGGAGTGCTGTGGATAATTCACGGTAAAGGTACGGGACAGTTGCGGCGCGGGGTTCACGAGTTTCTCGATTCTCACCCGCAGGTTTCTCGCTACGAGTTGGCCGGTCAAAAAGAAGGAGGTGGAGGCGTGACGGTGGTTTATTTGAATTGACACTCCCCGGCGTAAACGCGCGGGGATTCTTAAGAAACTACCAAACGGGAATTCTTAAGGGCGCTGTCAAGACACCTCTACCAACTCCGTCAAGGTCAAGCCCTAACATTGTCGCTACTTTTCGGATAATATTAGCTGCACCATTACAATCAGCATTGATGTACCAATTTTTTGCGCCTGTTCGATACAGACCACGCTTTACTCGTCTACCTGACTCTTTCCACCCTTCGGGTTTTTCACCGATTGTAGGTCATTACTCACAAGTTAAGCTAAAAGCACTATTGTCAATGAGTAAAATTACTC
>JAUBOG010000453.1:0-5524 GCA_036700105.1 Microcoleus occultus BM001215583
CGCTCTTCCGATCTAGATTATTCTTGTTTCCCCCCTTAATAAGGGGGGACTAAGGGGGGTTAATTTGACTTTTGCAAGAGGTCTATTATGTCCGGTTAGAAAAGCAGTTCGCGATCGCACTCCGACGAAGAAACCGGGTTTTTTACCTTATCTGCGGGCTTTAACCTCTGTATTTTCGTAAAAAAACCCGGTTTCTGACTACCCGTGCGATCGCGAACTAATAACCTAACAATTAGTTTATTTCTTGTTCTAATTCATGTACAAATCTTTGGTTTTGATGTCCCTAGGATTGCTAGCAATCCTGCCTAATTGTTCCCAACTCATTGCTACACAATCGCAGCCCGAAATTCCCATGAATAATACTAATCTTGCTTCCAGTTCAATTGCTGAATTAGAAAAAGCGGTCAACCAACAGATAAATCAATATCGAGCATCTAAGAAGTTGCCGCCACTGAGTGTCGATCCGCGCATCAGTCAGATAGCTAGGATTCACAGCCAAAATATGGCGAGCGGGAAGGTTAAATTCAGCCACGATGGATTTGAAGGGCGGGCAAAGGCTCTGGTGATTCCATATCAAAGTTTCGCTGAGAATGTCGCTTACAACATGGGTTTCAGCGACCCGGTACGCAATGCTGTAGATGGTTGGATTAAGAGTGAAGGCCACCGCAAGAATATGGAAGGTCAGTTTAATTTGACGGGAATTGGGATTGCGAAAAATGCTAAAGGGGAGTATTATTTTACTCAGCTTTTTGTCCGCAGTCGATAAGCGGAAGGAAGTTCGGCAGCGAGCAATGTACGGGATGTAACGGATGAGTTATTGAGTGTGAGGCATAAGTCAGCAGTCAGCAGTCAACAGTCAACAGTCAACAGTCAACAATTCTCAATAATGGAATTTTCAGATTTTCAAGTGTGCGATCGCGATCTTCCCGATTCTCTCTTATCTTATTATTTGACGGCGGGGGCGATCGCCGTTGATACGGAAACAATGGGTTTGATGCCGTGGCGCGATCGCTTGTGCTTGGTGCAGTTGTGCAATCTTGAAGGTAAAGTTGCAGTGGTGCGGATTGCCAAAGGCCAGACAGCAGCCCCGAATTTGAAGAAGTTAATGGAAGCTGAGAATATTGAGAAAGTATTTCATTTTGCGCGCTTCGATATGGCAACAATGCGTTACAATTTAAGTATTGACATTGCGCCTGTTTTCTGCACGAAATTAGCGAGCAAACTTGCGAGAACTTATACCAACAGGCACGGACTGAAAGAGTTAATTCTGGAATTGGAAAAAGTAGAATTAAATAAAACTTCTCAAAGTTCCGACTGGGGAAATGCAACTAATCTTTCTGACGAGCAACTGCATTATGCTGCGAATGATGTTCGCTATTTGTTGAGCGCTAAACAAAAGTTGACTGAGATGTTGCAGCGAGAAGAACGCTGGGAACTTGCACGGGAATGTTTTCAGTGTTTGCCAGTTTTTGTAAGTTTGGATTTGTTGCAGTATAAGGATGTGTTCGAGCACGGATGATACATCGGAGACTGTGTTTGTGAACGGGTTCGCGTGCCCGTTCCGCAACACATAAATTGTACTCGTTTGTACTGGTTACTTCTTGCTTCTTGCTTCTTCCTTCTATCCTTTACATTCGTTACATCTCACATTTTGCACCAATGTCATTAAGGGGATTTTTCGTGGGGGAGGGCGGGTTTATGTAACCTATTTGCTAGCTTTAAAGTCCTTGGCGAACCCGCCCCTACAGCTTTTTGAGAATGGTGCAATATCTCAGTTACATCCGTTAAATCCGTTACATCCGCTACAAAATCCGCTGCCGAACTTCCTTCGGTGATATTACTGCTCGCGATTATGTTGGTGCATCAAAGCTTCAATTTGGTCGTCAACATTTTTGACAAGTTGTTCCAAAGCGGGTAAGCCTTCTAAAGGCAAAGGAGAAAGCCGAGTTCGATCGCGAATTTGATTCACCTTCCGCTGCAATTCTTCGGCCAGCCGCAGCGCATCCCGACTCAAATTAGACAACTGCTGCTGCTGGTAAAACCTCAAAGCTGCCCCGCGCAATACTTGCAGCGTGGCTTCTTCCTTGCCGCCCACCGCCATTACCCGCAAGCGCAACAGCAAATGAGTTTTTTGATATATGCGTTCGACTTCGACTTGTTTGGGCTGTTCCACCGAGCAAACAGGCATATCTGTCAGCCGCTTCAACTCGTCGATGACTTCTTGAAACAGGACGGGATCGATACCTTCGAGCATCGATTTCAAAACGCCGTCTTGACTCCACAGAATCCGGCCCTTCGACTGGTGCCGCTCAAAAAACAGGCGGCCGATACCGTCTAGCAGCACTCTACCGAGCAATTCTTGCAGCAGTTGGGCTGCGGGCAAAGTTGCCAAAACTTCGACAGGGCTTGACAAGTGCAGCGCCTCGACGTGCAAAACCGATAGCTCTGCAGGCTCGGGGCCAACCTCGGCGACAGCAGGTTTAAACCGCGTTTGAGGGGGAATGGAGGGTTCGGGCACCGAGAGCAGCGTGTCTGCTTCGGAGCGCGAAGTTGCTGGTGCGGGATTTTTGGGTGTTGGGGCTGCTGCGGTTTCTGTCTGGCTGGGTTCTCTGACTTGGCTCCCGTGGAGCAAGTATGCTGAGAGCATCGATCGCTGAGTTTCCGGCGCAATTGGCTCCGTTGTGACTGAGCAATTCATGTAAGCTAAAATCCGCTGCACGTAGTCCAAGGCGGAGTCATCTTGGGCATCGACTACGCCCAATTTAAACTGATTGCCTTCTAGAGATAGGGGCAATACTTGATAGTAAAGGCAGGCTTCAAAGGGGACAACTGTATCGATTAGTTGAAATATGCGATCGGAGTCCATTGTAGCCGCCGAGTCTGTTGAAGATTTATATATCATTAGCTGTTTTATAGTCGGAAGTGCGATCGGCTCTTCGATGCACCAACCTGATGCGAGAAAATTTTTTCCTGCAACTTCCCTGACGGAGGCTTTCGTCTGAAAGCCGGAAGCTTTTATGAAAAAAAAATATTTTGTCTAAAAATTTTCTCTTTTGTGTATTCCCGTCTCAAATTCTACCAAAAAATTGACAATTAGAGGATGGCTGGCGCAGTTTCGACCAACAATTCCCCGATCGCGCGAGATTGATTCCCCTAGCTGGCAACGACAGAATTATGGGAGTAATGCGCTGAGTTTTGCAGGCGCACCGCAACCGATCGTTGACGGGCAATCGCTCGATCGAGGATTGGTTGAAAAATCCTGATTCATTCGATCGCGGATGCTAGCATCTTAGCCTGCAGAGTTCACTGCCAGTGTCCCGACCGATCGCGCGCTGCATCAGATCGGCGTGCGACAGTGCGGTTTTCCACGCAGAAACTCGCAGTTTTCTGCGGCATCGAGGGAATGTATTTGTAGCCCTAATTCTGAAAAATGCTACCGCCAATTAACAATTAGGAATTGCGCGCCACTGATGGCCGATCTACTCGTTGCGGAGGGATTGAGCTGCTAAATAAAGTTTGCTCCACTCGCCGATGACTTGATTGGTTTTGAGTTTTAATTCAGAGGCGATCGTCTCTACAGTTTTCCCTGCTTTCAACGATTCTATCAACTGCCGCTGCACTGGGGTGAGGTTTTGTAAATATTGCTGCCACTGAGCCGGAGTCAAGCCCAAACTGTGTTCTCCGAGCGAAATTTCCAGCCAGCTAGCGACTAATTCCGGTGCTTGTTTGACTGCAAAAACGCGGATTGCGTGGTAGCTGACTTTTTCTCGCAAGCGGTAAATTTGCTTGATCGGAACCTTCAAATCCTCGGCAATTGCCTCTTGGGAACGGCCTTGCAGGTAAAGCCGCAGCCACCGGGAAGCCAGCGGATCGACTTCGGCCGTCAAGTAATCCTCAAATTCTTGTTGGACAATCTGCCGAGTTGCTTGTCGTTCCTCCCAAGCTTGATTTTCTCGATACTCGAACATCGCCTGTTCGTCTAGCAGACTCAGCGGTTCGTCTGTATCGTCGGGTAGAACCTGTTCCGACACCAGCCGCACCCAGTCTCCGGCTGGGACTTGCGTCAACCCGCCCCGCTGGGCGCGCCGCAGGTAATTGACAAAGCGGTACACCAGCAGCGGCTGGTTGCGGATCGGCCGCAAGCAGTATTCTTCTGTGGACGCTAGCAGCAAAGCATTTCGCAGCCGTCTGTCTGTTGTGCATTCGGCAATCCAGGCGACTTGAGAAAGCAGGTAGCGATCGGAATTTAGCATTTCCTGAATCACTTCTTGCAGTACCTCCACCGCACTGCGCTGTCTGTCGCGACTCAGGGAAACCCACGCTTGGATTTTTTGCCGCAGCACCACCAAACCGCCCAGCCGCCCGATCAAGTTGCGGTAAGCTCTTTCTGGCGCTACTCCGAGATACCGAGAAAGCAAAATTCGATATAAAAAGTCGATCGCGCCGGTCGCAACGGACAATTGAGTTGGGTTAAGAGTGTCAAATCTTTCTGGCTTGTCTCCCAACAGCCAGCGGACGACACTCTCGCGAGTGCTAGAATTTTCGTCCGGGCAATCTTTTTCGAGTCGCGACTTCCAATCTTGTGCTAGTCTTTCGGCCAAGGTCATGGGCTGTTGAGAATATTGTCTTTCACCCCCGATTTTACGTGGTATGCTCTACTTTTGAGTATTTTTCAGATATACGAGCGCGATCGGATAAATTATCCTTGAAATTACCCTAAACAAAATTCCATTACGGTGCGATATGGCTAACTTTTTATTAGAACTCGGTACAGAAGAATTACCCGCTTCCTTTGTCGCCAGCAGCGCCCAGCAGTGGCAGCGACTGATACCTGCAACTCTCGCAGAAGAATTCTTGACAAATGACTCAATTCATGTATACGCTACTCCGAGGCGTTTGGCTGTTCTGGTGAAAGGACTGCCAGTTCGGCAATCAGACAGAGAAGAAGAAGTAAAAGGGCCGCCTGCGACTGCGGCTTTTAAAGATGGGAAACCGACGAAAGCAGCCGAAGGTTTTGCGAAAAAGCAAGGCGTAGAAATCGATGCTTTGGAAGTTCGCACTACAGATAAAGGCGATTTTGTTTTTGTACTGAAAAAAATTCCGGGGCGGATGAGTGCGGATATTTTGGCAGAACTTGTGCCGCTGTGGATTGACAAGTTGGAAGGTAAGAGATTCATGCGCTGGGCTGACGGAGATTTGAAGTTTCCGCGCCCGATCCGATCGATCGTCGCACTACTCGATGATACTGTACTGCCGATTGCATTAGTCAGCGGTTCGGATACTGTCGAGAGCGATCGCATTTCCCAAGGACATCGGGTGTTGTACACCCCCCCTACAACCCCCGCTAATGGGGGGACATCGCTTCCTACAACCCCCGCTAATGGGGGGACATTGCTTCCTACACCCCCCCTTAGCAAGGGGGAGACATCGCTTCTTACACCCCCCCTTGCTAAGGGGGAGACATCGCTTCCTACACCCCCCCTTGCTAAGGGGGGGACATCGCTTCTTACACCCCCCCGTAGCA
>JAUBOG010000454.1:0-5505 GCA_036700105.1 Microcoleus occultus BM001215583
TTCATGCTTCAACCCAACCTACAAAAAATGCAAGTTATTTAATTCTCATTCCTAACCCGGATTTGGTATCAGTCTAGGACTGATAATTTTCCCGAGATAGCCGCCGTCCAATTTGTCAGCCGCACAAAAAAGCCCTGCAATCAGCAGGGCTAAATTTGGCTAGAGTTGCAGCAGAGAGGGTATGCCCGCCCAGCCTCATCTAACCAACTCTTAGAACGTGAAAGTAGTTCTCAGAGTACCAATAATGATGTCGTCGTTATCATCGTTTTGATTGGGGTTGGTAATCCAAATGACGCCCGGAGTCAGAGAAATGTTATCCGTTAGCTGGTACTTGTAGAAGCCTTCAACGTGCCACGACTGGTCATTTCTGAAGTTCCGCAAATTGCTTGCAGTCTCAAGTCTATCCAAGTAAGGCTCGCGACCTACCACAAAGCCCAGCAAGTTACCTTCTTTCCCTAAATCAGGGAAAGCCAAGGTGACAGCGTAGTTCCAAATTCTCGCATCGCCGGTGCCGATGATCCGAGCATTGGTTAAACCTCCCCAGCCGCCAATTATAAACCTCGGGCTCAGTCGTAAGGAAGCCTGAGCGCCGTAGGAGTTGCTAACAACTTTTCGAGCATTAGGGCCTTCAGTCAAACCGTTGAGGGAATTAGCCACGCCGGTACCGGTGAAACCGCCGAGATTGTCCGGCCCGTTCCCCAAACCATTGTCAAATCCAAAGTTTCCTCGGCTAAAGTAACCGTGGTTGTAGTTGAAAGCAACTTGCAAGTTGCGTCCCGGGGTAAAAGTCAACTGGCCCATCGCCGCATAGTCGCCGTTGAACAAGCCCGCGCCTCTTGCGGGACTGGCTGCACTTGATGCCAAATAGCCGAAGGACAGAGAAGTCGGGCCGAACACGCCGCCCAGCAAGCCCCTACCGCCGAAGGCATAGTCAAAGCCGATACCCGCGCCACCGCCCAAGCGGTAAATCGGGTTGCGCTGTCCAAAGGCGCTCAGCGATCCGTTGCCGCCGTCAAAGTCTTCAAAGTAAGGGTTGACAGTCGGCATGATGTCGTCCCAAACGCCAGCGTTGGCTGCAAGGGTAACGTTCAGTCGCTGACCGACGGGGAACTTGTACAGCAAGCTGTCTAGGGCAAAAACGTTGTCGGTTCTGCCGACGATATTCCAAGTTTGAGTACCTTCGCTGGTAGCCCCAAGGTTGAAGTTGCGACCGTTGCCGACTTGAAGCCTGGTCAGCAACAAGTCTCTGCCTGTGAAGCTGGTGTTTAAATTGAGACGCACCCGCTGTTGGAAGACAGCTTCGTTTTGGTTGCTGCCGATTCTTCTGTGGTTGTTGTCAAAAAGCCTAGTGTCGCCACTAAAGTCGTCGCTGAGGGCGAAAATCGCTTCCCCAGTCAGTTTGGTCGTAGTTGAGAACTGGTTGGCTTCGAGTTCGGCTGTCCGAGCGTCCAGAGCATCGACGCGGCCGCGCAGGGTTGCCAGTTCCGCTGCAAATTCTTCTTGGAGCCGTTGGAGGGCCGCCAAGTCATCTTTGGTAGCTAAGTTGGTTGTGCCTGCCCTAATTAGCTCGCTAACCTTATCCAAGCAAGCGTTTAGACCGGCGGCGAATTCGTAGCGGGTCATTGCCCGGTTGCCGCGGAACGTGCCGTCGGGATACCCGGCAATACAGCCGTAGCGCTCGACTAGGGATTGCAGTGCTTGGAATGCCCAGTCTGTGGGCCGCACGTCGGAAAGTTGAGATACTGAGGTAACTTGACCTTGGGTTTCGCCGCCGGCAGCTCCTTCGCTGCTGTATTGATTGAGCTGTTCTAATGTGGCGGCTGGGTTTTGAGCTTGCGGTGCAACAGTTTGGGCTACAGATTCAGCCGGTGCGGGCAAGTTTTGCTGTGCCGGCGCTGTCGCTGTCGGGGCAATTGTTTCTAATTGAACTGCGCCGAGGCTCTCCTCGACAGCGGTAGCTGCTGGGGCTGGATTTTCTAGTTTGGCTGCCGCTGAATTTTCTACTGGTTGAGCGACTGTTGGCTCAACTGCTGCTAAAGATTCAGTTACAGGTTGTGATGCAGCCTCAAGATTTGTTGCTGCCGGGTCTGTGGTGGCGGAGGCGATCGCGCTGCCCGTTGCAGCAGGGCTGGCATCTACAATCGCTGGCTGGGTTTCGCGGGCTCTTTCTTGGGAAATTTCTTCGACTGGCTCCGAGGCTGCGGTGGTTTCGTCCACAGCCGCAGGAGCATTGAGTTTCGCTTCGGAGGTTTCAGCGGTTTCAGCTTTGGCAGCTTGAGGCTTTAGCGCATCAGCCCCGGGCTGAGCGTCTGCTGCGATCGCGCTCGAAGAAACTACTAGGGTAGCTCCTAAGACTGCTGGACTGATTAATAGATAAGTCCACAAAATTTTTGTCATATTCACTCTCATCCTCACACCGATTACAGAGAAACTTTTCGAGTCTTCTATGTGGTCAGTAGTTGCTTGACTAGCATAATGTAAAACGAGACCTAAAATTCACTTTTTCTTTTGATTTTTTCGGGCTGACTGAGTGTATGGATGTGACTGGCTGCTGGGGAGAGCGTGTTTTTTACCCTGTACTCAACCGCCTCAGAACCTGACAAGACTTGGGCTGCCGGTGGATTTGATGGTCCAGACTCCGATACCGCTCGATCGCCTATTTAATTTTTAGCACAGCGCGCCCGACTCGTCTACGCTGATTCGACTTGATTAACATCCAAGCTGTGTCCGAGGACGCTAAAAACTCCGCGCCGATCGAACAATTCTAACAAATCGCCGTTGATTTTGTTGTGAGCTGCTTCTTGCCGCAAAATTTTCATTGCTGCATCTGTGCGCAAAGCTCGTTTGTAGGGGCGATCGCCTGCTGTCAGGGCGTCATAAATATCGGCGATCGTCATCAATTGCGCTTGCAGAGGGATTTCCGAGTGTTTTAGACCTCGGGGATAGCCTGTACCGTCGAGTTTTTCGTGATGTCCGTAGGCTATCCCCGGCACATTTTTTAGATCCTTTGTCCAAGGAATTTGGTTGAGAAACTCGTAAGTGTGAGTGACGTGAGATTCTATTGCCGATCGTTCTTCCGGCGTGAGATTGCCCCTTTCCACCATCAATTGCACGATCTCGTCTGGGGTTAGCAGCGGTTTAATTGCCCCGTCTATATCTCGGTAAGTTTGCCGAGAAAGTTCTCGCAGTTGAGCTAGGGGTTCTTCTGCCAAAATGTGAGGCTCGTTTGCCTCCAGCAAGACTTCCCAGTATTCTGCCAATCTGGTTTTTGCCTCTGCTAGAACAGTGTCTAGCTGTTCGATTTCTTGGCATTGAGCGCACTCTGGCTCGTCGTTAGGGTGTTTTCGGTAGGCGGAATGCTCCAGCAAGTATTTATATTTTGACTGGACGCATTCCATTTCCATCGTCCGCTGAGCTAGGGCGAAACGGTGGCGAATGATTTCTAGCTGTGAGGGGTAGAGCTTTTTCTGCTTGGTCAAAACTGCTTCGGGGACTCCGATTTTGCCAAAATCGTGCAGCAGGGCTGCGTAGCGAATTTCTTGAATCTGGCGGTTGTTAAAGTAAATATTGCGCAGCCATCCGCTGCTGACGGCGTTTACTTCTTCTGACAGGCGTACTGTCAGGGCTGCTACTCGTTCTGAATGGCCGTAGGTACAGGGGTCTCTGGCTTCTATGACTTGGACTGAGGCTTTGACGAAGCCCTCGAACAAATGTTCTATGCTTTCTTGAAGTTGATTTCGCTCGATCGAGATTGCTGCTTGAGATGCCAGCGATCGAACTATCCTTTCTTCCCACGGAGAATACTGCTGCGTCGATTCCCAGGCATTCTCAGCAGTCAGCACCGCATCTGCCTTTGTTTTGCGGTTAATCAGTTGCAGTATGCCGATCGTCTCGCCTTGTCGGTTTTGCATGGGCAACACCATTACCGAGCAAGTGCGGTAATTAATATCCCTGTCAAAACTGGTATCTAGCTGGTATGGCACGCCGTTCGGCAAGTCGTAGGCATCCGACAAGTTCAAACTTTGACCTGTAATTGCCACGTAACCAGCCAAGCTTTTGTCTGTCAGCGGCAGAGCAAATTCCTTAAACGACAGTCTGGGTTTAGAAGCATTTTGGGCTACTTTGAACAGCAACTTAGATGTTTCGTCGCTGTGATCTACTAAGTAAACACTGCCCGCATCGCTGTAGGTGATTTCCCTGCTTTTGGATAAAATCAAGTTTAACAAGCCGCCCAAGTCTTGGGCGCTCGACAGAGCGGCGCCAATATCCAAAAGCTTTTCTATCAGATCGGTTCTTTCAGCAGACTCGTTCAAGAACTCTGGCTTTTCAAATACGATCATGGTCGGAGGATGGCGAATAGCCTTTTGTACATTGGACTTTTTGCATCTCGACTTTCTCACAACCGATTCTAACCCAGAGTCGATGTTTTATTTGCGATCTTTCCGCTATGAGGGACTGTCGCTAGATGCAGCCGCTTGTTTGCCGTGGCGGCGGCGACTCTTCTAATTTAGCGCAGAAATCTCTTGGGCCGCAGGCAAATTCTTTCTCGGTTAAGCCTCCGGCATCGCGAGCTGTCAACTTAACTGTTACTTTGTGATGGGAGGTTTCTCTGTCTGCGCGATGTGCTGAGGTTTCTGAGGGGCTAACAACTTAATTCACGGAGTCGATCGCTTCTTTAAAAATCTTTAAATTTCCGGGTAGGCCAAAGTTACTTACTTTCAAATGTCAGGCCTGACATTTGACCGGGGCGATCGTTAATTTCAGTATCGTTAAGTATCTCGGCGATAGTTTTTTTTTACTTTGGGATTAGCAACGACAGATTCACAGCCCGCAAAGCGTCGAAAATCTCACCCAAAACTATCCGCTCTCACCAATAGTGTTGAGGTTCAAGTTTTAACACTCAAACTTTAACACTATTTGGGGTGAGAGCGGTCTAGCGGATCTTCAGATTAGAACCTGACTGCCGGGAGATTCCCTAGCTGAGCCTGGTTCCCCGTGGAAGTCGTTTCCAGTTGGAAACGACGGCTGACTGCTAGTGAGCGGCCCCGGCGCACAGCCGGTAGTTTCCAATCTGATGACCCATGCGTTTACTACTTTCTATCATGAGCATCACCTCCACGTTTTACTAAATGGTTTATATTTGAACGCACCTGATCTTAATCAGAGATCAAGTATCAGGATTTGTGTGCTACCCATTGGCAGCATTACCAGAAGAACCTGCGTTCTGAGTCTCATTCCGGTATGCACAACTACTAGAATAACACAAGGAATCAGAAATGGACGGATGCAAAGTGAGATTTTTGCAATATGAGGGCAAATTGCTGCGGCAAGGTTTTAGATCGAGATTTTGAGGCAAAAGCTGGGCCGTGGGGCGATCGGGTGTCAAGGCGGGAAATGCGCGATCGGCTCCTGGCTAACCGGATTTCTAGATAGCCATGCGTCCAGAAATACTCGATGCTGTAAGAAATGAAATAAAAAGCTCCAGCCGATCGATCGGCTGGAGCT
>JAUBOG010000455.1:0-5476 GCA_036700105.1 Microcoleus occultus BM001215583
CCCGATGCTTTGGGGGGGAATAAGAATACTGTTATTTCGTTTAAAATTGGTATAATTTTTGAGAACGACGCACCCTACCGCTACTATCAATATCGAAAATGTTTGCAGTCAAGAATTGAGTTTTTTAGGGTTAATTTTTCGCGGGAATTCGATTTGAAATGTCGAACCTTTTTTGGGTTGACTTTCGGCCGTAATTGTGCCGTTCATCATCTTGACTAAATAGGCGCTAATAGCTAGTCCCAAACCGGTGCCTGGATATTGGCGGGTTGTGCTTTGGTCGGCTTGGCGGAATTTGTCGAAAATGTGGGGTAGCTGGGTTTCGCCGATGCCGATTCCTGTGTCCCGAACGGCGATAACTAGCCGATCGCCCTTCAACTCCCGCACATCAATGCAAATGCTGCCCCGATGGGTGAATTTAACCGCGTTGGAAATCAGATTGACCAAAACTTGCCGCAGGCGCAACTTGTCATTAACTGCAAACCGATCCTGCAAGCAGGCGCTGACGGACAATGCCACATTCTTGTCGTTAGCTTGATTTCCGAACTCCCGGGCGGCATCCATTACTAAATCGGCTAAATCAAATTCTTCAGTTTCTAATTCTGTGCGGCCGCTCTCAATTTTGGAGAGGTCGAGGATATCGTTAATCAGCCCTAGCAGGTTTTTGCCGTTATTTAAAATGCGCCCCACCATGTCTGTTTGCTGGTCGGTGAGCAGTTGTTTGTGCTGGCGCAGCAGCAATTGGGAAAAGCCGATAATCGCATTCATGGGAGTTCGCAATTCGTGGGACATGGTGCTCAAAAATTGGGATTTTAACTTTGCTGCTTCCAGCAGTTGCAATTTTTGCTCTTGAATGCGCTGGCCCTGATTCTCCAGTTCTTGTTGCTGGCGAATTAGCAGCTCGTTTTGCAAGTCTAAAAGCTGTTCCTGCTTTTGTAATTTTTCGATCGCCCGCGCCCTGTTAATCGCGATCGCAGCTTGTTTTCCCATCACCGCCAGCAGTTGCACAGTTTCTGGGTCAATCGCCGCGCCCTCTTGGACGTTGCCGATCGCCAACACCCCCAAACGCCCGGTTTCCCCCGACTCGATCGCCACCGCACAGGCCGCCGCCGGCACTCCCGGGCCGGCATCGGACTGCCACAGTTGAGACTCTCCCGTCGCAAACGCTTTCAGCAGCAGCTTGTCTTGCACCTGCGGGGTTTGGCCCGCTGCAAAGTTTTGGGTGCCCCCGACAGCGATCGGTTTGAGGCCGCCGCAATCGCACTCCCCCAGAGCCACCAGGCAAAATTCAGCTCCGGCGATCGCCTCCACAGTCGCGTCCGCGATCGCTTGCAGCAATTGGGACAAGTTACCCGCCCGCTGGCTCAACAGATTTGTAAACCGCTCGATCGCCTGCAAATTAGCCGCAGCATCTATTACCATCCGGGATTCCCGCAATTTTTCTGCTTTCAAGTTAGCGGACGATCGGGCGATCGGGCGCAAAAATTCGACTTCTGATGCTGGTTCGGCTTGAGTTGGCGCGATTGCGTCGATATCTGTGTAAGTTCCCACCCACTCCAAAACTTCCTGACTGTGCGGGTTGGCGGGCGATCCTCTGGCCAGGTTCCAGCGGTAAGTCCCCTCTCGCGTCCGCAGCCGAAATTTGATTTCGTAACTCGGCGGCGACCCCCCACCCGTACCCGATGGCGTTGGGTTCCACCCGCGGCGCGCCAACAGGCGGGGGCGGTCTTCTGGGTGGACGCACGCCAAATACCCGAAACCCAAAGCTGCTGATGCCCGTACTCCCGTGTACTCTTCCCACCGCTGACCTAGATAAGTCGTCCAGCCCCCGCTATTAGCTTTCCAAACTATGTGAGGAATGGCCGACCACGGGCGATCGTCCGCAGTTTCGCGGTCGCAAACTTGCTGCAGGGGGGATGTTATTTCTGAAGCATTGTGTAATCTTTCCGCCTCAGAAAACTCCGAGCGAAAAGAGTTGTTGCCGTGGTAGTGAGTCATAACTGGTTTTATAAATAAGCATTCAACTTTAGCCATAACACCAGATAAAGGCTCGTGCTGCTAGCTTTATTGATTTTGACGGCGAAAGTGCATCAAAAGTTTTTATAGTTTAAATCTATCTGGGTACAGGTATCTTTACCTCTATCAAGGGGCGGACAATGGGATAATTCAGTTAAACTGTTAAAACATCTTCGAGTTTAGCTGTCCCGAGTCAGGCTCATGCCCGCGATCGCCCTCAAATAAATTAAAAATTAACTTGCAACAGGGCGGCTGCATGAGTATGCTGGAAAAAGATGTGCGACCAGTCAAACCCTAAATCAGGACACATTCTCAAATTTACTCAGTTTGGCTGAGTGAGTTGACGGTATTTTTAAAGTTTATCGGACTATTGGAAGAAAGATGAGTAAAATTCGCGTTGCTTTGATAGAAGACCACGACCTGACAAGAGTCGGCATCCGCACAGCTTTACAACAGCGTGACACGATCGAAGTTGTCGGCGATGCAGCTAACGCCACAGACGGTTTGAAACTGCTTCAGTCTACCAAACCTGACGTGGCAATTGTAGACATCGGCTTGCCGGATTTTGACGGGATCGAACTGACACAAAAGTTCAAAAAATCGATGGTAGCGGAGTCCGATCCCGATACCAAAGTTTTGATTCTGACTTTTCAGGACAATGAAGAAGAAGTTCTGGCAGCTTTTGCCGCCGGAGCTGACTCGTACTGCATGAAAGATATCAGCTTCGATCAGTTATTAGATGTAGTAAAAGTAACTCACGAAGGCAACTCTTGGATCGATCCGGCGATCGCCCGCATCGTCCTGAAACAAGCTCGCACCAAGGAGTCTGCCCCGGAAGAGCCGAAGGCTGAGGGCAAAAGAGTCACAATTAAGGCGGCAGAACCCGAGTTCAGTCACATCATTGAAACCTACCCTTTAACCGAGCGGGAATTAGAAGTTTTGGAACTGATCGTGCAGGGTTACAGCAACGCTGCCATAGCCGAAAAGCTGTACATTACTGTCGGTACAGTCAAGACTCACGTCCGCAATATTCTCAACAAGTTGTGCGCTGACGACCGCACTCAGGCGGCCGTTCTCGCCCTCCGTTCCGGCTTGGTTGGATGAAGCCCGACTGTCACGCGCAAGAAAGTTAAAAGCAGTTAAAAGTAAGGTGCGCCACAAGCACCTTACGGCCACTCATGTAGGGTGCGCATTGCGCACATCAGGAAAATTGTTTCCTGTCATATGAATGCTATTTTGTAAGTCTGCATCTATCCCAGTGCAGATATTTAAAAAAATCTTTTTATAAGTAAATCAACCTTAAGATAGATGCTAAATAATTCTCATGTTACTAATAATTAGAATTGAGCGATCGCCGCTCCGATAAGTTTCGCTCGCACTCCATAGGTTGCGGTGATATTGCGCCAAATCAATCCATAAAATGCGGCAGCCGGGGCAAAATATCCATACTTTTAGGCATAGGCAAGCAGTTAAAAAACTTATATCTCTGGAATGATGCCTGAGTTCGCTTAAATTTGCGAAATTAAAAGTATCAACTGCTACTGAAATATCCTAGAAAGAGGTATTATGGCCGCCCCAATTGAATTCAAATTATTTGCTCCCTACAACAAAGAAGCTGCGTTGATTGGGTCTTTTTCTAATTGGGAAGAAATCCCGATGGAAAAGGACGAAGAGGGTTATTTCCGCACGCAAGTTGAGTTAAAAGATGGTGTTTATCAATATAAATTCCGCGTTCAGTCGAAAAGCTGGTTTCTGGAACCGGATCGGTGGGTAGATGTGGTCGATCCCTACGCGACTGATATCGACGATCCCAGTCAAAACGCGGTTGTCCGGATCAAAGACGGCTCGCGCATTGTCGATACCTATGTCTGGAAACACGACGATAAACCGCTGCCGGCCGATCGGGAATTAGTGATTTACGAAATGCACGTGGCCGACTTTTCCGGCGGCGAAGCAGATCCGCTGGCCCGCGGCAAGTACGAACACGTCGTCGAAAAACTCGATTATTTAGCCGAACTCGGTGTCAACGCGATCGAACTCATGCCCCTCAAAGAATACCCGGGCGACTACAGTTGGGGCTACAACCCCCGCTACTTCTTCGCAGCGGAGTCCAGCTACGGCACCACCGCAGAACTCAAAAACCTGATAGACGAGTGTCACGGGCGCGGCATTCGCGTCATCATCGACGGGATTTACAACCACTCGGAAGCATCCAGCCCCCTGACTCAAATCGATCACGATTATTGGTACCACCACGCCCCCCGCGATCCAGAAAACAATTGGGGCCCGGAATTCAACTACGAATTTTACGACGAAAACTTAGGAACTTACCCGGCGCGCAAATTCATCGGCGATACAGTCCGCTATTGGATTCAAGAATACCATCTCGACGGCATTCGTTTCGACGCGGCGCGACAAATTGCCAACTACGATTTCATGCACTGGATAGTTCAAGAAGCCAAAAATGCCGCCGGCCCCAAACCGTTTTACACCGTTGCCGAACACATTCCCGAAACTCCCAGCATCACCAATCTAGACGGGCCGATGGATGGCTGCTGGCACGACAGTTTCTATCACTGCATTGTCGAACACATCTGCGGCGATACCTTTGATTTAGAACGCCTCAAAGATGCGATCGACTGCAAGCGGCAAGGTTTCTTGGGTGCTACTAATGTAGTCAATTATTTGAGCAATCACGATCACGATCGCGTATTCTCAGAATTGGGCGATCGCGGGATTTTAGATGAAGCAGCATTCAAGCGGGCGAAGTTGGGTTCTGTGCTGTTAATGACAGCAGTTGGCGTGCCGCTCATTTGGATGGGCGAAGAATTTGGCGAATACAAAGCCAAAACGATCGAGCAAGCAAAAATTGACTGGACGCTGCTGGGAAATGACATGAATAAAGGTTTGTGGGAATACTACAAAGGCTTGATCCACCTGCGCAAAAACAACCAAGCACTTTACACCGAAAACATCGATTTTTTCCACGAAGACCCCGACTCGAAAGTGTTTGCTTACACTCGCTGGAACGATGAAGGTTCGAGAGTTGCGGTAGTGGTGAATTTTTCGGACAATTATCTAGCGGGTTACAGCGTTCCCCACTTCCCGGCAAACGGAACTTGGCACGAATGGACGGGCAATTACGATGTTGAATCCGGCGATGATAATATTACGATCGACTTGCCCGAATACGAAGCGAAAGTGTTTGTTTGGCAGTAAGGCAACGGAGGACACGGCAATGCCGTTTCCCTACTCCAAAATAATCATTACAGCAGATTCCACGTTTATGAAGTACACCCCGATTGCTCTTCTATTGCCGTAGGGACACGGCACTGCCGTGTCCGAATCCCGGCGCCGGACACGGCAATGCCCTTCTTCGTGTCAACTTAAGCCGGAAAGCCTTGATAAATAAATCTCGTTTTTCCCTAAGTCTAGATCCCCCTAAATCCCCCTTAAGAAGGGG
>JAUBOG010000456.1:0-5474 GCA_036700105.1 Microcoleus occultus BM001215583
GAGAGGGGGAAAATTGGGAGAGGGGGAGAGGGGGAGGGGGAGAGTGGGAAAATTTCTACTTATTCCTTATTCCTTATTCCTTCTTCCTTCGGACTGAAATCCGTTACATCTGTTACATCCGTTACATCCGTTACAGAATCCGTTGCCGAACTTCCTTCTTCCTTCAAAAGCTTATCCTTGAATTCGGCGGCTCAAACTGCCGTATCGAGAAGCAAGGCGAGCTTTACCCGCAGCGGCCCAATCTTGCAAAAACTGGATTTGTTCTTGAGCCGTTCTGGCCAAAGGCACCATCTGACTAGCTGATTCTAAAATATCATCTGTGGTAAAGTCTCGATTTTGGCTAAACCCGATGTGCATTGCTTCAATCAAAGTTTGCTCGATTTCGGCTCCTGAAAAATCGGGAGTTTCGTAAGCCAAGCGCTCTAAATCGTAATTTTTGATGCTGTGCGATCGCAACCGCAATAAATGTACCTCAAAAATCGCCCGCCGTTCCTCCTGGCTGGGCAAACCCACAAAAAATATTTCGTCAAACCTGCCTTTTCTGAGCATTTCCGGCGGCAAAGACTGAATGTTGTTGGCCGTTGCAACTACAAATACGGGAGAAGTTTTTTCGGCCAGCCAAGTAATAAAAGTCCCGAACACCCGGCTAGTGGTTCCCGAATCGCCTTTACCGTCCAATCCTGCAAAAGCTTTGTCAATCTCGTCAATCCACAGCACGCAAGGCGCCAAAGCTTCCGCTAGCTGAATCATTTGCCTGGTGCGCGATTCCGATTCCCCGACTAATCCGGCAAACAAGCGCCCGACATCCAACCGCAGTAGGGGTAAATGCCAGTGGTGGGCGATCGCCTTTGCAGTTAAGGATTTGCCGGTGCCTTGAATTCCGACTAACAGCAAACCTCTGGGATGCGGTAAACCGTATTGGCGGGCGCGATCGGAAAAAGCACCGCCCCGCCGCAGCAGCCATTCTTTGAGATTGTCCAAACCGCCGATATCGGAGATGTTTTCGCGGGCTGGGTAGAAATCCAGAATTTGAGTTTGGCGAATTGTTTGGCGTTTTTCTTCTAAAATCAGTTCCGCGTCGTCGGGATGCAGTTCGCCTCTGGTGGCGATCGCCTTTGCCAAAACTCGGCGGATTCGTTCGATCGACAATCCCTGACAGGAGCGTACCGTTTCGTCCAGCAAACGCCCTTCAATGGCTTGTCCGGTAGCCCCTAACAGTCTTTCCACCTCAATTTTGATTTCCGCCGCCGCAGGCAGGGGGAACTCCAAAACTGTGATTACTTCGCTGAGGTCTTCCGGGATCGAAATTATCGGAGATACGATGACAATATTTTTGGGTACAGATTTGAGAAGTCTTGCCAAATTCCGCAGCTTTCGGGAAATCGAGACATCTTCTAAAAACCGCTGAAAATCTCGCAAAATAAAGATTGCGGGTGCCGATGCCGGCAACTTTTCGATAAACTCTAAAGCTTGCAAGGGGTTGCGCTTGCCAAATCCAGCATCGTTGGGATTTCCTTGGTAGCCGTCTACAAAATCCCAGATGTAGACGGCGCGAGCACCCTGTTTTTTGGCGCATTGGGCGATCGCCACTTCTACGCGCTCTTCTTCCCGCGTGGGAATGTAAATTAGGGGATAGCGCGATCGCAGCAGCAGTTCAAACTCATCGCTAAAAATAGTCATTAGTTATTAGTCCTTAGTCCTTAGTCCTTAGTCCTTAGTCCTTAGTTATTAGTTATTAGCTGTTAGCTGGTGTTATTTTTTGGCATTCGTTATTCCACAGTTATTAGTTGTTAGCTGCTGACTGCTGACTGCTGACTAATGACTAATGACTAATGACTGCTGACTGTTGAACTAAGGCAATTGCCGTTTAAGTGCTGCTAGAGATGCCCAGCGACTGTCCGATGGAGTTTCTGAGATTTCTGTCTCTTCTGCTTCATTTAAATCTATTCCCGGACATTCTCGATCGCATATCTGTTTGTGCGGCAGTTCCAAACACATTTGCTCGTATACCCAATCCCCGGGAGAGAAATAGCCTGTCGGGGACAAATTTTCCACCAAATCTTCAAAATCAACTTCAAATTCTCCTGAATTTGAATCAAGCTGATTCGCTTTTTCTTCGAGCCAAATTAGTTCAGATGATTGGAGTTTCAAACGGTGATTGTATTGTTTCAAACATCTGTGACAGGTGAGAGTCACAATTGTTTCTGCTTTGGCCTTCACCTCAAGATAATTTCCTTGGTGAGTCACTTGCAGCCGCCCCCGTACAGGAGTAAGAGTTTCTAAATCGGGGATAATTTCTTCAAAATCAATTACCTCTTTCCGCTCAGTTTTTGTGAGTAAATGAGGGATATAAATTGTCTCCATAATAATCTTTTGCCTTCCTAATTCTTGAATTCAAAGGTAAAAAGGAATAGTTAATTTTTAACTTCTTCCTTCTTCCTTCTTCCTTCTTTCTTCCTTGTTACCGTCAGCGCCGCCGCACTACCAAACGCCGATCGGGTTCTTGTCCTTGACTGTAAGTTTCTATATCCTCACATTCGCTCAAAAAGCTGTGTACTTGACGGCGTTCTGATGAAGACAGCGCTTTTAGTTCAAATTCAACTCCTGTCGATCGCGCTTGCTCTGCTGCATATTCTGCCATCGATCGCAATTCCTCTTGGCGGCGGATGCGGTAGCCGTTCAGTTCAACTGTATAAGCAATGGGTTCATCCGATTCGTTACCTATGTTTGCAACGGTGTTGCAGAGGTACTGAATCGCATCTAGTACATTACCGTCTGGGCCGACTAAGATAGCAACTTGTTCGGGAGTCAGATTGCTTTGATCGATCGTCATCCAATAGCAATCTTCTTGCTGTTGGCTTATCACTTTTGACCCAATTGCGGACAGTTTTAGCAATTCTTCTAACCATTGCTGTCCGCGCTGCATTTGAGATTCTTTCATGGTTAAAATCAAGCCTTTTTCTTAGAACGCTTGGGTTCAAAGGGAAGTGCATCTAATCCCTGTTCTTTTTGGGTTTTCGCCTCTGCTTCGTCCACAATTTTTTGAAGGTTTTCGGGCAGCGGTTCTCTGGACAAAATAAACGATTGAACTGTTTGGAAGATGTTAGCAATCAGCATATACATCAACACGCCAGCAGGGAGCGGGAAGAACAAAAACATTCCCGAAAATATGACAGGCGTTAGTTTGTTGACTGTGGCTTGCTGGGGATTGTCGTTTGGGCCTTGTGCTTGTCCCGAAAGAGTTTGGTTGATGTACAAACTAATCCCGAAGCCGAGGATCATCACCAAAATATCCCAGTGGATTGTACCATCTGAGTCGATCGCGCCCACGCGGCCTAGAGCTTCAATAAACAGGAAGCCTTTGTTAGTAGCCAATCCGGGGATAGTGCCTTGAACGGTGGCTTCACCGGGCGCTAAAGCCGTGATGTTGCCCTGTTCGTCTACCTTGACCGTTTCTTCGCCTTTGATGACTTTCCAGCGGGGTACAAAGTCGATTTCGCTCTTATTTTCTGCCGCTAGGGCTGTGAGAGCTTTGCCATCTGGGGTTTGAAAATCTATCTTGGTTGTGTCGCCGACGGAGAGTTTGTCGCCGCCGGGAATCACGCCCACAACTGGAGCGTGAAAAGTACCTGTGACGTAAATATTTTGGGGCGGTGTAGCAAAAGCTTGCGGCTGAACAGTTTCGATTTGTTCTTTCGGCAAAACTTGAACGTTAACGCTGTAATTTACGTCTGAAAAAGGCGAACCCCTGAGCGTTGCAAACAGCGCAAACAGCACCGGCATTTGCAGTACCAACGGGAAACATCCTGCTAGAGGATTGCCAAATTCTTTGTAGACTTGGCTCATTTCCTCCTGCTGTTTAGTAGGATTGTCTTTATAGAGTTTTTGAATTTGATCTACTCGCTCTTTCATCAACGGCTGCGCTACTTTCATGCGTCGCATATTGCGAAGAGAGCCTGCATTGAGAGGATAAAGAGCAAAGCGAATCACGAGCGTCAGAGCTACGATCGCTAAACCGTAGCTTGGCACGATCCCGTAGAAAAAATCTAGGATCGGCAGCATGAGGTTGTTGGAGAGAAACGAGATACCAAAATCCATTCGCTTGTTCGTTAAAAATTTAGGTGCTCTGTGCTTACTGTTGAGAACTGCTTGCATCCGCAGGATACGGGCCGCCTCAACTTTTCGGCTTTTGTCTCTATCTTAGGACATTGCCTGTCGATCGACCGCCCGGCCTGCAGGTTTGCGGTAATTCAGTTTGCCAATACTCGCACTGACTTTACCCTGAGCGTGAGGGCGAAGCGGTTCGGTTATTCAGCTTTTGCCGCGTTGGCTTTTTGAGCTGCTGCGGGCAGTTTTTCGTTAATGTAGTCATACATTGCTCGAAATTTCGGAATCGATCGCAGTTCCAAGCGGCTGCCATTTTTCATTGTCAGCACCATGTCTCCGTAAGTTCCGAAACCGCGAGGTACTGTGACGATTTTGACTATATCTGAGTAGATAACGTCTGTGCGTTCGCGCCCCATCCAACCGCTAGTTACCGACACTCGGCGGCTGGTGATCCGGTAGCGCAGCCACAAAGCCCGGACAATCGATCCTACTGCGAGGGGGATTCCCACGACTGTCAGCCCCAGAAGCAAGTTGATAATCAAGTCTCCCGGCGCGGGGCCGCCTTCATAATATACTTCCTCTCGAATTCCCATCTAGTACCTCGGCTTCTACCAACAACTGCTCTAATTCTTGCAGAATTTCTGCATAATTGCACTCTTGTGCGATCGGACGCACGACAATTACTAAATCCCACCCGAATTTCAATCGGGGCAATAGCTGTCGCAGAGCTGCCCGAATCTGGCGCTTGATCCGGTTGCGGACTACAGCGCGCTTGCTGACTTTCAGGCTGATAGAAATACCTGTGCGAGTGGGCGGCAAGGATTTTTCGGCTGTCGGTTTGTTCCTTTCGACGCTTTTGGGTTTGCGCAGAGCTCTTAAGCTGAAATGAGCCGAGTTGCGGCGCATTCCCTTGCGGTAGACGGCGCTGAAGTCTTTTCGGTGCTTGAGTCGGTTTGTAGGAGGCAACATGGCTGCGATCGTGGAGGTTTCTCAACCTTAGTGCAGTGCTAGACTGCGAGGCGGTGGCGTCCTTTGCTGCGGCGGGCTTTGATTACCAATCGACCGGTTGCGGTACGCATTCTGGCGCGAAAACCCGATGTTCTTTTTCTTTTGCGGCTGGTTCCGTGCAGGGTTTGCTGTGTCATTTTGATTTCTCCGAGCTGGTTACTTTACTTTTGATTAATATTCACAATCTTCTAGTTTACCATAGAGTGGTTTTCTTGGCAATAATATTTTTCACAGTTGAGATGTAATGAGAGTTGATTGAAGTTGCGATCGCAGCCTTGAATGATTGGTAAAGGCTATAGCAAACGTAAATGAGTCGTAAATTTTTTACCCCACCCCAGCCCTCCCCTTGGAAAGGGGAG
>JAUBOG010000457.1:0-5419 GCA_036700105.1 Microcoleus occultus BM001215583
TAAGGGGGGCTAGGGGGGATCTAAGTTTAATAGTTAAACCGCATTCTGTGACTGGGTTAGAAGTTAAGTTGACACCAATTCCCAATTCCCAATTCCCAATTCCCAATTCCCAATTCCCCATTACTTATGTCCATAAAACGTGCCGATGGCAGACAGCCAAATCAACTGCGTCCGATTAGTTTCGATCGCGAATTCAACAAATTTGCCAGCGGTTCGGTACTGGCAAAAAGCGGCGATACTCAGGTACTTTGCAGCGTTACGATTAAGCCGGGAGTACCTAAGTTTCTGGAGAATACCGGAAAAGGTTGGCTGACGGCGGAGTACCGGATGTTACCAGGCTCTACGCCGCAGCGACAAGAGCGGGAATTTATGAAATTATCGGGGCGCACTCAAGAAATTCAGCGGTTGATCGGGCGGAGTTTGCGATCGTGCTTGGATATGGAACTGTTGGGCGATCGCACGATTCTTGTCGATGCGGATGTGTTGCAAGCGGATGCGGGGACTCGCACGACTTCCATTAACGGCGCATTTGTGGCTGTGGCTGACGCTTTGAATAAATTGGTGCAAAAAGGTGATTTAGAGCAGTCTCCTTTGATTCGCCAAGTGGCGGCCGTGTCTGTGGGGCTTTTGGAAGGCGAACTGTTTTTGGATTTGAATTATGTTGAGGATGTGGCGGCGGAAATTGACTGTAATGTGGTGATGAATGGGGATTTAAATATCATTGAAATTCAGGGAACGGCGGAAGAGGGAAGTTTCAGTCGGAGTCAGTTAAATCAAATTTTGGATTTGGCAGAAATCGGGATTCAAGAATTGTTGGAGGCTCAGCGGCAGGCTTTGGTTGAGTAGTCATCAGTCATGAGTCATTAAACTTACGCCTGCTTGAGAAGTCGAGCGTTGAATCATTTCATTAGCAATTCATTGAGTAATCTGTAGCAGTATCCACCCAGCAAAATGCCAACTGCTCCAACCAACCCTAACACTGGTGGTACGGGTGCAGGTAGTTTCATAAAGCTGAAGGTGACTCCAATTACCCAACCGCACCCCAGTGCTTTTCCAACATCTTGAATAAAGTTCATTTGAGTTGCTTTATTACCGATTACATTACTACCATTTAGCTATCGCCACAATTTGCTGCAAATCTTCTGGTGTATGGATGCTATTTGTTGAATCGCTCCAGCAGTTTTACCTCACTTATCAATCCGTAGCCGATCGCAGAAATCGCAATAGCAATCGTGCCTATTACAACATTGGGATAAATTGTGATTCCGGCTAATTTTGGTTCGCGAATGTTACCCAACACCGGATCGTTGAGAAATCCATAGGAAGTTCCGGGCAAAAATCCAGAAGCGATTAGCCCGATCCAAAAGGCACAGCCAAGGAATGCAGCAAGCCCCATAGAAAAGCGATCGCTAGCCGGACGAACTTTTAAAATGGCTAAAGCCGCAATTCCTAACGATGCAGCCGCAAAAAATGACATGGCACAATGCAGTTTTGCGTGAGGCAACCAAGCAGGATTGTTCATATGTCCGTTTGCCAACAGAACCGCATCGACTCCAATCGGAACTATCAGGGTTGAAAGTGCGGCTGTTGTAAGTAAGCTTTTGGCCAGATGCGATCGCTTCATGTTAATTTTCTATCGTGTTGCTAAGTTTTTCGTCTGTTCGATTTGAGTCAAAATGTAACCAAAGTGAGGCAATCGGCGGGCAAAGATATCGCCCATACCCGGTGCTGTTGGCAGAGTCCAGTCTCTTTGCAATTCGGCGGCAACGGCGATCGTATTTACGCATTTGACTCCCGCTTGAGTCATTCGAGCAATGGCTGCTTGTTGTGTGGTCATATTCCAAGTACCAGAAGCATCGATGACGGCATAAACGTCATAGCCTGTACCCACGGCAGAAATTGCTGGAAACGCCAAGCAAACATCGGTTGTGACACCCGCCATAATTAGTTTGGGACGATTCATTTGTTCCACAGCTTTGACAAAATTAGGATCGTTCCAAGCGTTGATGATGACGCGATCGATAATCGGAACCTTCGGTAAACTCTGGACTAATTCAGCAAATAGCGGCCCGTTTGGTCCATTCGGATTGCTGGTGGTTAAAAGCGTCGGCAGATTGAACAATTTAGCGACTTCAGCGAGGTAAAGCGTATTGTTCTTGAGATTGACAGGATCGATATCGGTAATGCCTAAAGACATGGTGCCGACTTGATGATCGATCAGCAGCATGGCGGCATTATCAGGGCTGAGTTGCTCGTAGAATTTTGCGTCTGTCATGAGTTTTTGGGTGTTAAAGTTTATGGTGAGAGCCATCGCAGAAGGGGGCTTTGGCAGTGTACTTGCAGAGGCAAAGGGCGACTTTTTGGGGTTCGGCAACTTCAAAGGTTACGGGCTTGAATGCTGTTCCTTTATGTGCGCCATTACAGAAAGGTTGATTTGGAGATAAGCCGCAACTGCACCAGTGGTAACTGCCTGGTTCAAGATTCAGGACAATCGGCTTTTTGTCAACGATTGTAGGTTCTGTAGCTAGGGATTCAGACATGGATTGTTCTCCTCAATGATGATTTTTTGACAATTCCTAAATTTCCTGCAAATGCGCTTCTAGGAACCACAAATATTTGTCCGCCGCGCGAGAGACTTCAGTGAAAAGATCGGCGGTATCGGCATCTTCGAGGTCGCTGGTTTGGTCGATCATTTCCCGCACGATTTTTGCGTAGGGAGCAAGGCGATCGGCGATCGCAATTACACAATCTTTGCCGTTGACAATCTCGAAGGGATATTCGGGGAGAGTGGATATTTTGGCGGCGGTGCGAACAGTTCCCATTGCCGTGCCGCCGAGGGTTGTGACTCGTTCGGCGATCGTATCAACATACTCATCTAGCTGAGTCGCAATCTGGTCAAACAGTTGGTGCAATTGGTAAAAGTTCATGCCTTTGACGTTCCAATGTGCCTGTTTCACCTGAGTTTTGAGGTCGAGAGTCAGCGCCAGAGATAAATTGAGCAGGGCAATGATTTGGGTGCGATTTTCGGTGGGTATGTCGATGCGAGTGGAATAGAGCTTTGTAGCGGTTGAATGGAGGATTGCAGTAGCCATAATCGTCATTTCCAAAGAATTGGATGGATTGCAGCTTTTCTTTCAATTAGGTTGAGAAAGCTGATGTGCCAACTATAAAAAGCTTTGTCCGTGCAGGTCTTTTCCAATCTTGCGACAAATTTGTCTATTCTTGCGATCGCCCTTAATTCTTGCTGTAAAGTGCGACAGATAGACTTGAGTTATCGCTAGCCCTCCATCCGCCTAATACCTAATGCTTGTCGGTTTGGGCGATCGACCAGACTGTGCAAAATCGAGGGATTAGGGTAAAATCTTGGGAAATCATCGAAAAACTTCGGCCGCTAGCAGGGGATGAGAGCAATTATGCAGCAGAGCCAGATCCTTTCACAGTCTGAATTCAACGAGTCATCACGTTTATCGAATGGACAATCCGCTGAACAGACTTACGACATATTCAATGTCATCGCAGAATTTAGGTCAACACCACCTATTCGAGTGGGTGATTTATCAATAGAACACACGATCGATCCACCAAGTGAGCTAGAAATTTCGCCCAGCAGTCATCATGTTTTGCTGATCAATCTTAGTGGCGGTACTCGGCAAGTCAACCAATTTGATGAAGGTGAATATGACGGCTCCATGAATAGTGGCGATTTTTTCTTCCTACCATCAGAAAGGTCTGCATATATCGCTTGGAAAACCACAGATAAGTCTCTAATATTCACCGTACCTCCAGACTTTTTGCCTCACATCGCCGCCACAACTGAGTGCCTCAATCCTGATAAAATTGAACTCCGAACTATTCCTCTAGGTTGCGATCCACAACTTGAAACCATCGCCCGTTCCTTCCTATCTGAAATGACCGCCGATGGCTTAGGTGGTAGGCTTTACACCGAATCCCTCGCCAATTTATTTGGGATTCACCTACTCCGCCATTACTGCACTACTCCCGCCACTCTGCGTGCTTACAAAGGCGGTTTGTCCGATTTTCAGTTAAAAAGTGCGATCGACTATATTCGAGCGAATCTCGATGCCCAATTGAGTTTAGAAAACATTGCAACCGAACTGAATTTAAGTCACTATTATTTTTGTGCTTTGTTCAAACAATCGATGGGAATTTCGCCGTGGCAATATGTAATCGGGCAACGAGTCGAACGCGCTAAAGAATTGCTCAAAAATCGGGAACTGTCGATTGCGGAAGTTGCCCTTGCTTGCGGATTTTCCAATCAAAGTCACCTCAACAAGCATTTTCGTTCTGCTACAGGAATTGCACCAGGAACCTATCGGCGGGGATGAGCGGCATCGGAATTGATATTACCCACAATCAGGATACGGCAGTGCCGTTTCCCGAAAATTAATCGGGCGATGGTTATATCTCTGGCGATCTGGATGGCGGGCGAACCCTCGCCCCTGCTACGATTATTTTGGGTAGGGAAACGGCATTGCCGTGTCCTCCGTTGCTTGTGCTATAATTGAGTGAAAATCTTTGTAATTACCAATTGCTAAGATAATGCAAGCTGAAAAAATATCAATTTCTTTATCACAATCCCTACTACAGTTTATTGAGAGCTACAAAATTGCTAAAGGATGCAAATCGCCTTCCCAAGTAATTGAAGTAGCTTTGGAATTGCTGCGGAATCAAGAACTAGAATCTGCTTACCGACAAGCATCTAGTGAAGTAGACTCTGCTTGGGATCTAACAGTTGCCGATGGATTAACAGATGAAACGTGGTGAAATTTACTACGCTAATCTCAGTCCTACGGTTGGTTCTGAGATAGATAAACGCCGTCCCGTATTGGTGGTGAGCAATGACGCTAATAACCGTGCTGCCAATACAGTTACAATTCTACCAATTACCTCTAATGTAACTCGTGTCTACCCTTTCGAGGTTTTGCTAAATCCAGAGGATAGCGGTTTACCCAAACCTTCTAAAGTTCAAGCACAGCAAGTAAGGACAATTTCTAAACAGCGAATTACCAGCGATGCAGTGGGAAGTTTGAGTGAGGAAATCATGCAGTTGGTAAATGCTGCTTTAAAACTGCATTTAGATGTCGATTAACTGCGATCCATCCGCCTCCATCGTGGCTTGGAATTAGGGTGGCTGTCATGGCTACCTGCTTGCTTTTTTAGCTTATTTATTTAGTCCTGGAGGCACGGGTGGTCAGAAACCGGGTTTTTGCTGAGAAGATGCGTCACAGCTTGCAGAAACGCGAAAAAACCCGGTTTCTAGGATTTTGATGCGTGGCTCCCATTATTACATTTTAGCAAAACTCAGCTTAATTGCCGATCGCACTTTTTCAACTTTTTCTATGAAACCCACATTCCGCAGATGTGGGTCGGATTTTTTTATCAGTTGTGAAAACTTGGA
>JAUBOG010000458.1:0-1878 GCA_036700105.1 Microcoleus occultus BM001215583
AAATATAAAAATCTATTTTTATGTCGAAAAACCAGTTAAGATTCCCAAAGATGCAAAATAAACAAATTTACTAGCATTTTCATTTAGACGCCCCCTTTCTTTTCATCGCAAGTTAGCTAATAATGCTTTTAACGAGCTAACCGAAAGCAAACTCCAAAATTGAAAAGAAAGCCTATTGCAGTTGGGCTATTGCAGTAAAAGCATTTTCAGCGGTCGATCGCAGCATCAAAGCGTGAAACCCCAGCCCCGATCGTTTTGATAGAAACCTATAGGAGAACAAAGAGTGAAACTCGCAGTTTACGGAAAAGGTGGAATCGGTAAATCAACAACAAGCTGCAACATCTCCGTTGCCCTAGCCAAACGCGGCAAGAAAGTCTTGCAAATCGGTTGCGATCCAAAGCACGACAGCACATTTACCCTCACGGGCTTCTTGATCCCCACAATTATTGACACTCTTCAAGAAAAGGACTATCACTACGAAGACGTTTGGCCAGAAGATGTCATCTACAAAGGCTACGGCGGCGTAGACTGCGTAGAAGCAGGCGGCCCTCCCGCAGGAGCTGGCTGCGGCGGCTACGTAGTCGGCGAAACAGTCAAACTGCTCAAAGAACTCAACGCCTTCGAGGAATACGACATCATCCTGTTCGACGTGCTCGGCGACGTAGTGTGCGGCGGTTTTGCAGCGCCGCTGAACTACGCCGACTACTGCATGATCGTCACCGACAACGGATTTGACGCTCTATTTGCCGCCAACCGCATCGCCGCCTCAGTCCGCGAAAAAGCCCGCACTCACCCTTTGCGGCTAGCCGGTTTAATTGGCAACCGCACCTCCAAGCGCGACTTGATCGACAAGTACATCGACACAGTACCCATGCCTGTGCTGGAAGTGCTGCCGCTAATTGAAGACATCCGCGTTTCTCGCGTCAAAGGCAAAACATTGTTTGAGATGGCAGAGTCTGACCCATCCCTCAATTACGTCTGCGATTACTACCTCAACATCGCCGACCAAATCTTGGCAATGCCCGAAGGAGTAGTGCCAAATGATACGCCCGATCGCGAATTATTCTCCTTGCTGTCAGATTTTTATCTAAATCCAGTGCAACCGGTGGTCAAGAAGGAGGAAGATGAGCTAGACCTGATGATGGTTTAATAGGTCTAGCGATCAGGATGAGGATAAAGAGGTTATGGCTTTTTTTGATACTTTTTCAGTTGCTCTCAAACAGAAGTGGTTGGACTACTACCAGGCAAATCGATCTTGGCTGCTCCTGCACATGACGGCTGACAACACGGTCGCCACACCCGACGGCGGGAAAAGGCCTGTTTCTTACCTCATCCTGGGAATTGCGGCTGCCCTGGAGCCGGAACTCCAGCAATTAATGCTGCCCTTCTCAAGACTAAAGCCGGATGCAGATAGCCTGATCGAAGTGTTGGGTCTCAATTTTGACCCAGACATGGCGTTGGGTATGTCCTCCCATACTTCGGCCCCCGCAGCGGCTCAAACAGCAACGGCTGCTGCCCCCGCAGCGGCTCAAACAGCAACGGCTGCTGCACCCGCAGCGGCTCAAACAGCAACGGCTGCTGCACCCGCTGATGCTAAATCTAATAAATTAGGTGGTGTGGCATTAGCAGCAGCAGCCGGAGTCGCCGGAGTCGCCGGAGTCGCCGGTCTGGCGGCTGCTGCTAATGCACTCAGTTCCCAAGAGGAATCCTTCGAGGAGTTTGAAGAAGAAGCTGACTCTGACTTCGACCTCGGCGATGACGCGGAAGAAGCTGACTCTGACTTCGACCTCGGCGATGACGCGGAAGAAGCTGTCTCTGACTTCGACCTCGGCGATGACGCGGAAGAAGCTGACTCTGACTTTGACCTCGGCGATGACG
>JAUBOG010000458.1:1978-5416 GCA_036700105.1 Microcoleus occultus BM001215583
GACCTCGGCGATGACGCGGAAGAAGCTGACTCTGACTTTGACCTCGGCGATGACGCGGAAGAAGCTGACTCTGACTTTGACCTCGGCGATGACGGGGAAGAAGCTGACTCTGACTTTGACCTCGGCGATGACGGGGAAGAAGAAGCCTCGGCTTTGGACGGTCTCGATATGGGCGACGATGAGGAAGACGCCATATCTGACTTCGATATGGGCGATGACGAGGAAGAAGAAGCCTCGGCTTTGGGCGGTCTCGACCTCGATGATGACGGGGAAGAAGAAGCCTCGGCTTTGGGCGGTCTCGACCTCGATGATGACGAGGAAGAAGAAACCTCAGCTTTGGGCGGTCTTGACTTCGGTGATGACGATGAAGAAGAAGCCTCAGAATTTGGGACTTTGACCTCTGGGGATCTCGAAGCGGGGATATCCGATCCGTTTGGGGAAGAAGATCCGGATTTTGTCGCCGAAGAAATCCCCGATCCTTTTGGGGCGAAAACCTCAGACGATCTAGACATGGATCTGGGCGACTTGGACGAAGATGGTATTGACGATTTCTCTGTATCTGATGACGACGATCTCGACGATCTCGGACTTGACGATTTGGGGGAAGCAACTACCGGAGATCCAGATGAAGATGATTTAGATGCTCTAGGTCTCGGCGATTTGGATTCCGATGATGATGATGAAGAAATTTCGGGTTTTTTGTCGGATTTTAAGTAAGGTGCGATCGTCCTCTTTCTCTCCTAGTCTTCCAGTTTCCCGCTCTATTTGTGAGTTGTGAGTTGCGAGTGGTTAAATTTTAATTAACTCAAACTCACAACCACCAAAATGGTTTTTAGCTTAGCGAGTTGAAAAACACTAAATCCCTGCTGTGAGGGATTACAAGCCCTCGCGCAGAATTTTAGATCTGGAATTTTAGATGCTGCTGCTGCGAAAATATTCAGTTTGCTGCATCTATTTTTCAAAGGAATTACGCCAAAACTAGGTATTTCTATTATTGTTCTGCGATCGCGCGATCGCGAAACACAGGTATTTCCTCCCTAGGCGAGCCGGGGAAAGTTCGAGACGAAATACAATTTAAATGGAGAACATTTGAGATATGACTGCTATTACTACTACTGAACCCGAAGCTTTAAATTTTGAATGCGAAACAGGCAATTATCACACATTTTGTCCGATTAGCTGCGTAGCTTGGCTTTATCAAAAAATTGAAGATAGCTTTTTCCTAGTCATCGGTACTAAGACTTGCGGCTATTTCTTGCAAAACGCCATGGGCGTGATGATTTTTGCCGAACCCCGCTACGCGATGGCTGAGTTGGAAGAAGGCGATATTTCCGCTCAGTTGAACGATTACGACGAGTTGAAGCGGCTGTGCTTGCAAATTAAGCGCGATCGCAACCCCAGTGTCATTGTTTGGATCGGCACTTGCACCACCGAAATCATCAAAATGGACTTGGAAGGCTTGGCACCGAAGCTGGAAGCCGAAATTGGCATTCCCATCGTCACAGCCCGCGCTAACGGCTTAGACTACGCTTTCACCCAAGGGGAAGATACAGTTTTGGCCGCGATGGCTGCTAAGTGCCCTGAGAAAGCACCGGTGATGGAATCTCAGAAAGTAGAACGCAATGCTATCTCTCAACTGCTGAATTTCGGCAAGAAAAAAGAGGAAGTTGCAGCAGATGAATCGGAATATGTCAAGCACACGCCGCTGGTACTTTTCGGTTCTTTGCCCGACCCGGTTGTGACTCAGCTCACCTTAGAATTGAAGAAGCAAGGCATCAAAGTTTCTGGTTGGCTTCCTTCCAAGCGCTACACTGAATTGCCAGTTTTGGAAGAAGGTTATTATGTATCGGGGATGAATCCGTTCTTGTCCCGTACCGCTTCGACGTTGATGCGCCGTCGTAAGTGTAAGCTAATTGGTGCTCCATTCCCGATCGGGCCTGACGGAACACGCGCTTGGATTGAAAAGATTTGCTCAGTGTTGGGAATTGAACCCAAAGGTTTGGACGAACGGGAAGCGCAAATTTGGGCAGGTTTGGAAGATTACCTGCAAATAATTCGCGGCAAATCTGTCTTCTTCATGGGCGACAATTTGCTGGAGATTTCCTTAGCACGTTTCTTGATTCGCTGCGGCATGACTTGCCCGGAAATTGGCATTCCTTACATGGATAAGCGCTATCAAGCCGCCGAGTTGGCTTTGTTAGAAAAGACTTGTCACGAGATGGGAGTTCCTAATCCTCGGATTGTCGAAAAACCGGACAATTACAATCAGTTGCAGCGGATTTACGAGCAGAATATCGACTTGGTGATTACCGGTATGGCCCATGCAAATCCTTTGGAAGCGCGGGGAATTAATACTAAGTGGTCAGTTGAGTTTACTTTTGCTCAGATTCACGGCTTTGGAAATGCACGGGATATTTTGGAGTTGGTGACTCGTCCGTTGCGCCGGAACAATTCGCTGAAGGATTTGGGTTGGGGTAATTTGGTGAAGAATGAGGCGAAGGTTTAGTAGTTTTTAGCCTTGAATAAAAAAACCCGGTTCGTTGGAGCAACCGGGTTTTTTATTAAAATATTACTGAGATTTTCAGATTAAATGAGTGGTATTAACCGCGAACTAACTATAGACAATAGACACATTGCCAAGCATCTCCCAGATACGCTACAAATGCAAAGGTTATTGCAGCGAGGGGGAGCTGCTCATGTATTTAACAATGAAGCTACAATGATTAGGGTGGCACAAGCCATAATAGAAAATGGGGAATTCACAGGCATTATTCGCAATCACGAACGATATGGACTGGGAGCATCCCATTTTTGCAAATATATCCGTAGGGGAGAAGCATTACGGCAGTAAGTCTCTGCTTATAACTAATAAACTATCTGCCGTAATGCTTCGCCCCTCCAACATTGGGATGTACGATATGGACTCTACTTTGCCAGCCCAATTGGTTATAGAATTGAGAGCGATGGCAGCCAAATTCCTTTACATTACGGTGAAATTAAAGTGATAGGAGATAAATATCATGTCATCCCCCGTACCCAACCTAGCAAATAACTGGCAGTTTACAGAAATATGGGTTGATGCTACCTCTGTCCCTCCTTATGTTTTGATGTTGCTCGGTGATGATAAAAATAATTTTTGCATTTTCGACCCGACTGAAAACTATAAAATTGTTTTTGCTTGTTCTAGCTATGAGGAAGCAAGGCTTTGGCTGCTTGAAGATGAATATGAGCGGGTTGAAGGGCGGCTCAATGTTGAGCAAGTGGCTTAAGTTATTGATGATGAAAGTCAAGCTTAAATCTCTCGATTATTACTTGAGCCTGAAGTATCCTATCATTTTTTATCCAGAATCTGAAGGTTATACAGCGATTATCAAACAATACGGTTTACTTAACACTATTTATGCCCGGAGATCCCCCTAAATCCCCCTTAAGAAGGGG
>JAUBOG010000045.1:0-22452 GCA_036700105.1 Microcoleus occultus BM001215583
AAGACGCGAAGAACGCGAAGAAAGAAGAAAGAAGAAAGAAGAAAGAAGAGTCAGAGGATAAAGGGGGGTGTTAACTTGGATTTGGTATTAAATGCACAACAGCTTATGGCCAAATTACGCAAAAAAATCGGGTTTTTGCGTCCGGGAATGTCCAGGTGAAGATAAGAAAAACAATGGTTTGAGCAATTAAGAACGTCCTCAACCTATGAGCGGCGGCGGGAGTTGGTAAAACTGTTTATTCGCTCTCGCCGGTCTGTGACAGTTGAAATGGCAAATCAGGTAAAAAACCGATTTTCCCACGTGCCGCGGGGCAGCCAGATGCCTCCTAGGGAACGGACGCGATCGGCTAACATGAAGTAAGCCCAAGCCGTGCCTAAAGGTTGGAAGTTGAGATCGAAGATTTCGATCGACTGCCGCTGATATTCGTTTTGTGTCGGTTCCCGCAGCGGATCGTAGTCTTCAAGTCGGTCTAAATCGTCCAAAATAGCCGAGTTTGCGAAACAGAGGAGAAAACCACCGCAGACGTTGCCTTCTGAGGCCACCATCGCAGGATAGCCGATCGGCAGCGCAAAAAGTTGACCGCGGGCGATCGCCGGACAAGCATCCACAACTTTTCCTTCGCAGTAGCGGAGGTAGTTGCACTCCCCCGGTTTGAGAGTGCCGTAGACAAAGACTTTCATCGGGTAAAACCTAACCGCTAGTTTTTGCTAACATAGATGGCTAGCTAATAGTTTAAGTCTCGCGGGCGATCGCGACTGCAATCTTGATAAATTTCGTTGTTTACCCTTTCTTATAATTCATGACTCTAGCAGTTAGTTTTATTGCTTTTGGACTTCGGCCTTTGTACTTGAGTTCTTTTTTACCCTCCCTGCCCCTGGACAGCTTATTTTCGACTCAAGGCATTATGGTGATGCTGCTGGCGGCCTATGCGGGGGCGATGTGGATGTTTCTCACCAGTGCTCCGAAGGTACACACGGTGATGGTATCGGATATCGGGCAAGCGAGAGAGTTCTATGAAGGTATGCTAAACCTGCCCGTAGCAGAAGTGCCGCTGCACTACTACTACAATTACGAGCAAACCTTGGGGACGACTGGTATCGATCCGCTGTATTTGTCGCCGAATGTCGGGAGATCCACGAGCTCTCAAACGATGGGGAGTCCCGAGGGTTTGTGGTATCAGTTGATGAAAAATACTCAACTGCACATCATTAGCGGAGCCGGTGCAGGGGAAAAAAATCGCCAGCGTCACGTTTGTTTCGATCGCGATTGTTTGGATCAGTTATTGATGAGGGTACAAAGTCGCGGCATTAGTTATAAAATTCGCCGGGAAAAGCCGCTGAATTTTTTGGTCAAGGATTACGACGGCCGCGTGATTGAAATGGCTGAGGTTAGTAATTAGATACAGCGTATTCCAGGTTTATGAAGTACATCCCAGAAACCGGGTTTCTTTACAGTTCTCGCATCATTACTGATTCTGTTGCTCGAAACCGGGTTTCTCGCGATCTACATTTACATGGAATATGCTGTAAGACTCGGCGGTTAAAACCCATCCTACACAAACTTTGGTTTCTGCAGAGAGGGACTAAAGAATAAAAGGGGTATTCAAGCCGAATGTGGTATTGCATCCTAACTTAGAAACCCGGTTTATCTAAAAAATCGGGTTTGTGGTTTGTCAATTAATTTTCGATTCCACGCTGGATTTTTCCGAGGTTGCCGCTGTTTTAATCGCTGAAATCCCTTGGCGGCTGAAGATTTTGAAATAGAGAGAAACAAAGAATTCTTTAACCGGAAAAACGATAAATGTCAAAGGATTAATTGTAACGATGATGTTTCTAGCATCCGATGAAGCTTGTTTGACAATTTGCTGCGCTACCCAGTCGGGAGACATAATGCCGATCGGGTTTAAGTTGCTTTTAAACGGCCCTAAAATCAGTTTGCGCACGATGCAGGGCGCGTCCAGGCGGCGTAGGGTGACTAAATCTCCCAAGGCGCGTTTGCTGAGTTCGTACAGGGGACTGACAGCGGGAATTACTTCTGCTTCTGAAGTGTTGATCCAGACTTCTTTGCAAGCGATGTTTTCGTTAGTGCGGACTGTTAAGAAAAAGAGTTCCATCAGCCGCCACGCGGAAAAAGTGTTAATTTCGTACGAGTTGGCGATCGCCTCGCCGGTTCTTTCTCCATGCACGTTAATCCCGTGATTGATCACGAGAATATCGACTTTTTCTAACAATTCTGCTAAATCTGCCTCTTGACCTATTTGCCAATTTATGGTTTTTACAGGCAAGTTTTCGCCGTCAATATTCAAAGTAATTGTTTGATTTCCCGAAGTGAGCGCGATAACTTTTGCACCGGATGAGTGGAGGTGTTTTAGCAGCAACAGCCCTAAAGTTCCCGATGCACCGGTGACGGCTACAGTTTTGCCTTTAAGAGAAAGTGCAGTCCCCATGAGTTTGTCTATTAAGGTGAAAGTACCGCAATAGTAAGCATTTTGATTGTCGAAGTGATGCCGCCAGTGGTAAGGTTTGTTAACGAACCAGTTGGCGGGGGGAGTCAGGAAGTCTCCGGGCTGGTGGGTGATGTCGGTTAATTCGTCTGCGCCTTTGATGCCGATCGCCCGGGCGATCGCGCTCAACAAAAAGCCTAAAGTATAAATACAACCGGCTGCTGCGCCCCAGTGATATTCCGGCAGCCCAAAATAAGCTGCAACCCACAGCAGCAAGCCTAAAACCATCATCGCCCCAGCTTCGGGCACGTCGTGACGCCAGTGTGCTTGCTTGTAAATTTCCTCGCTGACAGCCGTCAAATTCGGGCGGAAAACGCGGTGGTGCCAAGTGTGCAGCTTTTGCAGCGGTGCCCAATAATGAGACGCGACGTGATAAAAGTCTCGTATGATTTCTGCCCAGCAGACAGAAGCTATTGCCACAGCGCCGACTATCCAGTAATTTACCATGCTCGCACCAGTTTGAAATTTGAGATATTAGATATTGTCTGCTTTGAAAGATAACTTAAAATGACTTTTATTGCTAGTCTGGAAGTTGACTCAAGCCTTTGAATATCTGCTGAAAATTCGCGCCCTAGAAGGCGAAACCGATACAAGTGCGATCGCCCGAGAACTCTGTACCAAACTTTATCAAACAATTTTCCCCGCAGATGCAGACATTCCCGCAATTCGCAACGCCTCCGCATTCAAGCGATTAATTCCCCAACTCAAAAACGGCCTCCAAAAACAGTACATCGCCTTAATTTTGCACTTTTTTCGCTGCGAAGATGCGCTGCGGTTTTTCACCCGCAAACTCGCCGAAATTCGCATGGGAATTCACATCGCCTGGATTGCCGATACACCCCGGGAATTGCTGTTAACAGGTTTGGCGGCGGATGGAGATGATTTGCTAAATGCGGTGCACAATTGGATTAGAGGGATTGGTTAGCGATCGCCCTTTAAAATTTCTCCATCAAATCTTTTTCTGCGGCATAAACATCCCGTAGCTGTTGCAGCGCCGCCCCAGAAATTGCCGATTTAAGTTTAGCTACCAGCATTCCCCACTCCAGCAAGCTGTCAACTGAGACAGCATTTTTGAATTTGTGGGTGTAGAATTTTGTCCAAAATAGCGGTGCTAGCTTGCTTTTCCAGCGTTTGTACCATCTGCCAAAATCTTGCAGGGCGATCGGCTTTACTTCTATAATCGGGGGAAAATCGGCGTAGCTGACAAACCGGCTGATACTTTTACCGTGCACGTAAACCATGTAGCGACAGCATTCGATGCGGTAAATGTCGTCTGCTGCGATGTTGAACAGCAGTGCGACTGTTTCTTCTGTGACAAATCTCGCCAGCGGATGCAGGATTGGCGATTTGTGAATTATTTTCGATTCTGCGATCGTCCGCGATTTTGCCGGAGTTTCTGATATCATGGTAGGTCAGACAGCTAGTAACTGTCTATTTAAGTTTTGAAGACGATCGCCTTTTAGTTTTCGAGGCCAGAGGGCGATCGGCTTTTTACATATACAATTGTACGACGCAACTGCATCAACTGTCAAGCATGGGTTTAGTCAGGTTAAAAATTCGGGAACTAGCGGCGGAGAAGGGCTGGACGCTTAAGGAAGTATCCGATCGTTCTGGGGTAATTTATAGCACTGTCAGAAGCTATGCTCGTCGTCCTGAAATGGCAATGGTAGACTTTACTTGCCTGCGGAGGTTAGCTCGGACTTTTGATGTGATGATTGAGGATTTGGTTGAGGTTTTGGAAGAATAGGTCGATCGCTTTTTCAGATATCTAATATTGAACGACAGCAGATTGTCATTTGTCAAGTAAGTATGAGCAAAGGCTTAGTGAGGTTGCGGATTCGGGAGTTTGCAGACCAGAACGGCTGGACACTTAAGGAAGTTTCAGATCGATCGGGCATTGGTTACAGCACCATCAGAAACTATGCCCAATGTCAAGGCATGACCACCGTTAATTTTGCCTACTTGCACAGGCTGGCTCGCATTTTCGATATTATGATTGAGGATTTGGTTGAGATTTTAGAGGAATAGGTCGATCGCCTGCGGGTTGTCGAGACATGAGGCGATCGCTTTTTCCGATGCAATTATTTTAAAATGCAACTGCATTATTTGTCAAGCATGGGTTTAGTCAGAGTTAAAGTGCGAGAGCTAGCGGCTGAGAGGGGCTGGACATTTAAGGAGGTGGCTGAGCGATCGGGCGTGATCTACAGCACCATAACCAGCTATGCTCGTCGTTCAGAAATATCAATGGTTGACTTTACCGCCCTGTACAAGTTAGCGCGGGCGTTTGATGTGATGATTGAGGACTTGGTGGAGATTATTGAGGAATAGGGCGATCGACCTTTGCCACATCTCCAATATAAACCCTATGCTTCGTCTTGTCAAGACGCGTTTAAGCATTTTGCATCGCAGCTAAAAACTCAGCTTAAAGGTGCTAAGATTTAGTCAAAGTTGTTAATCTCCCGTTATTTTTGTGACTAGAGCCAGTACCGCGATCGGAGTCAGCCCAATTATCAAGGATTTCGTGCAGAAAAAGGCGCTAGCAACCCGACTAACGCTGAAGGAAATCATCTATGTCGGGATGCTGGCGATCGACGAGTTGGACGAAAAGCGCCTGCAAGAATTGGCTGACAAGGTGCACCAAATGCAGGTAAATGGCGAGATTTGACGGGTTGAGGGCGATCGCCCTTTTGGTAGACTAAAAAAGCCGATCGCAGCTCAAGTCACTGATGCGATCGAGTTGCCTCTAAAATAGGTTTGCGCGCAATGAAGCCTGCATGAGCTTTTGGCAGGTTGTACTCACCGTAACTACCTATGATTTGAACTTGAAAACCTACGTTATGGAGTTCTTCAGCAACATCTTTTGCCTTGTACAACTGCAAACAGTGTATTTCATCATCTCGCCTGTATGTTTCCCCTACTTTACGAAGAGTGATGATGCGGCGAATTAAGGTTTCATTCTCTTGATTTTCTTCCTTCTCAACCAGAACTATCCAATCTTGTCCTTCCGTGAAACCTTTCGTGGTGTTTCCTGCTACAATCTGTCCGGGTTCTGCAATGTCAAAGATGAAAACACCGCCCGAATTTAATCCGTGATAAATGCGACGAAAAAATTGAATTAGGTTTTTGCGATCGTTGTCTGCATCAAACAGATAATTCAAACATTCGCCGATCGAAGTAACAGCATTACAAGGTGGAATATCGGTTTTAAACAGCGACTCAACTCGAAACCCGCCATCTGGTACTCTGTTTCTGGCAATTGCAATTAAGGACTCAGAAATATCAACTCCCAGAACATTATAACCAGCCTTTGTGAATTCTAGCGCTGATAATCCGCTACCACAACCCAAGTCTACGACTAAGCCTTCCCGTAGGTTGTTTTGGGCCAAGATATTCAATATACCAGGGGCAGATTTGAGAGCATAATCGCTATGCCCAACATCATGAATATATGCGAGGTCTTCCTTATACCACTGTTTCATGACTTCGCTCCAGCAGACTATTTTATTAATGTAGTTGCTAAGATGTTAGGCCTACCTCGGTGCTTTACGCCAACCATTGGCTTTAGCCTCTGACTCTGTGCAAAACCATCTCTCTCCCCTCGCTGGATCGATCGCTGTTGATTCGTAATCTTCCATGCCCCGAAGGTGATAAACTTTGTTGCCTGTATCTCTCGATATGTTGCCTTTGATAGTACATCCTGGTTTTGCGATCGATGTAATTATAGAAGGAGAACGACTAGGACTGAACTCCATTGTAAAAAGCACAATGACAGCCAGAATCCCAATACCAAAAACTGTTTCGAGTAGACCACGCTTCTTTCGTTTCTGCATCAGACTATTCTTATTCCTGCTTGACAGACTCAGCCAACCGCTTCGCATTCTCCCGCCGATAAACATTAATCGGACTGTTGCGAATATCAGCTTCTACCATCGCAATTAGTTCATCCAAACTGAGAGTCAGAGCGTCCAGCCGTTGACAGACACTTCGCAGATTTCTCACAGTCTTTTGGATTACTTCTGGATTGGGGAGTTTGGGTGTTTCACTCATGGCAGGTTAAAATCTCTTTTCGCTTCCCGGATAGTAGCCTCGACGGCATAGCAAAAGAAAGATTATCTAAAAATTTGCCAAATCTGCTGTATAGACAACCAAATTACAGCGATCGCTCCCAAGTATAATGTCACAATATCAAAACCTAAAAGGGTTTCCAATTCCTTCAAAGTAATGGCTCGGTAGATCAAGCTACAACTTGATACAATCGCTGTTGTAGCCAAAGCTAAATTCATAAAGTCTGCCAACTTGAAAACAATAGGTCTACGGCGAACATATAACGAACTGATACCTAAAACTATGGTCACAAATGTTAAACAAGCCCAGCTAGAGACTAAAATTTGGTTCTGACTCATTTAACATCCCTACTATCTTCTGTCCGATCGGACGATCGAGAATTTCTCCCGTACCACAATCCAAGGGCAGCACCAGCTACAGCACCGGGTACAGCACCAGGTATTCCAACCACCATATTTCCGATTAAAGCACCGCCTGATGCCCCAACAATCATCTGATTTCCAATAGTCTGAATAAGTTTTTGTTTGTTCTCCGTTTTATCATCTGAAATAGTCCCTAATTCTTGACAAATCGCTTTCATTTCGGATGCAAATTCTGCATCTTCATACATTGCCACTTGTAAATACACAGCAACTTGCTGCAAATCAGACTTTGAACCATGTTCAGCAGCAAATATAGCACTTCCTGCTTTTGGGTTTTCTTTTAACTTATCGGTAATCCTTTGACGCAACCGACTTATTGTAAGGTTTTGGCTTTCGGTGAGTTCACCCACAGCAACTTTAGGATCGGAAGGGAAAGCCCATAAGACGAGGTTAATGGCGATTAAATTCAATGATTCCATAAAAAGTTTATAATTTTTAACACAATTCTGTCTACTTCTATTGTACAAAATTCAACAATAAAATTCAAAAAATCCCCCGCCAGTAGGCAGGGGATTTCAGTTAATTACCTAGAAACCAGAGTTCGGAATTACCCGAATTTACCGGCTGTCGAGGCAATTACAAAGGCCGCGTAAGTGAGGACGTTGCCCACAGTAAAGTGAACTAAGCCAACCAAACGACCTTGGACGATCGACAAAGCAACAGGCTTGTCTTTCCAGCGAACCAAGTTAGCCAAAGGAGTGCGCTCGTGAGCCCAAACCAAAGTCTCGATCAACTCTTGCCAGTAACCTCTCCAAGAGATCAGGAACATGAAACCAGTTGCCCAAACCAGGTGTCCGAATAAGAACATCCAGGCCCAGACTGACAAGTTGTTAGTACCGTACGGGTTGTAACCGTTGATCAACTGAGAAGAGTACAGCCAGAGGTAATCGCGGAACCAGCCCATCAGGTAGGTAGAAGACTCATTGAACTGAGCCACGTTACCTTGCCAGATGCCCAGGTGCTTCCAGTGCCAGTAGAACGTTACCCAAGCTAGGGTGTTCAGCATCCAGAAGACAGACAGGTACATCGCGTCCCAAGCAGAGACATCGCAGGTACCGCCGCGGCCGGGGCCGTCGCAGGGGAAAGCGTAACCGAAGTCTTTTTTGTCGGGCATCAGCTTAGAACCGCGTGCATCCAGAGCGCCCTTGACCAAAATCAAGGTGGTGGTGTGCAAGCCCAGTGCGATCGCGTGGTGAACCAAGAAATCGCCAGGTCCGATCGCCAAGAACAGAGAATTAGTACCGTTGTTGATTGCGTCCAACCAGCCTGGGAGCCATACGTTGCCGTAGTTTGGCCAAGCGGTAGCAGCAATGCTGTCAGGGTTGGAAAGCAGCACGTCCATGCCGTACAGAGCCTTTCCGTGAGCAGCTTGAACGAACTGTGCGAACACTGGTTCAATCAAGATTTGCTTTTCAGGAGTTCCGAAAGCGACTACAACGTCGTTGTGAACGTACAGGCCCAGAGTGTGGAAGCCCAAGAACAGCGAGACCCAGCTCAAGTGAGAGATAATCGCTTCTTTGTGCTGCAACACGCGATCGAGCACGTTACCTTTGTTTGCTTCAGGATCGTAGTCCCGCACCAAGAAGATAGCTCCGTGGGCGAAAGCGCCGACCATGATGAATCCAGCGATGTACTGGTGGTGCGTGTACAACGCCGCCTGAGTCGTGTGATCCTGCGCTAGGAAAGCGTAGGGAGGCAGCGCGTACATATGCTGCGCTACCAGGGAGGTGATGACGCCCAAAGCAGCGAGGTGAAATGCCAATTGGAAGTGCAGCGAGTTGTTGTAGGTTTCGTACAAGCCTTGGTGAGGCAAGTTGAACTGACCTTCACTCTTGCCGCCGACCAAACCAGCCTTAGAATCCAACATCTCTTTGATGCTGTGACCGATACCGAAGTTAGTCCGGTACATATGACCGGCAACGATAAACAGAACTGCGATCGCCAAATGGTGATGAGCAATGTCTGTCAACCACAGGGATTGTGTTTGAGGGTGGAAGCCGCCCAAGAAAGTCAGAATTGCAGTTCCCGCGCCTTCGGAAGTACCGAACACGTGGCTTGCTGCATCTGGGTTCTCGGCGTATACGCCCCAGTTACCAGTGAAGAACGGAGCCAAACCGGCCGGGTGAGGAGGGGTAGACAGGAAGTTTTCCCAACCTACGTGCTGTCCGCGAGATTCGGGGATAGCAACGTGAACCATGTGACCTGTCCAAGCCAAAGAGCTGACACCGAACAAACCAGCCAAGTGGTGGTTGAGGCGAGATTCAGCATTCTTGAACCAAGACAAGCTGGGGCGGTACTTAGGTTGAAGGTGCAACCAACCTGCGAACAGGAAGACAGCAGCCAGCAGTAACAGGAAGATCGCTCCCTGATACAAGTCGGCGTTCGTCCGAATTCCTTGAGTAAACCACCACTGGTAAACACCAGAGTAAGAGATGTCTACCGGGTTAGAAGCGCCCGCTTGAGTGAAAGCTTCTACTGCCGGAGCGCCGAATTGTGGGTCCCAAATCGCGTGAGCGATCGGGCGGACATTTAGAGGGTCTTTAATCCACTGTTCAAAGTTACCTTGCCATGCTACGTGGAACAGGCTGCCCGATGTCCACAAGAAAATGATTGCTACGTGGCCGAAGTGAGAAGCAAAAATCTTTTGGTAAAGATTTTCTTCGGTCATGCCGTCGTGGCTTTCAAAGTCGTGCGCTGTGGCAATCCCGTACCAGATCCGCCGTGTGGTCGGGTCTTGGGCAAGGTCTTGGCTAAATTTTGGAAATTTCGTTGCCATAAGCCTTGATTAATCCTGAATCCTGAACAAAGTTGAAGGGATTCGGTTCGGAGTTTGGTTTCGGGATTTGAGATTCCTCCCAAATCCTGAATCCAAAACCTAGGGGTAGTTTACCCTACCGAAATGATTCGCGCTAGGAAAAATGCCCACGTAGTGACAATTCCGCCTAACAGGTAGTGAGCTACACCCACAGCCCGACCCTGAATAATGCTCAGAGCGCGAGGCTGAATCGAGGGAGCTACCTTGAGCTTGTTGTGAGCCCAAACAATGGACTCAATCAGTTCTTGCCAGTAGCCGCGGCCGCTGAACAGGAACATCAAGCTGAAGGCGAAGACGAAATGTCCAGCTAGGAACATCAGACCGTAGGCCGACAGTGCCGAACCGTAGGACTGAATTACCTGAGAAGCTTGCGCCCACAGGAAGTCCCGCAGCCAGCCGTTAATCGTGATCGCACTTTGTGCGAAGTTGCCGCCGGTGATGTGAGAAATTGTGCCATCTGCATCGACTGTTCCCCACACGTCCGACTGCATTTTCCAGCTAAAGTGGAAAATCACGATCGAGATGCAGTTATACATCCAGAAGAGGCCCAAGAATACGTGATCCCAACCAGAAACTTGGCAGGTGCCGCCACGGCCTGGACCGTCGCAAGGGAACCGGAAGCCCAAGTTGCCTTTGTCAGGAACCAAGCGAGAACTGCGTGCGAACAACACGCCTTTCAAGAGAATCAAGACAGTAACGTGAATGGTGAAAGCGTGGATGTGGTGGATCAAGAAGTCCGCCGTACCCAACTCGATCGGCATCATCGCTACTTTGCCGCCCACTACTACTGCACCGCCGCCAAAAGCGTGGCTGACGATTTCCATAGCATTAGGAGCTGTTGTTCCCGGTGCCAAAGCGTGGATATTTTGCACCCATTGGGCAAATATCGGACGCAATTGAATACCAGTATCTGAGAACAAATCTTGAGGACGACCGAAAGCCCGCATTGTATCGTTGTGAACGTACAAACCGAAGCTGTGGAAGCCCAAGAATATACAAACCCAGTTGAGGTGGGAAATGATCGCATCCCGATGCCGGATCATGCGATCCAACAAGTTGTTGACATTTCCAGCCGGATTGTAATCCCGAACCATAAAGATTGCTGCGTGAGCGGCTGCTCCAACAATCAGGAATCCGCCAATCCACATGTGGTGGGTGAACAGGGATAGCTGAGTCGGGTAGTCGGTCGCGATGTACGGATACGGAGGCATCGCGTACATGTGGTGAGCCACGATGATGCTCACAGATCCCAGCATTGCCAAGTTAATGGCTAGCTGTGCGTGCCACGAAGTAGTCAGGATTTCGTAGAGACCCTTGTGGCCTTCACCAGTGAAGGGGCCTTTGTGGTTCTCTAGAATTTCCTTCATGCTGTGGCCGATGCCCCAGTTAGTGCGGTACATATGACCGGCGACGATGAACAGCACTGCCAAAGCTAAGTGGTGGTGCGCTGTATCGGTCAGCCACAAACCGCCTGTGGTGGGGTTCAGACCGCCTTTGAAGGTCAGGAAGTCTGTGTATGCGCCCCAGTTGAGGGTGAAGAAGGGGGTTAAACCTTTAGCGAAGCTCGGGTAGATGTCTGCCATCAGGCCCGGTGTCAAAATCCACTCGTGCGGCAGCGGGATGTCGGCAACTGTTTTAATCAGCTTGCCGCCGACTGTCAGCGGTGCACCTGCATCGATCGCGTCCATGCAAGCGTTAATCGGCAGAGCCACGTGAATTTGCTGACCTGCGAAGCCCAAGCAGCCACAGCCTAGCAAAACTGCCAAGTGGTGGTTCATCATCGATTCCACGTTCTGGAACCATTCCAGTTTCGGAGCGCGGACGTGATAGTGGAACCAACCGGCAAATAGCATCAAAGCTGCCATTACCAAGGCGCCGATCGCAGTGCAATATAGCTGGTATGAGTTAGTGATGCCGTTGGCGCGCCACAGTTGGAACAGACCAGAGGTGATCTGAATCCCGTGAAAGCCGCCGCCTACATCTGCATTTAAAATTTCTTGACCAAATATCGGCCAGACCACTTGAGCGCTGGGCTTGATGGCTGTCGGATCTGTCAGCCAAGCTTCGTAATTGGAAAATTTAGCGCCGTGGAAATATGCGCCGCTCAACCAGACGAAGATTACTGCCAAGTGGCCGAAGTGAGCGCTAAAGATTTTGCGCGAAACGTCTTCTAAGTCACTTGTATGACTGTCAAAGTCGTGAGCGTTAGCGTGGAGGTTCCAAATCCAAGTGGTGGTTTTTGGGCCCTTAGCTAGAGTGCGATCGAAATGACCTGGTTTTGACCACTTCTCGAAAGAAGTTGGAACCGGATTTTTATCGACTACTACTCTAACTTTTACCTCTCGCTCTGGAGGACTAATGGTCATGAAGACTCTCCTCTCGGTAAGACAAGGAACGAGAACTGAAATACTGTACCTGACACTCCCCGGGCTTTTGGTACGGGGATTCTCGGGAAAGCCGAAACAGCTTGCACTTCACTCTTTGCAGAGTTAGATGCAGGTGCATCGTCTCCCCAAGCATTTTGCTTCTTTGAAGAAGCCAGTTTCCCAGTGTCGCTAACAATGTCCCTGGGTACTGCCAACTCTTCTCGTCAGATGAGCCGCCGATCGCCTCTTTGATTTAGGTTTGATGCGGCTGCTCCTTTTGAGGGAGTTTTATGAATTATAAGCCTGCTCTGAGGAGTATTAATCGCTTGTTAACAATACTTAAAAAAGCCTCTATTCTTGATGTAATAACCCCTTTAATTTCCACAACCGCTCTCAAAAGTCAAGGGGTATTGCCATTAAGTTTACAAAACTCAAACATAAGGGAATTGAGCAGTAGTGATTTTGAAACAAACTCAATTCTTGATGTAATAACCCCACAAGCGCTCTAAAAAGTCAAGGGGTATTGCCATTAAGTTTACAAAACTCAAAGATAAGGGAATTGAGGAATACTCCTTTATACAGAGATATTCTGGAAAACGGCTGCGGGAGTGATAAGTCCCAGAGGATGGGTGGCTGGCTCCGTCGCTGTTTCAGGGAGCGCCGACCATCTCGAATTCCCGATCGGCAATCGGCAAATACTAAATTCGGTTTTGGGCTATAGTTCCCTATGAGAAGGCTTCTAGGAGTATGGTTGCGTGATTGGCACAAATTGGCAAAAAACGGTTGCTGGCCCTCTGCTGGCATTCTTCGCAGCAGCAGTATTAATTTTGGGTTTAGCAAGTTGTGGCCCGGGGCCGAGGGAATTGCCCAACTCAGGGAACAAGAGCCGCTCAGCCCCAGCCCCGGTAAACAGAATCTCAGAGGTTTCTCCCCCAGAAGCCATTCAACAACTGCGTCAGGCTCTAGAAATCTACCAGCCTCAAGTTAGTATTTTGAATCCATTACCTGACGCCGTGCTTCAGGATATAAATGTGTCCGTTCAATTCCAAGTTAAGGACTTCCCCATTTTCAAAGAGGCAAACTTGGGTTTGGGCCCCCACCTGCAAGTTTTATTAGACAACCAACCTTATGCAGCAGTTTATGATATCAACCAGCCTTTAACACTCTCGGACTTAGAACCCGGAACCCATACCCTGCGGGTGTTCGCCGCTCGCCCTTGGGAAGAAAGCTTTAAAAACGAAGGTGCTTTCGCCCAAACCACTTTTCACGTTTTTACCAAAACTGAGGGCAATAATCCCGATCGAACTTTACCCCTATTAACGTACAGCAGCCCCCAAGGGAGCTACGGCGCAGAACCCATCCTGCTCGACTTTTACTTGACAAACGCCCCCTTGCACCAAGCGGCTCAAGAAAATTCCCAAGATGACATACTCGACTGGAAAATTCGAGCCACAGTTAACGGCGAAAGTTTTGCGATCGACCAATGGCAACCTATATATCTTAAAGGCTTCAAACCGGGGAAAAACTGGGTACAGCTAGAATTGATCGACGAACGGGGAAATCTCGTCAAAAACGCCTTTAACAATACAGTCAGACTGATAAATTACGAACCCCAAGGACAAGATCCTCTTGCTAAATTAGTGCGGGGCGAGATAACAGTAGGAGAAACTCGCGGTATAGTCGATCGTACCTACCAAGCCCCCAAACCCAAACCAACCCCAACCCCCGAACCAAAACCGACACCTGAATTAGAAAAAATACCACCAGCCGAGCCCAGCTTAGATAAAACAGTTGCTCCCGAAGTTGCTCCCGTCCAAGTAATAGAACCGAAACCAACAGCAACTCCACAACTCGAAGCGCCCAAAGTTCTAGAACCCATTCAAGTAATAGAACCTGCGCCGACAGCAACTCCCGAATTAGAATCACCAAAAATTGTGGAATCGGTTAAAATCATAGAACCAAAACCGACAGCAACTCCACAGTTAGAATCACCGAAAGTTGTGGCACCAGTTAAAATAATAGAACCGGCACCAACAGCATCTCCCCAAACAGAGAAACAGGAATATAAAGGATACTACAATCGGTTCCGCAACTTTTTGCATCAAGAACCCGAACCTGCTAATCCTTTAGAGCCGCCAACAAAGCCAGAAATAACAGAAAAAGCTCCAGTACCAAAAGTAGCAGCTCCTGCGATACCAGAACCATCTCCCAATCTTGTACCGCCAGCGCCGCCAGTTGCCGCTGAAACTCCTAGCCAGCCAAGCGCCGACATAGCTGCTCCCGAAAAAACAGTTTCCGAACCCGAAAATCAGACAAAATCCGAACAAAAAGTCGAATTTGAAACCTAACAAAAACTTTCTGTATTCATCTGCGTTCATCCGCGTCTATCCGCCTAAATCTGCGGTCAAAAATCAAAAATTAGGACACTAAAAAATGACCTACCTCGAAACAGCGGCCAAGTTTTACAGCGATGTTGCCGAAACACCCCAAATCGGACTTTGCTGCGTCCAAAGCAGTCCCTTGCAACTGCCCGGATTAAAAATTCCCGAACAAATGCAAGAAATGAATTACGGCTGCGGTACAACAGTCCACGCCGCCGAACTTGTCGGCAATCCAGTCGTGCTTTATGTAGGCGTCGGCGGCGGTTTAGAAGCACTGCAATTTGCTTATTTTTCTAGACAGAAAGGAGCAGTAATTGCCGTCGATCCGGTTCCAGCAATGCGAGAAGCTGCGGCACGGAATTTGCAAATTGCCGCACAAGAAAATGATTGGTTTGAGGCTAATTTTGTCGAACTTAGAGCAGGTGATGCTTTTGCGTTGCCTGTGCCGGATGCTTCTGTAGATGTTGTCGCACAAAATTGCTTGTTTAACATCTTTGAACCTGCGGATTTAGCTAAGGCATTAAAAGAGACTTATCGGGTTTTGAAACCGGGCGGCAGGTTGTTGATGAGCGATCCGATCGCAACTCGGCCAATACCGCAGCATTTAAAGGAGGACGATCGCCTGCGCGCCTTGTGTTTGTCCGGCGCTCTGACATACGCAGAATACGTTCAACACCTTGTAGACGTGGGTTTTGGGCAAGTGGAAGTGCGGGCGAGAAGACCTTACCGATTGCTGGACAAACACAATTACAAATTGGATGCGGATTTGCTGCTAGAAAGCCTGGATTCGGTGTCTTTCAAAGTGCCTGTACCCGATGACGGAGCTTGCATTTTCACTGGCAAGACGGCGATTTATGCGGGGTCTGAGGAGCTGTTTGATGACGGGGCGGGTCACGTTTTGCAGCGGGGCGTGCCGGCGGCGGTGTGCGATAAAACGGCTGGGAAGTTGGGCGGATTAATGCCCGATAAGGTGTTGATTACTGATTCGACTTGGCATTATAACGGCGGCGGTTGCTGTTAGATTTTGTGTGGGTTAAGTCGATCGCCAGTGCGATCGACCAGAATAAAATTAACGGTGTATTGGTTATTTTGGAAAATTACAGCCGGAAATAGCAAGGATAAAATTTGCCAGAAGCAAGAGGAACGAATGGCTGAAGCTGTTAATTCTATGGTTCGTCAGAGAGAATTTACAAAGGTGGTGACATCGACCTGTTCTTTGATTGGAGATACTGGTATACTACGATCGCCAGTTAGTTATCTAAGAATTTGCAGTCATGGTAAATATGTCAAGCATCTCCAACATGGTCTCTGAAGTGGAAAGTGACGATCTGGGAGAGATCGATCGCCTTGACAGACAATTACACCACCGGTTTCAAGACAAGTTTATAGTCCAGCCCTCGCTTACCCGACTTTTGGTTAGTTTTCAGGCTAACAAAACTAAACCCATTTATCGGTGGTACAAGTATAAGGAAGCTTTCTCCGCTTCTCTTGTCGAGTTCTTATTCCAAAAATATCAAGTCATTCAAGGCAAGATTTTAGATCCTTTTACAGGTAGTGGAACTGCTTTATTTGCTGCTAGTGACTTGGGAATAGATGGTGAGGGTATTGAATTGTTACCTATCGGTCAACATATAATTAATACCAAAATCCTTTTAGACACTGCATTCACTTTTGATGATTTTGAGCGGCTAAAGACATGGTTTAATTTGCAAATATGGAAACAATTTGATAGCCAAGTCACTCTGCCCGAATTGAGAATTACTAAAGGGGCTTACTCCGAAGAAAATAAAACAGAAATTGAGCAATATCTTGGAGCTTGTTATCAAGAAAATACCAAGGTTCAATCAGTTTTAATCTTTACTTTACTGTGTGTTTTAGAATCCGTAAGCTATACACGCAAAGATGGACAGTATCTTCGTTGGGATTATCGTTCTGGTCACGGGCAGTCAAAAAAGTCCTTCAATAAAGGTGAGATTCTTGAGTTCAGTAAAGCTATTACCCAAAAATTTAATGAACTTGTTAACGACTTAGAACCTCCTACACAACAACTCGAGCTTTTTCAAATTCAGAATAATCAAGGCAAAATTAATTTGCATCAAGGTTCTTGTCTGGATATAATGCCAGATTTGCCGGACTCTACATACGATGCAATCATCACATCTCCACCCTACTGCAATCGATATGACTATACTCGCACCTATGCACTAGAGCTAGCTTTACTAGGAATTTCTGAAAAGGAATTAATTAATCTGCGTCAGGAAATGCTAAGTTGTACAGTTGAGAATCACCCAAAAAATTTGTTGGCTATCAATCAGGCTTGGGAAATAGCTTTAAGTATTGCTAATTCGCAAACTCTATTGCAGGCTATCTTAAGATATTTGGACATTCAAAAGTCACAGGGTATATTGAACAACAATGGTATACCAAGAATGGTAAGGGGATATTTCTATGAAATGGCTTGCGTAATACAAGAAAGCTTTCGTATCCTTAAACCTGGGGCTTTTTTGTTTATGGTTAATGACAATGTGCGCTACGCAGGTATAAGCATTTCAGTGGACATGATTCTTTCTGATTTTGCAGAAAAACTAGGCTTTGTTACTGAAAATATTCTCGTCTTACCAGGTGATAAGGGAAATAGCAGTCAACAGATGGGAAATTATGGACGCGATCCTTTGAGGAAGTGCGTTTATGTATGGAAGAAGCAATAACTAGAAACTTATGTGCGCTTATCGCAACCATCTTCAATGCAGTGACGATATTGTAACAACTTATGAAGCCACTCGTGCCGGTTTTGTTGCACTTGCCCTTGAAAAAAATCGACGCGCTACACCTTACGTCGCCGAAGCAAGGGCACTTCAAGAAGCTGCCGATTAAGCTGAGAGTCCTGCTGATTTGTTAAACGTTAAGGGTATTGAAATGGGATTGTTGACTGCGGCAGGATTGTCTGACAAGTCTCTTGCTCATTTGATGCCAAAGGATAAGATTGAAGCGATAAATGGTCTAATCAGGAATTTTCTTGAGCCAGCAGGCACAAATTTTGTAGAGGAATTGGTCTTTAGATTTTTGCTGACTCGCGGTGACACGCTTGGTGGCTCAATGCGTAATGTGGGCGGAGCATTGGCACAAAGAAAACTAACTCGTGCAATCCTCTCGACTCTCACAATTGCTGGTAAGAGATATTACTGGCAACACTCAAAGACGAAAAAGTGGATAGCTATGACAAATGATGACACAGAAATTGAGTTGTCTTTACGCGGAATAAGCTGGGAGAGCGAGCTTGGTAATCGCACACTGATTTACAACCTAACTGTTCCGCTAGTCAGGAGCAATGTGGATTTGTGTTTGTTTAATCTTGCTCGGACAGAGTTGGTAGCCAATAAATCCAGCGCAATTGACCCATCTATCGCGGCACCCTATGTTATTGCATTGGGTGAACTTAAAGGTGGAATCGATCCCGCAGGTGCAGATGAGCATTGGAAAACGGCACAAGCTGCACTAAATCGCATACGCGAAGCATTTTCCAGAGTTGGACATTCACCTCTGACTTTCTTTGTGGGTTCAGCAGTTGCAAGAAGGATGGCGGGTGAAATCTGGCATCAACTGGAAAACGGGACTCTCAGTAATGCTGCAAATCTGAATCAGGAGAATCAAGTTGCATCTATTTCTCGTTGGCTATGTAATTTATAAAAGCAACAACGGTTTTGACTCCGTGTCGGTTTTGCCCTCATCCCTCGCCCCCATCCTGTCGCACTCGCATCTCGGCTGTCTCCAAAAGCCCTGATTTAACCAGCTTTTTCCCCATCCTGCCAAACTTCCCGCTAAATTAAAGAAGTAAAAAAAATCATTCACGCCCTACCAAGGAGATATCCATGCCTCGCGTCAGAGCACCAGAATTCCCCGGAAACTACCCCTGGTTGAACACCGAGAAACCTTTATCCATTGAATCCTTAAAAGGGCGCGTCGTCCTCCTCGACTTCTGGACGTACTGCTGCATCAACTGCTTGCACGTCCTCCCAGACTTAAAATACCTCGAACAAAAATATAAAGATTCCCTCACCGTTATCGGCGTTCACTCGGCTAAATTTGAAAACGAAAAAGAAGTAGAAAACATCCGCCAAGCTATCCTCCGCTACGATATCGAACATCCGGTAATCGTAGACAGCGGTATGAAAGTCTGGCAAAACTACGCCGTTCGCGCTTGGCCGACTTTAATGGTGATCGATCCTGAAAGTTATGTCGTCGGCTTTGTTTCCGGCGAAGGCAATAGAGAAGCACTTGACGCGCTAGTTGGCAAGTTAATTGCTGAATATAAAGATAAAAATGCGATCGACTTTAAAGAACTCCGTTTCAGCTTAGAAAAACAGCGCAAACCTCTATCAACACCGCTGGCTTTTCCCGGCAAAGTGCTGGCATTTGCGATCGCCGCCACGGAAGCAAAAGACCTTGATATTGATGAAGGGCTTTTGGGCGAAATGACTGAGGACAATGGATCAGTAGATGAAACTGTATTGCCGGGGCCTGCTAATTCAGTCATCCAAAGCTTGGTCGGTTCTTGCTTGTTTATTGCGGATTCTGGACACAATCGGATTGTTGTCAGCACCCTTGAAGGTGAGGTGCTGCACGTCATCGGTACGGGGAAACCGGGTTTAACTGACGGGGGCTTTGCGGAGGCTGAGTTTTTTGCACCTCAAGGTATGGCTTTTGATATAGAAAGTCAAATTCTCTACGTTGCTGATACGGAAAATCACGCTCTCAGAAAGATTGATTTTACGGCTCACCGCGTCGAAACTGTTGCTGGTACGGGCGCACAAAGTCACGAAATTGCACCGCGCAGCGGCAAGGGTTTAGAAACGCAATTGAATTCGCCTTGGGATTTAGAAAAAGTTGGAAATAGACTTTTTATCGCAATGGCGGGTTCGCACCAAATTTGGGAAATGCAGTTAGATACTGGTACGATCGGCACTTATGCGGGTATTGGCCGGGAATCCTGTGTGGACGGAAGTCTTGCAGAATCGGCTTTTTCTCAGCCCAGCGGCCTGTCTACGGATCGATCGGAGTTGTTTGTTGCTGACAGCGAAATTAGTTCGATTCGCGCTGTGGGTATCGATGAAGACCCGAAGGTTCGCACTGTCTGCGGTAGCGGTGAATTGTTTGGTTTTGGCGATAAAGATGGTCGCGGCGATGAGGTAAGGTTGCAGCACTGTTTGGGTGTTGAATACACTCAAAATTATCTCTGGGTTGCTGATACTTACAATCACAAAATTAAGCGGATCGACCACCGGGGCGGTACGTGCAGGACGATGATCGGAGATGGTACGGCTGGTTTGGTTGATGCTAAAGGTCTTAATGCTCGATTTTTTGAGCCTTCAGGCTTGAGCGCGATCGGGTCTCACTTGTTTGTTGCTGATACGAACAATCATGCGATTCGGCGAGTTGAGTTGGATACGCTGACAGTCACAACTTTGGATTTCGCAGGTTTGTGCGCTCCTGATGTTTGCCTTCCCGATTGAGATCGATTCCGGTTGCACTGCCCACAGCAGAGGACACGGCAATGCCGTTTCTTGCGCTGCAAAATAATTGATTGCGATCGCTAGATATGTAACTATCGCCGGATTAATTGTAGGGAAACGGCTGTAGGGACACAGCACTGCTGTGTCCTGACTGTGGGTAATATTAATTCCGATACCGCCGGATTTGATATGAAGCGATCGACTTTTTTGCTAATCGCCCGTATTCATTTAGGAGCAAAAATCTAAAATTCTGAATTGCTCAGCAGCCGCACTATTTTTTCGGCATCGTTCAATTCGCCGACAATTCGCCGCACGGGTTTCGGCCAGATTTTGATCAAAGTAGGAGTTGCTGAAATCTGATCTGCCTCAGCTTGTTCGGGATGTTTCAAGACATCAATTACTTTCAAAGTGTAGGGGCGATCGAAGGATTGCTCTAACAATTGGTGTAAAGTTTCGAGGATGCGTTCGGTGCTGGGGTTGCTCCCGGAAACAAACAGCCGCAAAACGTACCCTTGAGTTGGCGGCGGTGGGGCGATCGCTGTTGGTTTGAGTGGCGGCCGTTGCTGCGGTTGCCGGAAGCGCGAGGGAGGTACGATCGAACTGCGAGACTCGGACGATCGCCTAACTTCGATCGGATACTGTACAACTAAGTCGTGATTTTCCCAAAGTTCGGGGAATTGTTCGCGATAAGTGGCGATCGCCATCGGTTCGCATATTTCTTCGCTCCGGGGCTGCCAAACCAAGTCGCCCGTCCCAAAAATCGCATTCAGCAGCGTTTGATGTCGCAGCACCGGGGGGTAGGCCTCGGCGGCAATCCTTAATAGCCGATCGCCGCGATCGAGCCAGCAGTCAACAGTTGCCGTGTAGCAAGGTATCAGAAAATGCGGCGGTTCCGACAAACCGAGTATTTCCTGCAGAGCTACGCACAACTGCAAGTGCCACCGAGTTTGCTTGCGGGGGTCTATGCAGTAGATTAAGTCTCCCCCGGGTGTAAACAGGGCAATGCCTTTGAAAAATTCCGGCAATATCGGGCGATCGAGTTTCAATTCAGTACACCAATAAAAGTTAACAGTTAACAGTTATAGCAATCCTAAATCAGTTGCAAAATTTTATGAATTATAATAATTAGGGAGTATAATAATACAAGTATACTAGAAACAGGCAAAAAAGCAATATGTCTGAGCAACACTATTTACAAGAGTTAAGTGATTTTATAGATAGCAACCCCGACCCGAGAGAACTGAAGCGAGCTTTGGCAATAATGATGTGGATTGAGGGCGTACCTGGTTCGGAAATTCAAAAAATATTAAATGTATCAGCAACATTTATCAGTCAATCCAAAATGAAATTTATCAAAAATGGAGTTGAAGAATTAAAGCTGAAGTATCAAGGGTCAAAAGCATATCTAAGTCGAGCGCAACGTCTAGAGATTGTCAATTACTTAAATACTCAAGAATATTTGAGCTTACAGGAGTTTCAGATATATATAGAAGACAAGTATGATATTCGTTTCAAATCAAATCAAAGTTATTATACATTACTTGATGAAGCCCAAGTTAGCTGGAAGAAAACTCAAAAAAGTAATCCCAAAAAAAACGATGAATTGGTAGAAACAAAAAAGATAGAAATCGAGAAAATTCTGGCAGAAAACCGTTCAGAGATAGAAGCTGGAAAGCTTGTGGTGTATATGATTGATGAGTGTCATCTGCTGTGGGGTGATGTTTGTGGATATGTTTGGGGAAAAACGAATAAAAGAATAGAAGTACCCATGACAAATCAGAGAGAAAGGCAAACATATTTTGGCGCTCTCAACTATCAAACAAAAGAATTTTTTGTTCGAGAATATGAAGCCGGAAATTCAAAGAATACAGTTTTGTTTGTAAAATACCTCCAAAATCTCAATAAAGGAGCTAGAATTTTAATATTTTGGGATGGAGCAAGTTATCATAAATATGGAGAAATTCGAGATTATCTTAATGAAGTGAATCAAGATTTAGCGAAATCTGAATGGTTAATAATATGTGAATTATTTGCACCTAATGCACCTGAGCAAAACCCTGTAGAAGATATTTGGCTTCAAGGCAAAAGATTTTTGAGAGAACATTGGTATTTATGTAAATCTTTCCCACTTATTAAAAAATTATTTAAGCTGGTAACTCATTGTCAAGTTTTTGATTTTCCTAAGTTATATATGTATGACTTTTTTGTTGAAAAGCCTGAATTAATACCAACTTAATCACGATTAGTTAATCCCGATTAGTTTGCAACTGATTTAGGATTGCTATAACTGTTAGCTGTTAGCTGTTAGTTATATCAATTCCGGCTGCACTCCTTATGATAAGCGAGGACACGGCAGTGCCGTGTCCCTACAATCGATCGTGGTAGGGACA
>JAUBOG010000459.1:0-5381 GCA_036700105.1 Microcoleus occultus BM001215583
GCGTCGCAGGGTAATAGTTGCCATTCGCGAGAATTGTCGGTGGCGACGCACCCGGAGAGTTCAGAGAGGATAAAGGGGTTTACTGACCCGTATTTGGTATCAGTTACATCCGTTAAACTACTGAGAGACTTTTGCTGCCCTTCGACTACGCTCAGGAACCGCGAAGCCGAAGTAAGTCGAAGTATCCGTTAAATAATCCCTTGCCGAACTTCCTTCTTCATTCAACATCTGACATCAGCCATTAATTGAAAATAATTGTGTTTTATGATACTACTTGAGCCGAATATACAGAATATATTGCATACTGTATTGTACAAAAAATTTTATGGCGCTAAAAGCTTGTGTCAGAAAAAGCTACAGACATTTAGTCGAGTCGGGAGTATTACCAATGGCGGCACTGAGCAATTACTTTAATCTGGAAGAAATTACGACAGCCAGAAAAGTTAGTGCTGCAGTAATTAATATCAGCGGCCGCCAGCGGATGCTTTCCCAACGCATGGCTTTTTTTTGTATGAGGTTAGTGTGCTCCCAGAATGCGGCAGAAAGAGAAAAACTGCGGGGGAATTTGTTAGAAGCGCACCAGCTTATGGAAAAATCGCACAGCGATTTAATTCATACCGACAGCAGCGCCAACATCTTGAGTCCCCCTTCAGCCGCTGTCAAGGCTATGTATTTTGAGGCGCCACTGTATCTTGACAGACAAGTGCGCGAATATATCGATCGAATTAAAGCCCTGGTGCAAGAACCCGATACCGAACTCAGGCAGGACAATCCCCACCTGCTCTACATTGTCGAAGCAGCGGGCGGCGAATTGCTAGCAGCATTCGATGCCGTGGTGACTCAATACCAGCAAGAAAGCGAAATCGAACAATTTGAAATCGACCTCAAACAGGTTGAACTGTATCAAGAAAGCTGTGCTGCTACCTCAAAAGCAGAAGCTCAAGCCGCCGAGATCGATCGCGCACTTCGCGAACTCAAAGAAACTCAAGCTCAACTCCTCCACAGCGAAAAAATGTCTTCCCTGGGAGCATTAATGGCTAGTATCGTCCACGAAATTAATAACCCAGTTAGCTTTATTTACGGCAACTTGAGCCATGCCGAAATTTATACTAAAGATTTGCTGCACCTGCTGAAACTCTATCAAGAATACTGTCCCGATCCCAGTTCTGAAATTAAAGATCAAATAGAAGAGATGGATCTTGAATTTCTAGTTCAAGACTTGCCTAAAGTTATGTCTTCCATGCAAATGGGTTCCGATCGCATTCGCGAAATCGTCAAATCTATGGGCAGCTTTTCGCGAACAGATAACAGTAAAATGACGCTGTGCGATTTGCACGACAGCATAGACAGCACCGTGTTAATTTTGCGCAACCGCCTCAATTCTAAAATAGACCGTCCCGACATTGAAGTAGTTAAAAATTATGGAAAATTACCGTCTGTAGAGTGTTATGCCGGACAGCTAAATCAAGTATTTATGAATCTAATTAGCAACGCGATCGATGCTTTAGACGAAGCAGCAAAAATTCGGCCAGATGCTGCGCGAAAAATTTCGATCCGCACAGAAGTCGCTGGGTTCGAGCGCGTGAGAGTGCGGATTGCTGACACGGGAGCGGGAATGACACCAGACGTAAAAAAACGAATGTTTGAACAGTTTTTCACCACCAAAGAAATCGGCAAAGGTACGGGTTTAGGATTGTCTATTGTCTACAAAATCTTAGTAGAAAATCACCGAGGAACGCTCAGATGCGACTCTGACCCGTCCAAGGGAACAGAGTTTATCATTGAACTCCCAGTGCAGCAAACTTAAGCAACGGAGGACACGGCAGTGCCGTGTTCCTACAATTCATCTGGCGTAGGGAAACGGCAGTGCCGTGTCCTCTATATCCTTCCGGCGCAGCCGGAATTGATATTCCTTACCCGAAATCAGGACACGGCACTGCCGTGTCCCTACAATTAATTCATCTGGCGTAGGGAAACGGCACTGCCGTGTCCTCGCTTGTCATTTCTAAAAACTACCCGTACTAATTGCGTTTAAAATTAACACATTTCCTACTCTAATTCGAGCTTCAAAGTTGGCAGCAGCTTTTCTAAATTTTTGAGAGATTTTTGTTGCCACGGAACATCATTTGAACCCAATACCAAAAGTTGAATCGTTTTCTTTTTGCGCACGGTAATGACAAACTTAGACAGCATACTGATACCAGAACTGTTAACAAATTCCAATTTTTTTAGATTCAACGTAATAGCAGGCGGTTCGGGATTGGCTACCGAATCTAGCAATTCGATTATTGGTGCATACTCTGCTGGGCCGCCCAGGCTGAGTTCGCCGGTGAAACTGACTGTTACCGATTCTCGATCGTACTTAATGCTGTAATCTTCACCTTTAATTTCTTGCATACTGAATGTAAATTGGTTTCCTGACTGAAAGTAGGCGATCGCCGAAAAAAGAGTAAATAGGGAAATTGTTGCAACTAGACACTAATTTGAACCACAGTCGTAACAGCGATCGTATCACTATCAAATTTGGGCTCGAATTTCCAGCCGATCTTAGCTGAATAATCATTAATCATCGTCAGCAATCCCAATCCCGAGGTTTCGCTTTCAGATTCAGCACTTTTTTCAAGCTGCTGCAAATACAGTTCATTTGGATCGGAAGCCAGCAATTTTTGAATAAACTCCTTGAGCTTGTTCGCGGCTTCTTGATTGACACTATTACTGGCAAAAATCACCGCCGTTACCTCGCTTTCTCCCATAAAATGTATCCCAAATTTGACTTTGTAATTAGCATCATCCTTATTAAATTTTATCGCATTTTCTAACAGTTCGTTAGCGACGTAGCTCACGGCTCCCTTACTTTGTTTGATCCGTTTCTCGCGGATTGCATCCTGTGCGTCCACCGGTAGAAAGCTGGACAAATAATCGGCTACAAAATGAGCTGACAGCAGGTTGTTGCGCCAGCGCTGCTTGATGGGGCGAGAACTCGGCGTAAAAGTAAGTTCTAGGGAGTCGTGTTCGGGGGGAAATTGGTCGATGAAGTCTCCAAATATTTCTGTCACTGTTTTTAAGCTGCCATGTGTGATTATTTTTACACCTGCAATCGATCGCACGGAGAAAGAGCCATTAAGAACGTCCGCTATAGCACATAAACCGGGTTTCTTTGAGTTGAGGCTAAATTCTGCGAGATGCAGCTCTGCTGCTTTAATACTAGCAAAGTAATATCATCAAATACTTTTTGTTCTCCAATAAATTGTCGCAAGTCGTGAATTGCCGCTTGCTTGATTTCTTCGGCGCTTTTGTGCCAATTAATAGAAATTACTTGACAAAGCCTTTCGATTCCGTAGAATTGTTTGCTAGTATTTCTGGCTTCCGTGATGCCGTCAGTGTAAAGCACTACCCCATCCCCCGGCTCTAAGTCTACTAAAACATGGCTGATAAAATCGGAAATATCCTCATCTAAGCCGATCGGAAATCCTAAATCCATCATGTCAATCCGTTCAATTTGACCATCTTTTCTGACCACGAGAGTTTCCTCGTGCTGACCGCTGATGCTAATTCTGCCGCCTGCGTAGTTGAGGAGAGCCAGCGTCAGGTTTTTGTCAGAATTCATGCGCTGAATATTTTTGTACAGGGTGCGGTTGAGAGTATCTAAAAAGCGCACCGGATCGGATTCTGGCACTTCCTGAAGAGTGCGGACAGCCGTTTGAGCCATCACCATCAAAATGCCGCTTTCTAGTCCGTGTCCGGTGACATCGCCGATCGCAATTGTCACAACACCCTCAGTGTAAAGCACATCGTAGTAATCGCCGCCTATTTCGTCGGCGGGCTCCATGAATCCGGCAATATCTAAGTCTTCAATTTCCTCCATTTCTTGGCGTTTGGGCAAAATCAATTGCTGCATCTCTTTGAGGATGTCTAGTTCCGCACTCATCCGCATATTTTCAGCTTTGAGTCGGTGATTTAGAGTCGCAATTTCTGTGTTGGCCGTGGCGAGTTCAGCGGTGCGTTCTGTAACTTTATCTTCCAAGGTGTCAAAGGATTCTTTGAGTTGCCCTGCCATGCTGTTAAAGGAGTTAGCAAGTTTTTTTAGTTCGATGAGGGAGCTGCTTTTTACCTGTCGGTCGAGAGCGCCGTCAGCCATGTCTTCCGAAGCTTGGGTGATGGCTTCAATGGGGCTAGCAATCCAGCGGGCTGTGAAAATTCCAATTGCCGTTGCCACAGTAAATGCGATCGCACATAATAGGATTGCGGTGCGGGTATTGGCATAAATTTCGGCCATAAAATATGATTCTGGAACCACCGTCACGATCAGCCAATCCAACCCAAAGGTGTCTTGCCAGGGAGTAACAAGCACAAAGTATTGCTGTCCTTGAATTTTAAAGTTAAGCCTTTGGCTATTTCTAATCTTTTGAAAGCTGCCGAACTGATTTTGCAGCGTTTGAGCAGCAGCTTGAATCACAGGATCGGAGATGTTCAGAACGCTGAAGCGTTTGGTTTGATTGTTCGCCGCGGTAAAAGAGGGTTGGGAACCGGAATTTCCGATCAATTTTCCATCTCGTTCCATGATGAAAACTCGCCCGGATTTGCTAAAGGTTGAGTTACGCAGAAAGTCAGTAATATTAGACAGTTGTAAATCAACTCCAATCACTCCGATTAGTTTGCCCTTTGCATACATGGGACGCATTGCCCCTACAGCAATAAATTCTAAGTAATCTATCGAATACACAGAAGTCCAGATGGGTTTGCCCGCTTTAGCAGCCTGAGCGTACCATTCTGTTGTCACGGTATCATATGCAGCCACCTCCACTAGCTTAGTTCGATCGCCCTTGTCATCCGTTGCATAGGCGTAAATTTCCCGATTTGTCCTTGCTGAAAGCTCGTGAATGGTGACACCTTTCCCCGGTATTACAGCACCAGCACCAGCAAAGCGTCCATCTGCAAGTCCGTAGGAAATCATGCCCAGATGATCGAACCCTTGCATCTGTTTCCAAAAATAACGCCCAGCAATATCTAAATCATTTAGATTCAGCAATCCTGTGTCGATCGCATCGATGTTGACTTGATTAATACGATGGGGGATTGAGAGATAATTATCTAGGTATCGATCGGTATCATCGCTCACCAGAGTCATTAGCTGGTCAGCCAAATCTGTTACCGCTTTCTGTCCGTTGCGGAAGGAAAGATAACCGACTAAGCCGACGGCTGCAACAATTTGCAGGACAAAGGGAACCACGAGGGCGGTGCGGAGGCTGAATTTGTAAAGGGTGGAGGCCATAGTAGATTTAACAGCAGGTATAGCTGGCTTATTTATCCGTCGGTAGTTGGTTAACAAGGGTGCATCTCATTTTTGCCAATATATTCGTAGGGGCGAAGCATTTCGGTAG
>JAUBOG010000460.1:0-5342 GCA_036700105.1 Microcoleus occultus BM001215583
CCTAATCGTCAAACAGCAGATCGGTATTACGTTTGACGTTAAGTTGACACCTATGGGCTCTTGGAGTGTCCCTACACTTCACTTTATTCGCAATTAATATTACCCAAACTCAGGACTCTCCAAAAGCCGTTTCCTACGATTAATCGGGCGATCGTTACATCTTTTGCGACAGCGATTGCGCGCGATCATTCGCGCGTGCTGCGATTGTTTTCGGGTAGGGAAACGGCATTGCCGTGTCCTCCGTCGATATCATAAGAAGTGTTAAAACAACCAGAGTAAAATTGGTTTGCAGTCAGGAAAAAAGTCCGCACAATCTGAGGACTCTTCGTCCTCACTGCGAACAGCTTTACTGGGAAGTAATTAACCGCACATCATATTATCTAGGAATAAACCGGGCTTTTTCAACAAATGCGCGCCACCCTAAAGATACTTAAAAAATTATAAAAATAGCTCCTAGCGAGCCAACTGAAAGTATAAATAGTCGGGAGGTGAGGCGGAAAATACTTAAGTAGGTCAATGCGAGTGAAACGCAAGCTGAGCGATGCGTCTCGAAAGCGATTGCTGGCCTTTACGGCAGTTCCCGCGACACAATAAACCCGGTTTTTCGCGCCGTAAATTTGATATAATCGAGGAAATTTGAAGTAAAATTTATTATAATAGATCGCAGCTCAGCGCTCTATGTCTTGCATCGGAACTGTTGCACGCTTTTAAAGCAAACTCAAACAAGTCCGCAACAGAGCAGCTTTCAGATTGAGTTTGCTACCAGCAACTCGGTTTTTTACGCGCAATTCCACTGTATTTTATTGTAAGTTTGGTTGGCGCCGTCCTACCGAAGCTACTTTCTTTTAATTGCCGATTTTTTGTATTTCAAAGAGCCGAAAACATATGCAGTCTCAGCTAAAAAGTAAAGTATTAATCGTAGACGACCAACCGGATAATATTAATATTTTATCATATTTCTTGGTGGAATACGGATTTGAGATTTTCGTCGCGACGACCGGAGAAAAAGCGCTGCAGAGAGTGGAAAAAATCATGCCGGATATCATTTTGCTAGATATTATGATGCCGGGAATAGACGGATTTGAAACCTGCCGCCGCTTGAAAGCAATCGAAGAAATTAAGGACATTCCCGTGATTTTTATGACTGCTCTTTCTGAGGCGGCGGATAAAGTGAAAGGGTTGACTTTGGGAGCAGTAGACTACATCACTAAACCGCTGCAACACGAAGAGGCGATCGCCCGCATCAACGTACACCTGAAACTGCGAAACCTTACCAAGCAATTAGAACAGCAAAATACGCTGCTGCGATCGGAAGTGCGATCGCGCCAATTAGCCGAGTTAGCCCTGCGCTTTTCCGAAGAAAAATTTGCCAAAGCTTTTCGCAGCAGCCCCGCCGCCATGACAATCGCCACTTTGGAAGAGGGATACTTGACGGAAGTCAACCAGAGTTTTTGCAATCTCACCGGCTATTTTCCCGAGGAAATATTGGGAAAAAGCGATCGCGAAATCAATTTATGGGTGAATCGGGGCGATCGCGATCGTTTGTCGGAACTCTTGCAAGTATCCGGCGTTATTTACAAACAAGAATTCCAGTTTCGTACCAAGTTCGGCCAAATCAAATTTGTCCTGGTATCTGCAGAAATTATTAGCATCGGGGACACCAACTGCATTCTGATGATGACTTACGACATTACCGAGCAAAAGCGGGCCCAAGAAACTTCATACCGCCGCGAGCAAGAATTTAGGGCTTTAGCCGAAAATTCCCCCGATACGATCGCCCGATTTGACCGCCAAATGCGCCACCTTTACGTCAATCCAGCAGCCGAATTAGCCTTTGGAATCCCCGCCGAAGCATTCCGAGGTAAAACCCATCGAGAGTTGGGAATGTCCGAGGAAGTGGTGATGCTTTCGGAAGCAGCTTTGCGCGCCGTGTTCGCGAAAGGCACTGAAGAGTGCTTTGAAATGAATTGTCTCACCAACTTAGGCACTAAATTCTATCAAGTTTGCATGGTTCCTGAATTCAAGCGCGATCGGACAATTACATCAGTCTTATCTGTCGGCCGCGACATCACCGCTGTCAAGCAAGCCGAAATGGAACTGCGAAAAAGCGAACTGCGCGAGCGAGAAAAATCAGCTCAATTAGAATTAACATTAAACAATTTAAAAAGCACCCAATCCCAACTGATTCAAACCGAAAAAATGTTGAGTCTCGGCCGAATGGTAGCAGGAGTCGCCCACGAAATTAACAATCCCAACAGCTTTATTTTGTGCAATATCAATCCCGCCCGTCACTATTTCCAGGATATCCACAATCTCCTGGAACTTTACAAAAACAAATATCCAGAACCCGGAACAGAAATACAGCAAGTAGCTCGAGATATAGACTTAGAATTTTTGCAAAAAGATTGGTCGCGGCTGATGACATCAATCGAGTCGGGAGCCAAACGCATCCAACAAATTGTTGACGCGTTAAAATTCTTCACAAAACTGGATCAATCCGGTCTCAAAGAGGTAAATATAAATCAAAGTATTGATAATACTTTGCTATTCGTCCAGCACCGAGCGCGGGGTAAAGGTGTGAGCAAACAAATCAACGGCAGCATTATTTCCCAAGAAATTGAGGTAATTAAAAACTATGAAAATTTGCCGGAAGTTGCCTGTTACAGCAGCCATTTGAATCAAGTGTTTGCCAGTTTGCTGAATAATGCCATTGATGCCCTAGAGACTCAACCTTACCCGAGAATTGTGATTCAGACTGAGCTGGAAACCGCAGAATGCTCCAGCCTCTTAAGAGAAGGAAGAGGCTACAATCAGTTATCAACGGCTATTCACCATCACAATCCTCCTTGTCAATTCGCAGTGATTCGGATTGCAGACAACGGGATTGGCATGACTGAAGAAGTGCTCGAAAAGATGTTTGACCCGTTTTTTAGTACAAAACCTGTAGGAAGCGGCACGGGATTGGGTTTATCTATCAGCCACCAAATTGTTGTCGAACAGCACGGCGGTCAAATTAGCTGTATTTCGGCTCCCGGCGAAGGGACAGAGTTCGCTGTCAAAATTCCTTTACGATCGGCAACTTGCGCGCCACAGACCCGACACCGGGTTCGATCGTGACAATCCGCGCTCTTTCCGGGGCTTAGTTTACCTTCTCACGAATGCTATAACCACAACAAATTAACAAGCGTACACAGCAAATGAAATATTTTTTCTTATCCGACGGCTGGAAAGTCGGGCGCGTCTGGGGGGTAGGCGGCGAGTGGACAGCAGCGGGTTGGAGGCGCCCGCCAGACATCCAACAGCTCAACCTCTGCCTTTGCGATCGCAGCGAAAAAATGTGGCTCTACCGCGTAGAAGACGCCGTACTCATGGTAGAAGTCCAACCCGGAGCAGCCCTCGATCCCGCCGCTCCCGCAAAAAATATCGGCAGCGTCACGCTTACCAGGCTGATCGATGCCGAGCAAGTCCTCGAACGCCTTGGGACGATCGCCGCCCGCTGCGAAATGGGCAATCCGCAACTAATGTAATGCCCGACATATTGCAATCGGTTCTAACACTCGATACACTTCTTTAGATAACTTTCATTTTTATGCCACCACCTTTGAAGGTAGAAGGCATTCGGCCAAAAGCAGAATTTTAAACCCCGCAGCCTACTGCTCGGGATTGAGAAGCTGATTTTTCCGTCAAAATAGACATCATCACTTACACGTTGGAGAAGCGCAGTCAATGGGACTACCCTGGTATCGCGTACACACAGTCGTCTTAAATGACCCAGGTCGATTGATTTCTGTACACTTAATGCACACTGCCCTCGTGGCAGGCTGGGCCGGCTCAATGGCCCTTTACGAACTAGCAGTTTTTGACCACACAGATCCAATTCTCAACCCGATGTGGCGTCAAGGGATGTTCGTACTACCCTTTATGACTCGCTTGGGAGTGACAGGCTCTTGGGGCGGTTGGAGCATCACTGGCGAAGGTAACGTCGATCCGGGCTTCTGGTCCTTTGAAGGCGTCGCTGTGGCTCACATCATCCTCTCTGGCTTGCTGTTTTTAGCAGCAGTCTGGCATTGGGTATTTTGGGACTTGGAACTTTTCAGAGACCCCCGCACCGGCGAACCCGCCCTCGATTTGCCAAAAATGTTTGGCATTCACTTGTTCCTTTCGGGCCTGCTCTGCTTCGGCTTCGGCGCATTTCACCTTTCGGGACTCTTCGGCCCGGGAATGTGGGTGTCCGACCCCTACGGTCTGACCGGTCACGTCCAACCTGTGGCTCCTTCCTGGGGCCCTGAAGGCTTCGATCCGTTCAATCCGGGCGGCATCGTCGCTCACCACATTGCAGCGGGCGTAGTCGGCGTAATTGCCGGTTTGTTCCACTTGACAGTGCGGCCGCCGGAACGTCTTTACAAAGCCCTGCGGATGGGGAATATCGAAACTGTACTTTCTAGCAGTATCGCTGCCGTGTTCTTCGCAGCTTTCGTAGTTGCGGGTACGATGTGGTACGGTTCTGCTGCTACTCCGATCGAGCTTTTCGGCCCGACTCGCTATCAGTGGGACGGCGGCTATTTCCAACAAGAAATCGACCGCAGAGCTCAAGCTAGCTTGGCCGGTGGCGCTAGTTTCCAAGAAGCTTACGAGCAAATTCCCGAAAAATTGGCTTTCTACGACTACGTGGGCAACTCTCCTGCTAAAGGCGGTTTGTTCCGCGCTGGCGCGATGGTCAACGGCGACGGCATCGCTAAAACCTGGCTGGGCCATCCAGTATTTACTGACAGCGAAGGTCGGGTATTGTCGGTGCGCCGCCTCCCGAACTTCTTTGAAACTTTCCCAGTAATTTTGACGGACAAAGATGGAGTCGTTCGCGCTGACATCCCCTTCCGCCGCGCTGAATCAAAATACAGCTTTGAACAAAGCGGAGTTACTGTCAGTTTCTACGGCGGCGAATTCAACGGTCAAACGTTTAAAAATCCTCTAGATGTTAAGAAGTATGCTCGCGCAGCTCAAAGAGGCGAGGTGTTTGAATTCGATCGCGAAACCTTGAATTCAGACGGGGTTTACCGCACTTCAACTCGCGGTTGGTTCACTTTCGGACACGCTTGCTTTGCTTTGCTGTTCTTCTTCGGCCATATCTGGCACGGTTCTCGGACTATTTTCCGCGACGTGTTTGCTGGGGTTGAGTCGGACATGGAAGAACAAGTCGAATGGGGCTTGTTCCAAAAGCTGGGCGACGTGACCACCAGAAGAGAAGAATCTCTCTAGTTTTCTTCCGCCGCCGCGCATCGGGAATTTTCCCGGTGCTGCAAAAACCCGGTTTCTTGAAGAAACCGGGTTTTTTTAGTTAATCA
>JAUBOG010000461.1:0-5341 GCA_036700105.1 Microcoleus occultus BM001215583
CCCCCAACCCCCCCTTGCTAAGGGGGGGAGCCAGACAGCTCATATTCAACAATCTTCTGTTCCAAATTCGCCAAATACCGCGCCCGCTTCCCCGCCTATTGCTAATCGCACAGAAAACGCATCTCCGGCAGAGATTTCTGCACCATTACCGCCTGCTGAAACTAATTCTGTTGCCGCTCATTCCACCAATGTTGCACCCGATGAAATCGATTTAAATCGAGTGTGGGAACAGGTACTCGATCGCGTGCGGCCGCACAGCACTCAATCGCTGCTTCGGCAACACGGACTGCTAGTAATTTTTAGCAATGATAGTGCTTATGTTAAGATTAAATCGCAGAAGTTGCTCGATCTGGTTAAAGGTAAAGTAGCTAATATTGAAGAAGCTTTTTTGCAAGTTTTTAACCGTCCAGTAAAGGTAAAAGTGGGATTGATAAATCCCGCTGAAACTAATATTTCCCGCCCCAAGGATTTGCCCGCTGCTAACGGAGGTTTTGGCGAAACTCCGAGGAATTCTCGTCCTGTGAGTGATGCGAATCAACAGGTGCAGCCCTCGGCAGATTCTGAGGTTCCCGATGATTTTTCTAGGGATGGGGGAGAAGAACAAAAACACCCGCCAGCGGCTGAAAATACTGCCGTTAACGTGCCGGCAATTTCGGAAGCGCGATCGCCGACCAACGGCCCTACAGACTCTGAGAATGACTTAAATGCTCGGGCTGTAGCGGTGCGTGCTGATGCTCGATCCGTGGCGAATACGACTAGGCAATTGGCTGATATGTTTGACGGGGAAGTAGTCAATTTGTCGGATGACTTGGAGATTTGGGAATCGCCAACTTTTAAATTGGAAGCTGAACCGGATTTTCCCGAGTTATCTTCTGAGTTAGGTGAGGATGATTTTATCGATTGGTAAATGGGAATTGGGAATAATATCAAATCTGCTCTTCGTCGGCACGATCTAAACGGAGGAAACGGCAGTACCGTGTCCCTACCCCGATTAATTTAATTGTAGGGACACGGCACTGCCGTGTCCTGATTCTGGGTAATATTAATGCCGATACAACCGGAAACTGATTGACAAAGTGAAAACTCTTAAGCCGACTCCGGTTTTGGTAGGGAAGACGGAAGTACCAAGAGCTCGGCGGTCGATCGCTTCTCGACCATTTCAGACGTAATCGTACACCGGGCGACATCCTTGCGCGAAGGCAACTCGTACATCACGTCTAGCATCAACTCTTCGACAATTCCCCGCAGCGCCCGCGCCCCAGTTTTGCGGCGGTATGCTTCCTGGGCGATCGCCCGAATCGCCTCCGGCTGAAAATCCAACTGCACGTTATCCATCTTTAGCAGTTTTTGATACTGCTTAACCAAAGCATTGCGGGGCTGTGTCAAAATCGCCATCAGCGTTTCCTCATCCAGCGGTTCCAACACCGCCGCCACCGGCACCCGCCCGATAAACTCAGGAATCATCCCGAATTTCACCAAATCGTCGGGTTCCAGTTGCTTGAGTACATCGGCGGCCCGCTTTTCCTTCGGCACAGCTTCTCCCGGCTGAATAAAACCCATTGACTTTTTACCCGTTCTCTGCTCGATCACTTTTTCCAGCCCGACAAAAGCACCGCCGCAGATAAACATGATATTGCTGGTGTCAATTTGGATGCAGTCTTGATAGGGATGTTTGCGGCCGCCTTGGGGAGGTACATTGGCGATCGTCCCCTCCAGCATTTTCAGCAGCGCCTGCTGCACTCCTTCGCCGGACACGTCCCGGGTAATCGAAGGATTTTCGCTCTTGCGGGCTATTTTGTCAATTTCATCAATATAAATAATTCCGCGCTGCGCCTCTTCCACGTCCATATCTGCCACTTGCAGCAGGCGGAGCAAAATATTTTCCACATCTTCCCCGACATAGCCCGCTTCCGTCAGCGTCGTCGCGTCGGCCACCGCAAACGGCACGTCTAGCATATCCGCCAAAGTCTGAGCCAGCAGAGTTTTGCCGCAGCCCGTCGGCCCGATTAACAAAATATTCGATTTTTGCAGTTCTACTTCTTCCGGCGGGTGCTTGGCGCTATTTTTGGCATGGATAAAACTCAGGCGCTTGTAGTGGTTGTAAACAGCTACCGAGAGCACTTTTTTCGCCTCATTTTGACCGATCGCGTTTTCGTCGAGGTAATTTTTAATTTCCCTCGGCTTCGGAATTTGGCTCATCGAGATACTTTTACCCGAGGTAGTGCGGCGCTTTTGCGTAGTTTCCTGCTTCGGAGCCGCTGCGGGCACTGCACTCGAATCAAACAACTCCTCATCTAAAATTTCATTGCACAAGTCCACGCATTCGTCGCAGATATACACACCTGGGCCTGCGATCAACTTGCGAACTTGCTCTTGAGACTTGCCGCAAAACGAACATTTTAGATGGGAGTCGTACTTAGACATAACAGCCTCTTATTTCAGTGCAGTGACGTTTTCTCCCGCTGTCGGAAGATTTTCCTTTTCGATAACTCGATCGACCAAACCGTAATTTTTGGCTTCCTCGGCTGACATAAAAAAGTCGCGCTCTGTATCAGCCTCTAATTTATCCAGCGATTGACCTGTGTGGTGCGACAGCAGTTCATTCAGCTTACGCTTATGATAAAGGATTTCTTTGGCTTGAATCTCAATATCAACTGCTTGACCTTGAGCGCCTCCCAGCGGCTGGTGAATCATAATTCTCGAACTGGGAAGAGACATCCGTTTACCGTGAGCTCCTGCTGTCAGCAGAAATGCGCCCATGCTCGCTGCCAAACCGTAACAAATCGTCACCACATCCGGGCGGATTTGCTGCATTGTGTCATAAATTGCCATGCCGGCCGTCACCGATCCCCCGGGGGAATTAATGTACATTTGCACATCTTTTTCTGGATCTTCGGCATCTAGATACAATAGCTGAGCCACTATCGAGTCAGCCACCTCGTCGGTTACGGGCGTTCCTAAAAACACAATTCGCTCCCGCAGCAAGCGCGAGTAAATATCAAAGGCTCGCTCGCCCATCCCCGACTGTTCTAGTACCATCGGCACTACATTGCTGGGACGGTCGCTGACATCAAAATCGTTATAGCTTGTAATTAGGTAATTGGAAGATTGAGATACCACCATAGGACACCAGTCAAGGATTCTAGACAATTTGCTGCTGATGAAAGCTTGAAATTAAGCCGCCAGCTTTTAACTATTATGCCTCGAATCAACGGAGATCGGGGGAATGGAAAGTTTTGAGTCCGCGAAATTGATGTCTTAAGAGATAGGGACAGGCTCTATCTGCGGGGTGAACTCCCGGGCGCCCATCTTGACCTATGCAAATAGCCGATCGAACTATTTTTTTCCCTTAGTCCTGTTTCCGCGATCGGTTCAACCCAGCCGAGACTGTTTTCGATCGTGTTTTGTACAAAAATCGACAGCGCCATACAAAAAATATACAGCGCTGTCGATTTTTGTCGGGCCAAGTTAAGCAAATTCACTTTTTAAGTCAGTCAATTTTCTATTCTTGACCTAGAACTTCAACTTCAACGCTCGCGGCTGCTTCTTCTGAAACTTCAGCGTCTGACGCGTCTGATTCTTCAGATTCTGCAGCCGGAGTCAGAGAGCCTTCCGGTACGAGTTCGATCGTCCCTTTTTCTTCCAACCATTTCAGGGTTTTTTGTTTGAGCAAGTCTTCCCCTACAAATTCCATCAATTTTTGAGGGTCAAAATCGCCTTTAGGAAATTGCTTTCTGACTCTTGCTACTTCTGCTGCTACTTCTGCTGGCTCAACAGACAAGGATTCCAGCTTGGCTACTTCAGCCAGAGCTAGAGACTGCTTGAGCCGCTCGATCGCCTCTGGGCGCGAGCGTTCCCGCATCGGCCCCATATTTTCTTCGGTAAACAGTTGGTTGATATCGATGCCGTAATTTTTCAACTGAACGGCTTGTTGGTTCAGCAAGAAATCGATTTCGCGATCGAGCATTGTTTCGGGAATTTCCACATCTATGAGCTGCACGAGAGCTGCTGATATAGCTTTTTCCTTATTAGCCGATATTTTGTTTTCTTGGTCTGCTTTAAACCGAGTTTCCAGGGATTCGCGCAGTTCTGCTAAAGTTTCAAACTCGCTGACTTCTTGGGCGAAGTCGTCGTCCAACTCCGGCAATTCTTTTTCCTTAAGTTCTTTCAGGGTAATCGTAAAGACTGCCGGTTTTCCGGCTAATTCTTCACTGCTGTACTCATCCGGAAACTGCACGGAAACTTCTCGGCTTTCGCCGGGATTCATCCCGATCATGCCTTCGATAAAGCCGGGTACAAACTGATTTTCCGACATTTCTACTTGAAAATCTTCGGCTTGGCCGCCGGGAATTTCAGCCGGTGTTTCGCCTTCGGCTGCTTCCGCAAATCTGCCGGAGAAATCTACCAACGCGGTGTCTCCCAACTGAGCCGGGCGGCCTTCTACGGGGATTAAAGTTGCTTTGTCCGATCGGTATTTTGCCAGTACCTCATCCACCTGAGACTCGTCGTACTTAACTTCTTCTGCTTGAAGCTGCAAGCCTGTGTACTGCCCCATTTTGACTTCTGGCTGTACGTCAACCTTAGCTGTAAATGTCAAAGTCTGTTCCGGGTCGAACTTAGCTAGTAATTCTTCAAACTCCGTGCTCAGTTCAAAACTGCCAATTGCTTGAATTTTTTCTTGTTCTAGGGCTTTTTGCAGCGAATCATTAATCAAATTTTCCAAAGCCGTCGCCTTCAAACGAGTCTGGCCCAGGCGCTGCAGCAAAACTTGGCGGGGAACTTTGCCTTTGCGGAACCCAGGAATATTAACCTCGCGAGCAAACTGTTTAATTACTTGCTCGTAGGCTTGTTTTGATTTTTCTGATGGCACTTCGATTTCCAGACCAATTTGGCTAGCTGGAAGTTTTTCCTGGGTTACTTTCATTGGCTTTTTTGATATTTAACAAACAATAGTGTAATAAAATACATACAAATCTGACTTTGCCTGCATTTTAAGTTTGTACCCTTTGACTTGTAGCGGCACAACTGCAAACACCTCTACCGGATGAGACTGTTAGTCGTGACCGGTTACTTTTTTGGCTTTTGCCAAATAGTTTTAATTTGAGGATACTAGCCTTTGCTGCTAGGAAAGTGGAGGTTAAGTCCACCAATTGCCGATGCACCATAGCACATATCGCCCTGTGATGTCAATGTTTTCGCGGCCGGTCATTCGATTTGAGATTTGAGATTTGAGATTTTGGAGGCGACCCCACGGATAAATTCGGGGGCTTGAGGATTTGAGATTTGAGATTTTGGATTGATTCCACGGATAAATCACGTGGCGGGTACCACAGGTCGAAAT
>JAUBOG010000462.1:0-5271 GCA_036700105.1 Microcoleus occultus BM001215583
CTACTGCCGGAATGCTTCGCCCCTACGAAGATATTTGCAAAAATGAGATACACCCCGATCGACCAATCTAAAACTATGTCAAAAGCTTCCTTTGAAAAAACTAATTTGGGCTGGCAGTTAGGACAGTCGCAGCAGCGATTTCAAGAGTGGTGGGAACTGCAAACTGCCCGAAATATGCCGAATGTCGAATTGCCGTCTTGGTTTGATTCTCCGATGTTGCGGGCGATCGCGCAAGCCGCCTTTTGGTCGATATTAGCATTGCTCGCCGTCTGGATGACTTGCCAGATTTGGAAACTGCTGCGCTTTAAAATTTATAATTTCAAAAACAGCGATCGAATCAGCGATGAAACTGGGAAAAAAACAATTGCAGATTTGTCAGCAGCAGAGTGGTTTGTGCGATCGCAAAAATTGCAGCAGCAAGGCAAATACCGCCAAGCTTGCCGCTGTCTTTACATGGCTTTGTTGCAGCGGTTAAACGATGCCGGCACTGCTGCGCATCAAGTTAGCCGCACCGATGGCGAATACTTGCAATTAATCGAGCAATTACCCCAGCCAGCGCCTTACGAAACTGTGATCGCAATCCACGAACAACTGTATTTTGGGAATGCAGAAGCTGACGCCTCAACCTTTGAACAGTGTCAGCAAGCTTACCAACAAATAAAGGATTAAAGAGCCATGAACTTGTCAAATCGTCGGTTGTGGCTGTTGGGGGCGATCGCGATTACTGCAATAATGATCGTTACCCTGCTATTTGCTCCGGCAAACAACAAACTAAACAGCGGTTCTACCTATAATCGAGCGCCGGACGGCTACGGAGCATGGTATGCTTTGATGTCAAAACGGGGAACCGAGATTCAGCGCTGGCAAAAACCTGTTGAAGACTTTGCTAAAAACCCAGATGCAAAACCGCCCAGCACACTTTTACGCATCTACAGCAGCTCGATTCCCGAAGTGGTTTCCGATACCGAAGAAAATTGGGTGAAAAAAGGCAATACTTTGGTAATTTTGGGAGTTAGCGCACCTGTTACACCAGCACCTTTTAGCAGCTTGCTCCCAGATTCAGCGGGCGAAATCAAAATTGACACCGGGCGGAGAGAAGCCAGAGACAAAAAATCTGTTTTAGGCGATCGCTTTGGGGCAATTGTTTGGCAAAAGTCACTGGAAAAGGGAACAGTTTATTTTGCTTCTGCACCTTATTTAGCTGCTAATGCTTATCAGGATTTTCCCGGTAATTATGAATTTTTAGCACGGCTGGTAACTCAATTAGGAGCAGAGCCAGAAATCGAAGGTACAGAGCAAGCTGTCGCAGTGAAATTAATCCAAAATCCCACAGACAGGCTAAGCCAGAAAATGAATAAAATTCCCAATAAAGTTTGGGTAGACGAATACATTCACGGTTACAAAGACCCAGAAATCATCGAACGCGAATACCGCGACAATTTATTCACTTATTTAGCCAAAACTCCTCTATTTCCAGTTGCGATTCAGGGTACAATTATTCTGATAGTTGCGATTTTTGCCGGGTGGAACAGGTTCGGACAGCCTGTAACTGTATCAGCGGCAAAGATTGACAGCAGCGAAGCTTACATTCAAGCATTAGCAGGTGTTTTGGAAAAAGCAAACAGCACAGATTTTGCGGTAGAACTTATCGGCAAAGCAGAACAGTTGCAACTCCAAAAAGCATTATTATTGGGAGAGACACCGCTGGAAAGTGAAGCTCTAATCGATGCTTGGGTGGAGCAAACAGGGCGCCAAGCGGCAGAATTAGAATCATTGTTGCGATCGCCATCTCGGAAACAGCGCATCAGCGATCGAGATTTGCTAGCCTGGTTGGGTAAATGGGAACAAATCCGGCAACATCTCCCCTCTAATAGGAAAGATATCAAATGAGCGAAACAAACACGATTTTTAACCGCCTCAGCCAAGCCCTCGACAAAATAGTTGTCGGTCAATCTTCCACAGTCAAACAGTTGCTAGTGGCGCTGCTGAGCGGCGGGCACGTGATTGTCGAGGGAGTTCCCGGAACAGGGAAAACTTTACTTGTAAAGGCGATCGCCCAATTGATTCAAGCAGATTTCCGCCGCGTTCAACTAACGCCGGATATTTTGCCTTCGGATATCTTGGGAACGAATATTTTTGATTTTAACACCCATACTTTTACCCTGAAAAAAGGGCCTGTTTTTACGGAGATTTTGCTGGCGGATGAAATCAATCGCACGCCTCCGAAAACTCAGTCTGCACTGCTAGAAGCAATGGAAGAACAGCAGGTAACATTAGACGGCGAAACTTTAGCTTTGCCAGACTTGTTTTGGACGATCGCCACTCAAAATTCCCTCGAATTTGAAGGCACTTATCCGCTACCAGAAGCTCAGCTAGACAGATTTTTATTTAAACTTGTGGTTGGCTATCCCGATGCAGCGGCCGAAAAGCAAATGCTGCTGAATTCTGAGGCGGGATTTCGCGCCAAACGCCTCGATTTAGCTCGGATAAAACCGATAGCAACGGTAGAGCAAATCCTCAGCGCCCGTCAAGCAGTACAGACAGTCAAAGTAGAAGATAAATTGCTCGATTACTTGCTCGCTTTGGTACACAATACGCGCCAACATCCCGATCTGGCATTGGGTGCTTCTGGGCGATCGGCAGTAGCTTGGTTGCAAAGCAGCAAGGCTCGCGCTTGGCTGGCCGGCAGGGATTATACTACTCCTGATGATATCAAGGCGATCGCACTTCCGCTGTTGCGCCACCGCCTGATTCTCAAACCAGAATCGATGCTGGATGGTTTGCAAATTGATGCGGTAATTGCTTCGGTATTAAAACAAGTCGCTGTACCGAGGTAAATGCGTTTCTACCAAGAGAAAATCAACGGCAATTCCGGTCGAAAATCTGCCTGTTTTCCCTGTTGTTCGCCATCAAAGCCCAGTTCGACTCGATAGGTTTCTCCCTGTTGCAATTGGAGCAAATTGCTGTTTACCATCCCTTGCATTTCTAGAGAAAGACGATTTGCATAAGGACTTACGAATGTCAAACGAGTCATTTTTGTGAAACCTGCCTGATGATTCAACATTTTGCCCAAATCGGCGACATATGTATCTTGGCGTTTTGCAAAGGGAAGATAGAACAACATCGGTTCGGCATGATGACTTGTTGGACGGAGGCAAAACCCAAAGGGGCAGCTTCCTTTTCAGTTATGGTCTGATATCAAATCCGATTGCATCCTCCTGTATTCATCTCTCTATTCTCGGACTCTGTGTCCTCTGTGTTCTCTGCGGTTAAATCATTCCAATGCAAGCGGAAACAATATGACTCCAATTATACTCAGTTGCTTCATCTGCGGGAAACAGGCATTCAATCCGCAATTCCTGAAGAGTAATATCGTAGGACGTACCTAATGTGGCGATCGTCGAAAAAAATTGCAACTCCAAAGCATTTCGCTTGAGGTGGATGGCAAGAAGCAGCGTGTTTGGTGCGGCTCGATTTGAGATGTGCCAAATGTCAGCAACACCGGGATAATTCATCAATTCTTTCAGCAATGCGGTAGACCGATCGCCTTCACCTTCTGCCACTGCTGAACGATGCAGTCGTTGCAGCAAATGGTTAGCAAAGTCCTCCCAGTTGACGATAAATGGACGCAACCCCTGCGGATGGAAGATGACGCGCATCAAATTAATTTTTCCGTCAATGTAGAAGAGAGTTTGCAGTTTGGTTGGCTCGACAAAAGCAGCAAGCAGTCGATCGGCTGCGCCATTTGTCAACAGCAAATTCCAGTAGCGATCGACCACAAAAGCCGGGTATGGCTCCTGTTTTTGCAGCATGAAATCGAGTGCTTTGCGAACCGAAATTATTTCAGGGGCTGATAGATCGGTTTCCGTGTGGATGGGAGCAAATCCTGCCGCACTCAGCATCAGATTTTGCTGTCTCAGTGGAATTTCCAAACAGGCTGCTAATTGCAATACCATTTCTTGACTGGGTTTGGCTCGTCCCGATTCGAGAAAACTGATGTGCCGCTGGGAGACTTCACTGGTGACGGCTAAATCGAGCTGACTGAATCCGCGTTGGTTGCGCCATTGTTTGAGGAACATCCCGAAGGAATCTGATTCGCGGTTAGAGGCAATTTCACGTTGCTGCATGGCAAGACGACTCGCGAAGACGATGGCTTTGATTACCTGACAGGTAATTGCTTCAATTATCTCCCTTTGGCACGATCGACACATACCGATCGAGGTTAAACATCGTGCTGAAGTCCGCGAATATTCCAGCAACACTGACAGAACAACACTCGCAGGGGCGATCGACCGTCGAGACTAATGATGGCACAACCTTGTTCTTTCAGGATTGGGCGCGGGTAAACCCTGCGAACTTCGCCAAAAGGCTCGATCGATATGATACGGGTACAATCCGAGACTGACTTTCGAGCCGATATGTCTGTAAAAAAATGGCATCAGGCTCAATAAACCCAGCAACTTAGGGAGAAACAACCATGCTGAAATCCATTAACGCTCCGACAACAAAGGCTTTTAATTCGATGAAAATCATGTATTTGCTGCTGGCGATCGCGGGTGCGATCGTCCCCTGGTTCTGGTTGCTGCAAGACGCAAGTGCGCTACTGTCTCCAACCTTGTTTCTGCAAAGAGCGTTTGAGAATAATGTTGCTGCGGCTCTGACGAGTGATTTGTTGATTAGTGCGATCGCCTTCTTTTACTTTGCATGGATTGAACTAAAACGTTTAGGAACTGCTCGCCTGTGGCTTATACTCTACATTGGACTAACCTTTGGTATCGGACTTTCTTGCTCTTTACCGTTCTTTATGTACCGCCGAGAACAAATCCTAGAACGAAACGGATTCAGACAGCAGATTTCATAACTGGTGTTCAGGGATGAAGCCACCCGTTACGATCGTTACTATCGGCGCCTGCGATACTAGCGATCGCTAGTATCGCACTCCTAAATTATTTGTGAATTTCTTACTCTCTCCTCTAGAACGGGGAGGGTTGGTAAGATGAAAAAATACGACTCCTGCAATGCTCGCTAGTACGAATACACAACACATTGCGTTAATTCATCACCTATTTACCGCAGCCGAAACAATCAATTTGCCGCTCTGGTTGCAAGGCGGTTGGGCTATTGACGGCAAACTGCATCGCATCACCCGAGAACACGAAGATATTGATGTGGCATTTCCTGCCGATCGCCAAGCAGAGTTTATATCGTTATACCAATTTGAAACGAAATAACAGTATTCTTGTCCCCCCCCTTTACAAGGGGGGGCTAGGG
>JAUBOG010000463.1:0-5257 GCA_036700105.1 Microcoleus occultus BM001215583
AACTCGCGGGGAGGGTTGGGGTGGGGTGCATTATATTTTTGCAAGAGTTCTATTGTCGGCCGAAATGCTTCGCCCTTGCCACCAAATAGAGATGCACCCTGTCACCAAATACGATCGCAAAAACCCGGTTTCTCGGCACTCACCCACAAATCAAAGAAACCGGGTTTTTTCCTAAATCTGGGAGTTGTCACCAAGTCTGTCGCAAAAACCCGGTTTCTGGCCACCCACCAAAAACAAAACAACTGCCAACAGCCAAAACTGCCAACAGTTGTTTTATATATTCAATGCGGATGGCGAGACTCGAACTCGCAAGGACATAATGCCACACGCACCTCAAGCGTGCGCGTATACCAATTCCGCCACATCCGCTCTTTCCGACAATCTCAGGGATTTTTTGCGTTACCAGTTAAAGATTTACAGGCTGAGGTTCCTGACATTTAACTCGCGACTTGCCCTTTTAGACCGCCGATTTAAAACCATAGCACAACTACCCGCAAAATGTAAAATAAATTTTTGTGAACAATTTCTGCAAAACCATTATCCAGAACATACCGAAAGGGATTATTGTACAGAATATTGAATGAATTAAGCAGCGAAGATGGGGTTCTCGAAAATTTTAATCGCTAATCGGGGGGAAATCGCCCTCCGCATCCTGCGCACCTGCGAGGAAATGGGGATTGCCACGGTCGCCGTTCACTCCACTGTAGACAAACACGCCCTGCACGTTCAGTTAGCTGACGAAGCCGTTTGCATCGGCCCCCCTACCAGCAGCAAAAGCTATTTAAACATCCCCAACATCATCTCCGCCGCCCTGACGCGCAACGCCGCAGCCATTCACCCCGGTTACGGCTTCCTCGCCGAAAACGCCAGATTTGCCGAAATCTGCGCGGATCATCAAATTACCTTCATCGGCCCAAGTCCTGCCGCGATGCGGGCGATGGGCGACAAATCCACCGCCAAAGAAACCATGCAGCGGGTGAAAGTCCCTACAGTTCCCGGTAGCGTCGGATTGCTGGCGGACGATCGCGAAGCTTTGTCGATCGCCCGCGACATCGGCTATCCTGTCATGATCAAAGCCACAGCCGGCGGTGGAGGCCGCGGCATGAGGCTAGTCAGAGAAGCATCCGAACTCCCCAAACTATTCTCAGCAGCCCAAGGCGAAGCCGATGCAGCCTTCGGCAATCCCGGAGTCTACCTCGAAAAATTCATCGAAAAACCCCGCCACATCGAAATCCAAATCCTCGCCGACAACTACGGTAACGTCATCCACCTCGGCGAAAGAGACTGTTCGATTCAGCGCCGGCACCAGAAACTCCTAGAAGAAGCGCCCAGCCCCGCCCTCACCCAAAAACTGCGAGATCAAATGGGTCACGCCGCCGTTGCCGCCGCCAAATCCATCAACTACACCGGTGCAGGAACTGTCGAATTTTTGCTTGACAAATCGGGCAAGTTCTACTTCATGGAAATGAACACCCGGATTCAAGTCGAACATACCGTCACCGAGATGATTACAGGCCTCGACTTGATCGCGGAACAAATTCGGATCGCCCAAGGCGAAAAACTGCAAATCAAGCAAAACCAAGTAATTCTCAGCGGCCACGCGATCGAGTGTCGAATCAATGCTGAAGACCCCGATCGCAACTTCCGACCCCATCCCGGCAGAATCACCGGCTTTTTGCCCCCCGGTGGCCCCGGCGTGCGGATGGACTCTCACGTTTACACCGATTACGAAATACCGGCTTACTACGATTCTTTAATTGGTAAATTGATCGTCTGGGGGCGCGATCGACCGACCGCCATCCGGCGCATGAAACGCGCCCTGCGCGAATGCGCGATTACCGGCGTTCCCACCACCCTCAGTTTCCACCAAAAAATCCTCGATTCCCCCGAGTTTCTCAGCGGCGAAGTTTACACCAACTTTGTCGAACAGTTTATGAACCAAAACAGTCAGTAGTCATTAGTCAGTGGGCAGTTGTCAGTAGTCAGGAAAGCAGTTGACAGGAAAGCAGTTGGCAACTAACCCATGCCCCATGCCCCATGCCCCATGCCCCATGCCCCATGCCCGCTGACTCTTACATCATCATCGTCAGCAGCCCTTGCTGGCCGAGAATCATTTCTCGCAGCAAGCTGCAGATACCCACCCAAATAATCGGCGTAATGTCCACACCGCCGATCGGCGGTACAATCTTTCTTGTCACCGCCAAAAACGGTTCCGTCGGCCAAGCAATCAGACTCAACGGCAGTTTGCTGAGGTTCACGCCCGGATACCAAGTCAAAACGATCCGAAAAATAAACAGCAAAGTCATCACCACTAGGACAGAGCCCAGAATCCAACTTGCAACGGTAATACCACTCATGAGTCTTATCTCGAAATCTTAAGTTTTGTTAAGTCCGCTCTTCATAATTTTAACCGCTTCACAGGTGCGATCGAAAGTATAAAATTAATAAAAATCAAATTGTTGTAACAAAGGCTTTGAATTTATGACTCCTTCACTCGCGAATTTTCTGTACAGCTTGCTGGTGGGCGTTGGGCTAATCGTGATTCCCGGAACGATCGCCCTGATCTTCATCAGCCAAAAAGACAAAATCAAGCGCACCTAAAAAGCTTGCGGGTGTCAAAGTCCGGCGTGAAACTCAATTTTCGGCGACACGTCGGGCATTTCCCCGATAAGAGAAACCTCGGCTACCAGCAACTGTGAAGGCAAAACCTTCGGTTGACTGCTTTCGCTGAGGTTTTTTCCCGTTAAACTCATTATTATATGGCTCACTTGGAAAGCTGAAACCCTGACCGGACGCTGCCCCAGAAAGCACTGTCGGGATAACAGACTTAATGATAGATGTAAAATCTAACTCGCTAACATAGGACAGACATAGGAGATAGGCTAATGGTCAATTTAGGATTGAACTGGAGCAGCCTGTTAGGGATCATCCTAGCAGTAGCAGGGGCAGGACTCTACTTTCTGCGATCGTGGCGTCCCAAACTAGCACGAGACCACGATATTTTTTTTGCAGCAGTCGGCCTGCTGTGCGGCGGTATTCTGTTATTTCAAGGATGGCGGCTTGACCCAATTCTGGCATTCGGTCAATTTCTGCTCAGCGGTACCGCCATATTTTTTGCAACCGAAAGCATTAAGTTGCGGGGAGCAACCACAGCCCAAGCCAAAAGTCGCGCCCAATACGTAGATGAAGAACGACCCGTCAGCAACGCCTACGCTTACGACGGCTACGATTCAGAAATGGAACAGCTAGAACCAGAGGAAGACTACCCGCAGCGTCCCCGGATTAGAGGTAGCCAAGACAACCGTTCTTCCCGCGAAAGTTACGACGACGAACCCCGCCGCCGTCCCTCGAACCGCAACGGTAGCGCTAACAACTCCAAGCCGGAGTCGATCGACGGTCGATCGTCCTCCCGCAAACGTCCCGCCCGCCCGGAAGCCTCGCCCCCCCAAAGGTCTGACAATTGGGACGTTTCAGACAACCCCGAAGAAAGGCCGGCTCGCAGCCGCAGCAGCCGCCCGACTGCTTCGGAAAACCGCAGTTCTGACGCGCCGCCGAGAACCAAAAAAACCCGTCCGACAGAAGCATCGAGGTCTCGCCCCAGTAACCGCGACGCGGAAGCACCGCCGTCCGATTACGTGGAGTATCGACCGGTAGAATACCCGGAAGACCAACCGGATAATTCCCCCAGTTTCGACAAATAGGCAAACATGAGTAGGTGGGTGAAACTAAACATTTCTGTCGCCACCCAGGCAAAAAATCAAGTTGCGTTTATTGATGCCCATCTACTTATTTTCCTAAATTGCAGTCTTTAAATAAGCTGTAATTTTCGGCATTTAACGCATAGAAATGCAGAAAAAAACAGAGCGAGATCAGTTTTTATAAAAAATAATTTTAACAGGCAAAAACTGTGGAACTAATGGACATCAGAATCATCTAAATATAAAATTCCAAATCTAAAATCAGCAAGATGCCATTACTCGAAATAGGAGATCCGGCTCCCTGGTTTTCCATTCCTTCTACAAATAACCCCTTATTTCATTTCTCGACAGTGGGCGGCAGGCGAGTCGTGCTGTTTTTCTTTGCCAGCGAAGCTTTTGCACCAAGGGTCGCTAATAGACTCAGATCGCCCTAAATTTAGTAAAGCAGTTTAAGCATCCTTAATGAGATACTTTATCAATATCTTTACTGCATCGCCCTACTGCTATGACTCTTTCCATTTCTCAGTCAGCCCACGACCAAATGTTCGACGAAATGAGCGCTGTCGAGCCGATCTATCATCCCGATCCTACCGATACTCAAGACTTTATGGGTCAATTTCCGCCGTTAATGGGTAAAGGCTATTGGCGCACGATTCGCCTGCGAGATGGACTAGAAGTAACCCTGGCTCATCTGCAAGTGCACGATCGCATCCTAACCGCCGAGCACGAAAGAGTGGAAGCCTATCTAGAATTTCACATCCACTTGTCAGGAATCCATGAGAATGAAGGCAACTTACTCGGCCCGGGGCAGTATTCCCTGTGCGGTATTGGATTAATGCCCAAACTTCCGCTGGATATATCAGATCGGCAACCCTTCCTGGAAGTGCAGATTTACATCCGGGAAGATGTGTTGCGATCGTTTATAGCCAATTGTGAAGGAGAATTGCCACCTGCCTTGCAGCCTTGGGTGGGTTCCCCAGATCGGCCTCGCTATGCCTGCTTTGCGAAGGCAACTCCGGCAATGCAGGTGGTGGCACGAGAAATGTTGCGATGCAGTTTTCAAGGCCTGCCGAAGCGGATGATTTTAGAAGGAAAATGCGTAGAAATGCTAGGGTTGGCGGCAGCAGCAGAAATGACACGACATCATAACGATCGCCCCCCTAGACAACTCGACTTACTCGATCGCCTCCACCACGCCAGAGACATTTTACGTCAGCAACTCGATAATCCCCCCAATTTAGCAGAACTAGCACGCTTGGTTGGTTTGAATGAATGCACCCTTAAGCAGGGATTCCGCAAAGAGTTTGGTACCACAGCCTTTGGCTATTTGTACGACTACCGAATGCAGCAGGCACGGCAGGCGTTGGAATTGGGCGATTGGTCAGTCGGAGAAGTGGCCCGCATGGTGGGCTATACCAATCTAGCTGCCTTTAGTCGAGCTTTTAGCAAGCGATTTAACCTCCCCCCGCGAGACTGCCTTCCTAGATAACCCAGGGAGTGGCCCCTGACAGGTGTAGGTTATTTGGTAAAAGCTTTATCCCATAAGAGTTTGAAATTTC
>JAUBOG010000464.1:0-5254 GCA_036700105.1 Microcoleus occultus BM001215583
CCCCTTTTGCAAGGGGGGGCTAGGGGGGGTCGAAGAGTTTTGCAGGATTTTAGAGAAATGGTATTACTATTTATCCCGCTGGGGTAAGACGTAGCCGATCTGCCGCAGGGCGCTGCGAAATTTAGTTTCCTGGGATAATGGAACTGCTAAAGTGCGATCGCCCGCTAGCTGACAGAATTTTTTGGTACGGGAATCATTGGCAATCAACAATGCTAAATGGGCGTTAGTACATTCGATCAACTTGGCAGTTCCTAAGTCTTGCAAACTGTTCGATCGTTCTGCAATATCCGTCAGAAATTGCTGTACGGTTTCCGGTAGCAGTTCGATAGTTCTTGTTGCTAAAACTTCTTGAAATTCTGCTAGGGGGTATCCAGCTTCAATGGCGGTAAATAGCTTTTGCCGGTCGAGTTGCCAGACGACATCTGAAACTTTTTTAGCATAGAGATCGAGGACGATCGCATCTGATGCCGCGATACCTTCTCCTGCTACAACAATATCTAAATTCGGCAGTACGCGGAGTGTTTGACGGAACTCAATTGCTGGCGGGGTGTAATTGTCAGTCAATCCCAAACAGTAAGCCCCCAAAGCTGTCAGGCGAAAAGATATTAAGCCGTCGTAGCGGCTGAGAAATCTCAAATCGTCCGTTCCCCAAAGATTGTCAAAATCGCTGGGTACCAGCGACGGATCGGCATAGGCAACATCAATTATTCCCAGGGTAGCAACATACTCAAACAACAAGCAGCGCATATATCTTTCTTGCAGGATATGCCAATCGTGACTGCCCGAATATCCTAAGTTACCATACCCAAATTCAGAAATATAGAGATTGTCGGGATCGCGCGTTACTTCAAACCGATTGCCCGTTGCCAACAGATACTTGCTAAATTCGCTAAACAGAATCCATTTACCGACAGGACATTTTGCTAGGATTTCGGCGATCTTTTCTCTCCGCCCCGCCGCCGCTGTCATGCCGCGCGCGCCCTTACCAGTTTGTCCTTTAATCGCATCAATGCGGCGAAATTCATCAAAAGTGTTTGTTTTTAACCAGCGCTTCCATGCTGTTTGTAATCCTTTGGCAGGTGATTCTTGCAAAGCTTTTTGTCCCGCTTTGCTTAAAACTAGCTTTTTGCCCGATTGTTCGGCGAATTTGCTCGCTTGGGCGATCGCCGCCCAAGCAAAGGATTTGATATTACCAACCTCGTGGAATATCTCGCCATTTTCCAAAGTATTTTTGCGCTGTTCGTCGCTGTAAAAATCTCCCCCTTGCAATAGGTTGGCGATCGTTTTTACAGTTGCGGCACCGGGTAATCCGGTTTTCTCACCAACGGCAACTTTGCCCGACTGAATCAGACGCAAAACTGCTTCAAAATCCTTTGGGGCAGCCCGTTCCATTTCAAAAATTGTCAGGGGCAGTTCGTACTCGGATATCTCTTTTTTAGATGTACTAAAGTTGTATCTTTCTGCCCGAATTATCAAATTATCTGGCAGTATGTCGCCCACCTGATTTAAGGAAGTTTGTTGCGGTTTTGGCACAAATTTCAGCAATTGTTCTTGAAGATCGTAGGGGATCGCAGCGCCGTAGAAAAACAAGGATAGTATTGATGGTTCTCGGTTGTATCCATAGCGATCGCTACTTCCCCAGTCTGGTTGTTGTCCGTATTTCGCCACAAATAAATCGTGGTCGTAGCAACCGTCTGACCCATGTATGGCTTCCGCTACGGCCGCTTTTTGCAGGTGGTCTAATTGCGCCCAAACTTGCTTGAGTTTTTGTCCCTGCATTTGCTCTTTAATCCCAGCAACCAGGTCAGCTTTGCGGGTTGATTTTCGATTTCCCGACAGCAGTGCATTCAGTTTTTTTAAATCGTCAACAATCATTCCTTCGAGTGCCTGTTCGAGGCTAGTAACATCATCTAGGGCTTGGTAACGCGGCATAATTTTTGGCAATTCGCCTGTTGCAAAATTGTTTGTGCTACCAACTATAACAACTTTCCGAAACTTGCAACTTGAATTTTTGTAACAAAATTCCGAAATATGGTTTAAGATTTATTGTTGAACCCGCAAATTTTATCTGATAAAAAACAGAATTAGGCGATCTAAAAAACTCGGGATTACACAACTATCATTGCACGATTTTAGGGAAATAATTTTAATTTAAGATTTGATCTTTGAGATTTAACTCGCAGTGTGAGATAATTTTTGACAATCGTGACTTGTGCGTTACTCAGCCCAGCGGCACGGTAAAACAGCAGTTACAGTCAGCATTCTTAAAAAAAATTGCCCAATTCCAAATCATCACCAACTCCCTAATATGACCGAACAGCCAACCGCAACCTACCGCACCGAAAGCGACTCGATGGGAGACAAACAAATCCCATCTACAGTCTACTACGGCATTCAAACTCTGCGCGCGATCGAAAATTTTCCGATCAGCGGGATTAAGCCTTTATCAACATACGTTGATGCTTGTGTTTTAATTAAGAAAGCAACGGCGATCGCCAATGGCGAACTCGGCTGTATTCCCCAAGACATCAGTCAAGCAATTGTCCAAGCAGCAGATGAAATCCTAGCCGGCAAATTGCGCGATCAATTTGTAGTTGATGTCTACCAAGCCGGCGCCGGAACTTCTCACCACATGAACGTTAATGAAGTTCTTTCCAATCGCGCTTTGGAAATTATGGGCGATGAAAAAGGCAACTACAAGCGCATCAGTCCTAACGATCATGTAAACTACGGTCAATCGACAAATGATGTGATTCCGACGGCGATTCGGATCGGCGGATTGTTGGCCTTAGAAAAAACTCTTTTCCCGGCTTTGTCGGATGCCGCAGTCGCCTTAGAAAACAAAGCCAAAGAATTCCAAGATATTGTTAAATCCGGCCGCACTCATATGCAAGATGCTGTGCCGGTTCGACTCGGCGAAACCTTCCGCGCTTGGGCGCAAATTCTCAGAGAACATACCTTGAGAATTCAAACTGCATCCGGGGATTTGACATTTTTGGGATTGGGGGGCAGTGCGGTGGGAACAGGCTTAAATACTCATCCTGAATACTGTGAAAAAGTCGCTCAAATTCTCTCGAAATTAATCGGCAAACCTCTGAAGCCAGCACCGAATTTAATGGCAGCTATGCAGAGTATGGCACCGTTTGTAAATGTGTCCGGCGCGCTGCGAAATCTCGCTCAGGATTGCGTTAAAATGTCTCATGACTTGCGTTTGATGGATTCGGGGCCGAAAACGGGTTTGAAAGAAATTCAACTGCCTCCGGTGCAACCCGGTTCGTCAATTATGCCGGGGAAATACAATCCTGTGATGGCAGAAATGACTTCGATGGTGTGTTTTCAAGTTATGGGTTACGATAGCTCGATCGCCCTTGCAGCCCAAGCGGGACAATTGGAATTGAACGTGATGATGCCCCTGATCGCCTACAATCTGATTCACAGCATCGAAATTTTGGGCAATACCATCAGCGCGCTGACTGCCAAATGCCTCGCCAAAATTGAAGCTAAGGGCGATCGGTGTCTCGCTTACGCAGAAGGCAGTCTCGCCCTAGTTACCGCCCTCAACACTCACATCGGATATCTCAACGCCGCCGCCGTCGCCAAAGAATCTTTAGAAACAGGCAAATCTTTGCGGCAAATTGTGCTAGAACGGGGTTTAATGAATGCAGAAGATTTGGCTAAAGTTCTAGATTTAGAAAAAATGAGTGCGATGCCAACATCATCTGCTAATGCTTAGCTACCAACACTGAAGTTTAGGAGCAAAATTTATGCGTGCAGGTTCATTTGCCCAATTAACTCAAGATAAAGAGAACACCACTCAAGTGACATTTCATTATGTAGAAGGTCACACAGAAACTTTTAGTATTCCGATGCCTGCACAAGAATTTCAAGAGGAAGTGCTGCATTTGTTAAATCAACCTTGGTTGACTTTCCATTTAGTCGATCAAACGGTTTTTATCTGCACTTCCCGCTTGGTAAAAGTGGAAGTGAAACCATCTATTCCCGAACTTCAAGGTCAAGGAATATTCCCTAATTCGATGCGAGTTAGTACCATGCAGCGGGCTGCTGCCGGTAGGCTGCCGATGTCTTGAAAGTAGCTGGCAATTGGAAATTGTGTATTTGTAAGGTGCGCAGTGCGCACCTACAAATAGAGTCTGCGGATCCAGAATTCAACCAATAACTAATAACCAATAACTATTATGCCTGCTGTTAGTTTAATTCGAGCTAATTCATACGATCGCCAAATCTTGCAAGCATCTTTAGAAAATTTGCTCGCACCTCTGGGCGGAATCTCGGCTTTTGTCAAAAAGGGCGATCGGGTGTTACTCAAACCCAATCTCCTCACCGGTTCTCGCCCTACCAAAGAATGCGTCACCCGCCCGGAATTGGTTTACTGCGTGGCGAAAATGGTCATAGAAGCGGGCGGAAAACCGTTTTTAGGTGACAGTCCAGCCTTTGGTAGCGCGATGGGTGTAGCCAAAGCCAACGGTTATTTGCCCCTGCTAGAAGAACTGAATTTGCCAGTAGTTGAGTTTCAAGGAAAACGCTACCAAACTGTCAGCGAAGATTTCAATCATCTGCGAATTTGCAAGGAAGCAATGGAAGCAGATGCAGTAATTAATTTGCCCAAATTGAAATCTCACGTTCAATTAACCGCGACAATGGGCGTGAAAAATTTGTTCGGCTGTGTCCCCGGTAAAATGAAGGCTTGGTGGCACATGGAAGCCGGGAAAGATAGCGCCAGATTCGGTCAAATGCTGGTAGAAACTGCGCGGACAATTAACCCAAATTTGACAATTTTAGATGGCATTATCGGCCACGAAGGCAACGGGCCAAGCGGCGGCGAACCAAAGTTTTTAGGGATTTTGGGTGCATCTGACGATGTGTTTGCTTTGGACAGAACGGTAGTAGAAATTATTAATGTCGATCCGGCGCTGGTTCCGACTGTAGCTGCGGCGATGAGATTGGGACTTTGCTCGAATTTAGAGGCGATTGATTTTCCGCTTTTGCACCCGGAAATTCTCAAGATTTTGGATTGGAAGTTGCCGGAAAATATGATGCCGATCGACTTTGGTATGCCTCGGGTGATTAAGTCTACTTTCAGGCATTTTTATATCCGGTTTATCAAAGAACGGATGGGGGCTTACGCGGGCAAATAACAGTAGGGAAATGGCATTGCCCATAGGTGTCAACTTAAGCATGAAAGCCTTGATAAATCTCGTTTTTCCCTAAGTCTAGATCCCCCTAAATCCCCCTT
>JAUBOG010000465.1:0-5239 GCA_036700105.1 Microcoleus occultus BM001215583
TATCATCCACCGCAGATAAACTCTGCATCACAAACAAGCAACTCTCAACGGTCAGTATTTATCTACCTCAAGCTTCGTTCACCTCATTCCTAAAAAAGCAATGAAAGCTATTGTTCTTGACCATTATGGAACACCTGATGTTCTATATCTGACTGAAATGCCTGATCCAGTACCTGGTACTAACGAAGTATTGGTACGAGTCTATGCATCCAGCGTGAACCCTATTGATATTGGCGTTCGACAAGGGCGTGTTTTATCAAGTGAACCACATCGTTTTCCCATGATTTTGGGGTGGGATGCCGCAGGAATTGTTGAAGATGTAGGAGATGGTGTGACTGATTTTGTTGGAGGCGATCGCGTCGTACTGATTTCAGAGCAGCCTTCCAGCGGCAGAGGTACTCATGCAGAACTCGTTGCGGTTCCGTCAACACAGATTGTAAAACTGCCTGAAACCATCAACTTTGTAACTGCCGCTGCCATTCCTCTAGCCGGTATTACAGCTCTTCAAGCCGTTAAAGCCCTCTCGCTATCACCTGGACAACTGATTCTGATTAATAATCCACTGGGTGCAGTGGGCGGCTTTGCTAGTCAGATAGCACGGCAGCTAGGGCTAAAAGTGATTTCCCCTATATCACCTCACTTAGCAGAAGAAGCACGTACCCAAGGGGTTGAATGGGCGGTTCCAGTTGACCAAAGCTTGAACAATGCTGTTCGTGAAGTAGTACCTGAAGGCGTTGATGGGGCGATCGATCTGGTTGGAGCAGACATTGCCCATCAGACGTTCAGTGCCGTGAAGAATGGTGGAGCTTATACAACCGTACTTCCAGAATGGTGGAAGCCAGGAGGTCCTTACACTGAAGATCGAGCCATCAAACCAATCGTGGTAAAAAATAAACCCAATCAAGCTGACTTGTCTAAGCTAGTTGAATGGTTGAATCTTGGTGTTTTATCTCCTCGAATTGAGCAGACATTCTCATTAGCTCAAACGGCAGAAGCACACAGACTGCATGAAAAGCCTGGTTTGACTCGGAAGCTAATCATAGAGAATGCGTAAAAGATTTTCTTCAGCTAGGCATCGCTTTCACCTAAAACGAACTCAATTACCTATTCGCTAACCAACAAACACGGAGGATGATCATGTCCTATATCGGAATTATCATGCCTAATTTTGACTGTACTCCGTTAAGTTGATAATGCCGTCGTAGCCAATGCTTGAATTTCTGTTGACTTTCCATCGCAATATATTCAAAGGAATTTACGTTGATTGGCTACGGATTGTTGCGATCGCGCAGCGTGTGCATAGCACGTATCGCCTTTTCCAACCAATCTAAATAAGTCTGTTCCCGTTGCTTCACTAAGTCCAAAATCAGTCGATGCAGTTCTTGTTCGCGCGATGCAGTCGGATTACTCAAAGATAGAGCCTCGATCGCCTCACACTGGGCTAGCTTTTCTTGCCGTGCTTCCCGTTCCTGCTCTAGCAAATCCACGATCGCCTCGTCAGGCAACTGAGCCGCAAAATAGAGTTGCACCAGCAACGACTCTCGCAACACGGGCAACGGATGATGCGCCTGAAGCCATTGGGTTAACTCTGCTTCACCTGCTTCGGTAATCCGATAAACCTTGCGATTGGGACGATCGTGCTGAATCTCAACAGTACAGGTAATCCACCCCTGTGACTCCAGTTTGTCTAAAGTCCGATAAATCTGTGCCTGATCTGCTGGCCACAGATGGGAAATGCAATCGTCAAAGCACTTGGTTTTGAGGTCGTAGCCTGTCCGCTCCTGTTGTTGGAGCAGACCCAGAATCACATGGGCAAGAGACATAGGCGGTTTACCGAACGAACAGGGAGGACAAGCCCTACCCATAGAATTTATATCCTTCTCTGCTAATATATGATTAATCATATATAAAATAAATCTTATAAACTGTCTGATTGGAGGCAACTGTATGACAACTCAAACTCAAACACTCCGAACCGTTGCTGGAATCATTAATAGTGTAGAAACGCTTGAAGGAGGAGGCTTCTTGGTGCGTCGTCCCTTTCCCAAGAGTAGCTTTTCCGAGTTTGACCCCTTTCTCCTGCTCGATGAATTGGGTCCCGTGAATCAGCAGCCCGGTCAAGCAAAGGGCGCACCGGATCATCCCCATCGTGGCTTTGAAATCGTCAGCTACGTCCTGGATGGACGGCTGGAACACAAGGACTCGGTCGGTCATGCCGGACTGCTCGATCCCGGTGATGTGCAGTGGATGACCGCTGGGGCAGGCGTAGTGCATTCCGAAATGCCAGAAGCTGAGTTTGCTCGCACGGGTGGGCGACTGCACGGCATTCAACTCTGGGTCAACTTGCCGCAGCGAGACAAGATGATTGCTCCTCGCTATCAGGAAATTCCATCGGCGCAGATTCCGGTGGCTCAGACCAAAGATGGGGCCGTGACGGTGCGCGCGATCGCGGGAGCAGCATTGGGGGCAAAAGCCGCGATCGAAACCCGCACCCCGATTATCTACCTGCACTTCACGCTACAACCGGGAGCAAGCATGGTTCAACCAATACCGAAAGAGTACAACGCCTTTGCCTATGTCCTCGATGGGTCTGGTTTGTTTGGCACTGAGCAAGAACGGGGTGAGGATGGGCAAATGGTGATGTTTGCACCGGATGGGGAGGAAGTGACCATGACCAATCCTGCGGATGCCACCCAACCCCTCGATCTACTGCTGATTGCTGGAGTGCCGCTGAATGAACCTGTGGTGCGCTACGGTCCTTTTGTGATGAACACTGAAGCCGAAATACGGCAAGCGATCGACGATTACCGAAATGGAAGGATGGGACACATTCATGCTTAACACGCTTCAAAACCGCATTACCCAACATCAACTGCTGACCGATATACGCATTAAGTTATTGCATTTGCATCAACTGTTGTTGGATACAGAGCGTATTAGTTACGAACGAGTGTACGGACGGGTCTCTAACGGTGAATTGCTGCAACTGGCGATCGATAGCGATCAATTTGCCTGGTTGCATCGCCTCTCAGAATCGATCGTGCAAATTGATGAGTTAATCCACTTTGATGAGCCTGTCACTTCCGAGGCGATCGCTGCTCTGATTGCTGATGTTCAGATTCTACTCACACCTGATGAAGTTGGAAATAACTTTGCTGTGAAGTATGATATGGCACTTCAGCGTAACCCCGATGTGGTGCTAGCTCATGCTGATGTGGTCACACTGCTAGCGACTAAAGTTCAACTATAAATTGAGCAGTTCGTCCAGATTAATTTTAATCTGGACGAACTGCTTTTAGGCATTATATTTACCGAATCGTAAGCATTCGCGGCGTGTTCAGGTGTTTATTAATTTCCGAGTTCAGCGATTTAGGAATCCGTCCTATTGGGAAAGGAACGTTTGACGAATGATACTGCCTACTCTGACAGTTAATCTGCGAATTGATGTATTTCCTAAACGAATTGATGCACCCGATTATAACTTAAGTTATAGCTAGCCTTCTACTCCACGATGGAATGGTTACTCTATCAATTTGTACTGTAAAAAATTTAACTCGCTATAGACGACGGCTTGAAGGCGATCTCCTATATTGAATTTATGCAAACAGTCATCCAGGCAATGAATTGAGCAAGTTAATTGCAAAGTTCCATGCTTGATGCAGATTTAGAAAGATGAACGACGATCGCAGCCGCAGTTCCTTACTTGTACCGCCTTCAGCCCAAGATTGGATTCAAGGTGTGCTGAGTGCCAAGGTAGTGCTGGTGATGTATGGAGACTATCAATGCTCTAGAAGTGCGAACGTTTACAAGATGATTAAAGCATTCAAACGAGAGCTTAGTGCTGCTTTTGGAGAAGATTATTTATGCTTCATCTTCCGTCATTTTCCACAAACACAGATTTATCCCCATGCTCAACGGGCAGCCCAAGCAGCCGTTGCTGCCGCCGCCCAAGGAAAGTTTTGGTTAATGAGCGATACTTTATTTGACCATCAACAAAGGTTGGAGAACGGTTATCTTGTCGAGTACGCCAATGATTTAGGGCTTGACATTCCTCAATTTCTCAAAGAGTTGTCTAAACAAGTGTATGTCGATCGCATCCATGAAGATATCGAAGGCGGAATAGAGAGTGGAGTGACGACTACCCCAGCCCTGTTTATCAATGGAATTCAGTATACCGGGCGCTGGAACACGACGGAATTGCTAGCAGCCATTGTTACTGCAAGTCATTAGGCTCCCCAACCTTTGCTCCCAATTCATGTTTGACTGAGGACAATTTGATGAGATCCAGTCCACGATCGACCCAAGATGATTTTAAGCAATCGAGATTTTCAACTCAGACTCATTTTCCCACTGTTCTCTCTCCTAATCATGCCCTTGTTGCGGTTGCTCAAGAAGTCGCTGAGCGGCTCCAACAAGCCTATCCTCCTCCATCTGATGACAATCACTCGGTTGAAGCGATCGTGATTCCCGCAGTTGATTCAGACTTGAGGCAAATGATTCTCGCTGAATCACTCACAGATCGGGAGTTGGAGGTGTTGCAATTGATTGTTGATGGAGACAACAGTATTGCGATCGCTCGGAAATTGAATATTTCTGCGAATGCCGCAAAAACTCATATTCACAACATTTTGAAGAAGTTCATACTCACATGAGCAATTTCTGCCCCATTCGTACCTAGTGCTTATTTCTGAGAAGTGAGCAAGGTTTCAACCTAATTCATGACACTTCGATCGATGTTTAAAGGCTCATATTTTTGGATTTTTGGCAGCTTTGTTGCGCTCAATTTATAACTTAAAGATTCTATTTTTGCTTGCTAGCGCCAGTAAGCCACCTGATTTTGACGGTTCGCTTCTCCTGTTGAACACATCACCAATTTTTGCACCATGCTAACAACACCAACGCCAACCCTTGAATTCAAAAACAAAGGCTTAACGCGCACCCAGTTGCAGCAAGTACTCAACTATATTCACACTCACCTCGATCGAGACTTGTCACTGACTGAACTTGCAGAAGTGATCAACATTAGCCCGACCTATTTTGCGAGTTTATTCAAACAGGCGATCGAGATTTCACCCCATCAGTATGTGATTCAACAGCGGGTGGAACGGGCGAAATTGATGCTATCGAAAACGGATTTAGCGATCGCAGACATTGCTCTACAAGTCGGCTTCTCCAGCCAGAGCCATTTAACTACCAGCCGGGAAGTCCCTCGGTATATTCAGAGGGGATGAATCTGAGC
>JAUBOG010000466.1:0-5230 GCA_036700105.1 Microcoleus occultus BM001215583
GTTCCTGCTAGCACGCTGGTTAAGGTGTCGAAACGCGAAAAATTTACGTTCATGGCTACTGCTAATTATTAGTTGCGTAAGGAGATTTGGCAGGGCGATCGACAATTTTTATTTTTGGGGTTTTTAGTTTTATTAGTTACTTGACGCAAACAAAGCCTGCTCTCTGCTTTAACGATCGTTTTACTCGCCCTGTTTGTTCCCCGATTGTCTACCTATAATCTCGGGCGTGCAATCCGCGCCTGAGTTTTCAAAAGTTAACAATACATAACTCGAACTCGGTACTCAGTTCTTCCTTAGTCATCGTTCCCCGCGCTACTTGCATAACTAAATCGTATGCTCGATCGTCCGTCAAATCCAAATAAAAACCATTCAAACGCAAAAAAGTATCCGTCACCGCAAATGCCGATCGCTTGTTACCGTCAATAAACGGATGATTCATCGCTATGTGGTACAGATAAGCAGCTTGTTCCGCAATTGTCCGATGCAAATATTCACCGCCAAAAGTTGCTTGCGGTTGAGCCAAAGCCGACTCTAACAAACCTTCATCTCTGACGCCTGGAGTGCCGCCAAATCTCTCTATCTGTCTGGCGGGGATACTTAAAACGATACTTTTGCTGACAAAATTAGGAATTGGCAAGACGACGGTAAACCTCCTTTCTTTCGCGTTCTGAATCTAGATAAGCCTGCCATACTTTGGCTTCTAGTTTTTGCTGTTCTTCTTCAGTCTTTAAGGAACGGACAAATTCAAGCACTTTCAGCAGCACGGGTTCTGGTACTTGGTCGATTTCTTGAAGAAGTTGGTCTTTTGCGGTCATATTTCCTCCCGGTTATTTTACAACCATGTTATCCGAATTCATAAAACTCTTGCAACCTAAAGATCGTACCCGATCGTCTGTAGTCTGAGGACACGGCGCCGTGTCCCGATCGGCATCTGCGGGACACAGCACTTACCGGGAACTTTTTTAAATTGGTATTACAACCATTTTACCAGCTACAGATTAGATAACTAACGGCTGTTCGATCGCACTTGCGAACTTTAATGTTGTGCAACCCATTCAACGATCGCCTCTGTCAGCCCATCCAACGTATATTCCTTAGCTTCCACATCTAACTTACCTAGTAAATTATAGCAACTCTTAGAAGTTTCCGGCCCGATGGAAGCGATGCAAACATTTTTCAGCCAATCCTGCGATCTGGACAATTCCGGGCTTTTTTCTATCAGCTTGCAAAAATTTTGTACGGTTTTGGAACTCGCAAATGTGAGAATATTAACCGCCCGATTTTGGAGTGCGGCTAGGGCGATCGGATCGATAGTTTCGGGACAGCAAGATTGATAAGCCGGTACTTCGATTACTTGCGCTCCTTTGGCGGTGAATTCTTTGACTAAAACTTCTCTCCCGCCGCTTTCTACTCTCGGAAATAGGATTTTGCAGTTTGTAGGGGCGGTGCCCCCGTGCCCGCCCTGCCAGGGGAAGTTCTCGACAAGGGAATCGGCGACAAAGTTGGGGGGAATAAAGTCTGGTTGCAGAGAGTGCGATCGCAGACTTTCTGCTGTTTTTTTGCCGACAACTGCGATTTTAATCCCGAACAAGCTGCGGGCATCTTTTCCCTTTGCTTGCAACCGCTGAAAAAAGCAGTCTACAGCGTTGTGAGATGTGAGAATCAACCAGTGAAAGGTTGACAGTTGGGCGATCGCACTATCTAACTCTTCCCAACTCGAAGGCGGCCCAATTACCAAGGCGGGCATTTCGATAATGCGGGCTCCTTGTTGCTGGAGTCGATCGCTAAATTCAGCAGACTGAGAAACCGATCGCGTGACTAAAACGGTTTTTCCTGCTAGCGGCAATTCGCGGTTATTCTGGATTGCATTTATATCGCTCATGTTTGTACTTTCTGGCTGGATTAAATATTCGCGCAATCTGACTACTTCCCCAATGATTATCACACAAGGTGACAGAGATTGACCTGCTGTTTTGCGTGCGATATCAGACAGGGTTCCCAGCCAAAGAAGCTGTTCCGGGCGGCCGCAATCTCGGATAATGGCGATCGGAGTTTGGCTGGACAATCCGTGTTTTTGCAATTGCCAAACTATCTCGCTCAAATTTCGCCCTCCCATCAATATTACCAAAGTTTCTATCTGCACTAAAGCTTCCCATTCCAGAGCATCGGGTTCGTGGGCGCTCATCACCGCAAAACAGCGGCTCATTACCGGATCGGTGAGGGGAATTCCTGCTAGCAACGGTGCGGCAAATGCGGAGGAAATTCCCGGTATTACTTCAAAATTGCACCCGGCTGCGATTAATGCTTGAATTTCGGAACTAGAGCGACCGAAAATAAACGGATCGCCGCTTTTTAGGCGCACTACTTGTTTGCCTGACTTGCAGTGTTCTACCAGGAAGCTGTTGATTTCTTGCTGCTGGGTGGAAGGTTTGCCGCCGCGTTTCCCGACTTCGATTTTGAGGCAAGTTGCTGGGATTAATTCGAGTTGCGGGATATCGACTAAAGCGTCGTAGATTAAGACTTCGGCTTGAGAGAGCAATTTGTGCGATCGCACTGTCATCAAGTCACAATCTCCGGGCCCCGCACCGACTAGATAAACTTTCCCTTTCTGGCTTTTCACGATTCTTCCTCCGTGGTATACTCGATCTTAAAATTGTCGGTTATATTTGATTTTATGCAGATTATCATCATCACGGCTGCGGATGCAAATTACTTTGAACTGGTGCGAGGCGCTATTTTATCGGTGCGCGAAAAGCCAGAGGGGGCTCAGGTGGCGATCGGCTTTTTCGATCTCGGCTGCACTCTCGAACAGTTGCAGTGGCTGGAAACACAAGTTAATTTTATTAAAAAACCAGATTGGGACTTTGACTTTCCGGGCAGAAATGAAGCTCCCGAACATTTAAAAGGACTATTAGTTAGACCTTGTTTGCGGAAATACTTTCCCAATTTTGATATATACCTTTGGATTGATGCTGATGCTTGGGTTCAAGATTGGAGAGCAATTGATTTGTTTGTAAAAGGAGCATCGCGCCGAGGGCTAGCAATTGTTCCCGAAGTTCACCGGGCGAGCTTGCAGCAATATGGTCAACTTCCTGAATTTTGGAAATGGACTCATCAACAATACGAAGCTAACTTTGGTGTAGAAGTTGCCAATAAATTGTACAGTTATCCAATATTAAATGCCGGAGTTTTTGCTCTCCGAAAAGATGCTTTGCACTGGGACATCTGGGCAGAAAAACTCAATCAAGGATTGCAGAAATCTGGCTGCATCATGACAGATCAATTTGCTCTCAACCTCGCTGTCTACAGTTGCGGACTGTTCAATCTAACTGAAATGCTCCCAGCATGGTGTAATTGGATATTCAACGGTTTTCCGGTGTGGGACAAGCAGCGAGGCTGTTTTGTGGAGCCATATTTGCCCCAGGAGGCGATCGGCATTTTGCATCTAGCTGGCCGCCAGCAGTTTGACAGAGTACAATTGATGGCAACTGACGGCGACATAATGGAAATCAGCGTCCGTTACCAACCTAAAAAACAGGAAGCAATAGGGAAAATTGAACAGCTAAAAATGGCAGGAAAAAGACCTGAAGTTCCCCCAAATAATTTACATCCACGGGATTATGTCTCGCCCGGGTTCCAAATAATTAGACCTGACTCCTATTTCCCCAATATGATTGTTGCCGATCCAAATACGAGTAACTGGCCTTACTTGCGCCGGGAAATTCCGCATAATTGGTATGCAGACAAGCGCTATCCATTCATCGGGTTTTTGAGCCGCGACGAAGCGCACATCCTTTACAATACAGCCCAGCAATTTGCAGGTAAAAAAGCTTTAGAAATAGGTTGCTGGCTCGGTTGGTCGGCCTGTCATCTAGCCCTCGCAGGAGTTGCATTAGATGTGATCGATCCGCTGTTAGAAAGAGACGACATCAGACAAAGCGTCATCGATTCAATTCAAGGAGCGCTCAATGCGTCTGGAGTTCAAACAACTGTCGAACTAATACCCGGCTACAGCCCCCAAAGAGTAGAAGAAATTGCCGCTCAATTTAACCGCAAATGGTCGTTAATTTTTATTGACGGAGAACACGGAGAACCGGGGCCGTTAAATGACGCAATTGTTTGCGAAAAATTTGCAGAAGAAGATGCGATAATTCTATTTCATGATTTAACTGCTCCTGATGTTGCGAAAGGTTTAGATTACTTGAAACAAAAGGGATGGCATACTGTGATTTATCAAACAATGCAAATTATGGGGGCTGCTTGGCGGGGTAATGTCGAGCCGATAAAACATCAACCAGATCCGAGTGTTTCCTGGGAGTTACCAGCACATTTGCAAGGTTATGCAGTCAGCGGTATGCCCGCTAGCAAAGAGTTGCAAAAACCGAAATTGCCCGCGCTACAACAGCAAGAATCACCGATAATTATTCAAGCCAGCAAATCGTCACTGCAAACTTTTCCTGCCAACTTTAAAAATATTTTGTCAATTGTTCGCCCCTATACGCTGCTTAGCGAATCGAGACTGTTTTCTCTCTATTGTTTGGCCAAGCAAATATGTGTGAAAGATTTGCCGGGAAATTTTGTAGAATGCGGAACTTGCAAAGGCGGTTCAGCAGCATTGATAGCATTTGTAATTAAACATTACAGCCGCCGTCCGAGAGTGCTGTATGCTTTTGATACCTTTGAAGGAATGCCGGCACCTACCGAGATCGATCGACATCAGGGGATACCTGCAAATCTTACAGGTTTTGGCGAAGGAACTCTCAAAGCTGCAATTAGCGAAAATTTGGATAAAATCTGTGAATTACTGCAAGTTAGAGAGCTGGTGGTACCGGTTAAGGGATTATTCGCCCAGACTTTACCCAAATACAAGTCAGCAATCGGAAGTATTGCGTTTCTGCACGCTGATGGAGATTGGTACGAGTCCACAATGGACATATTTAATACGCTTTATGAGAGCGTAATTCCCAAAGGTTTCATTCAAGTTGATGATTACGGCCACTGGGAGGGCTGCAAGCAAGCATTACACGATTTTGAGAAAATGAAAGGCGAGTTATTTTCGCTGCAGATTATTGATGAAACAGGAGTGTGGTTTCAAAAATTGAAATAATTTGTAGCCTCGGTCGAGTGCCGGAGGTATACATTAGTAATTGGTAATAACTGGAGAGTGTACCTCACTTACAGCAGATTCCACATTTATGAAGTACACCCGCCTATCGTTAATTCCCGGTAG
>JAUBOG010000467.1:0-5222 GCA_036700105.1 Microcoleus occultus BM001215583
CCTTTTTAAGGGGGGCTAGGGGGGATCGAGGTTTAAGACTCTCAGTGCGTAAGTCCTGGTGTACTAAAATTATAAGTGAGGCAGAATGAGTTGGCATGAATCATCAATCTTGGTTGACGTTACTAAAAAAACACCGCGCGATCGCAGTTATCCGTTCCTCCGAAAAAAAACTCGCTTGGCAAATGGCATCAGCGGTAGCATCAGGAGGAATTCAGTTTATTGAAATTACTTGGAACACCGATAAAGCCGCTGAATTAATTGCCGAACTCCGCTCCCAATTCCCTACTTTTAGTATTGGCACCGGCACTTTATTAAACTTAGAACAGTTGCAGCAAGCGATCGACTGCGGCGCTCAATTTCTGTTTGCTCCGCACACCGATTTAGCTATGATTAAAACAGCAGTTGACGCCGGAGTGCCGATCGTCCCCGGTGCTTTTTCTCCTACAGAAATTTTGACGGCGTGGCAAGCTGGCGCTACCTGCGTTAAAGTGTTTCCGATATCGGCTTTGGGAGGTGCTGCTTACCTGCAAAGCCTGCAAGGCCCTCTGGGACACATTCCGTTAATCCCGACGGGCGGGGTGACGCTGGAAAATGCGAAAGTATTTATTGACGCCGGGGCGATCGCCGTTGGTTTGGCCGGAGACTTATTTCCCAAAGACTTAGTGCAAAATGGAGACTGGGAGGCGATCGGCAAAATTGCCCGCACTCTCTCCCAAAACTTAACAACTTGTTAAGCCCTGTTTCCAATCTAAAATTTACAATCTAAAATAGTACAACAAGGTGTGAAAGTCTACCAATCTAAAATCTAAAATCGTCTTGGGTGTGAGGAATGAAAAGCATTATCAACTCAACTTACTTGCGTCGCGCTGGAACTTTATGCGCGAGTTGCGCCCTTAGTGTTGCTGTTTTCTGCACAGGTTCAACCACAGCATTTGCAGGCCCGCAGCACAACACAATTGCCAATAGAATTTTGCAGTTGCAAGAATCCAGCCAGCGCTGGATTGAAATTGATTTATCCAGACAAAAGTTAATAGCTTGGGAAGGAAATAAACCCGTTTACGCTGTAAATATTTCCAGCGGCAAATCATCGACTCCCACCCGCACCGGAACCTTTGCCGTTCAAACCAAACACCGCATTACGAGGATGACTGGGGATGACTACGACGTGCCCGACGTTCCCTATGCAATGTATTACGACGGAGGCATGGCAATTCACGGCGCTTACTGGCACAATTTGTTTGGCAATCCGGTTACTCACGGCTGCACAAATGTAGCTGTCAATCATGCTAAATGGCTGTTCAATTGGGCCTCGGTGGGAACGCCAGTAGTGGTACACAAATCTGAGATTTAACTGACTCAGGACTTACTCAGCCCTCCATTGGTTTAAATACAGTCCTGGACGCATAAATACCAAAGAAACCGGGTTTTTCACTCCTAGTTAAAAGCCGGGATGCAGGATTTCCGTAAAAAAATCCGGTTTCTGCGTCAAGGACTAAAATATAGTTGTTGATTCCAATCAGACAGCGAACTCTAAACTTAATTAGTTTTATGCAAATTATTTTGGGCGACATCACAAAACAGGAAGTTGATGCAATCGTGAATGCTGCAAATACCAGTTTGCTTGGGGGTAGTGGAGTAGATGGAGCAATACACAGAGCAGCAGGCTCAGAACTTGTTCACGAGTGCCGATTACTTGGAGGATGTAAGATTGGGGATGCTAAGCTAACTAAAGGATATCGCTTGCCTGCACGCTTTATCATCCACACCGTAGGGCCTGTATGGCGCGGAGGCGATTGTGGAGAACCTGAACTCCTCGCCGAGTGTTACCGCAAGTCTATGCAAATCGCCGCAGATAAAGAGTTCGAGAGTTTGGCATTTCCTTGCATTAGCACTGGCATTTATAGATATCCCAAGGCTCTAGCAGGTGAGATTGCGGTGAAGATATGCTCCGAACAAATACAAAATAATGGTGGGCCTCAAAGAGTAATTTTTTGCTGCTTCGATCGAGAAAATTATGAAATTTATGAGAGGATTCTATCTAACTACAGTTAATCCTCTCTTAAATGGCTAACTGATAGTCTGTAAAACAAATTCAACAAATGTTTAACTTCAAAATATTGAAAAAATTTTCAAAAGCTTTGCTGAAATTAAAGTTCGCACTAATTTTAAAATATTCATCAAACACCATTTTTTCAGAAACAACATCTATAATTTCCTGTTGAGAATCACCCGAATCCCATAGTGTTATTCTAGCGATATAATTATCAGAATCTAAGTCCAAGCGTAGACTTTGTTGAACTACATCAGGCGGAGATTTTACTATCTCTAATTGATAACCCCACTTCTCAATTTCCTGACGTTTTTCCTGCATCCAATTTTCAAATTGAGTTAACATAATTCTGAACAAGCTCTCTAATTTAACTTTGTTGCTGTGTGAGTTATATTTGTTGCTTTAGGCATTTCAGGTATCGGTAAACCTTTTTTAGCAGCAAGTCTTCCGTCTAAACTATTGGGACTTTTAATGCTAGCCCACCCTTCTTTTGTTTGTCTTATACCAGAGGTAGGTACATCAAACTCTACATAGACAGCACCGGGCTTAGCTTAATTGATGAACGCTTCCGGATCTGCTGGGAATGCAACATATGTAGTACCAGTATAACTCTCTTGAACTACACCAGTATGCTGCATTTTAGCAAACTCATCATAACTCATCCAACGACCGACTCTTACTGTATTTGAACAATTCGCATTATGAACCAAAATCCCTAAATCTGAAACAAAATAGGTTTGAAAGCCCCCAACATACAAATTGTAGACTATAGTCTGCCCGCGTAAGTCCTGTTAACTTAACTGCACCACTGGTTTGTCCTCTAGCAAAGTTGCATTGGCCAGCAAATCTTCCACGGTAATGCGTAAAAAGCGCTGTTCGTCCACGCGAAACAAAATTTTGATGCGATCGCTCCCCGGATACCCAGGCGGCGTCAATTGCGCGATACTGCGCGCTCCGTCTTTGTCATTTAGGGGCTGTGCCGGTGTTTGGCCGGCGAGTTGCTTGGCAATCAATCTGTCGCCGTCAAAATATATCTCAGTTCCCCCAGTTTCCGCTCCCAATTCACCGATAATTAGTTCAATACTCGGCTGGTTTTCCACAGAAGCACCCAAAACTAATTCTACTGGTTCGGTCATCGGATAAGACTGGCCGGATTTGATTAAACTGTGCCAACTGTGGCAATTTTCGCGGCGGTTCCAGTAGCGAATTCCGTAACTGTGATAGAGAAAATCTTTGATTTCTACGCCTTGACTCAGTTGCAGAGCACCTTGGGCGATCGCCTCAAAAGGCCGATCGCACTTAATCTTTTCCCGGTCGAAATATTGTTCGACCCAACGCCCCACAGCGGGAATTTGGACAGTGCCGCCAACCAGCAAAACTGCATCGATATCCCCAATTTCCAAGCCTTGGCGGCGCGCCTGCTGCAATACTCGATTCATGCACTCGTCTAGATTCTCAAAAAACTGATGTTCGGCGAGGATGGATTCAAATTCAGCGCGCTCTAATTCTAATTCGTAAGTCTCAAAGTTTTCATCGTCAAAATAAACCTCAGTCGCCCTGTCTAACAAAGACAACTGAATTTTCAACCGTTCTGCTAACCTAGTTGCGATCGCCGATTTAACCAATCCTTTGGTTTTGACAAAATAATCTACCAGCCAGTTATCAATATCGGAACCGCCTAAATTTTGTCCGGCTTTAGCCAAAACCCGGGCAATTTTTGGCTTTTGTCCAGAACTTTCAGCCAGCAATTTTTCGCCCCATTTCAAAATAAAACCCAGCGGCTTTTTGCCAGCGCTATTGTCGAGCCGCACCAAGGAAAGGTCGAGGGTTCCGCCGCCGAAATCAATTACTAACAGATTTTCGCGATCGGCTAAACCGTAACCCAAAGCCGCCGCCGTGGGTTCATCCAACATCCGCACCTGTTCAACTTCCAAAGATTGAGAAACTTTGCCCAACCAATTGCGGTAAGCTTCAAAACTATCTACCGGGACGGTAAAAATCAAAGAATCTACCTGCAAGGGAAGTTCGCGAATCGAACGCGTAATTTGGCTCAAATACCACTCACCTACTCGTTCAAAATCAACAATTTGCCCGTCAATTTCCGGCACGAAACCCTGAACGGAAGTGCCAATTCCCCGCTTGAAATTGCGGAAAAACCGAGAATCTCCACTCAAATCAAGACCTTTGTCGCGGACTTGCTGGCCCAGTATGACTTTACTTTGAGCAGCGTCCTCAACGTAGAGCAAACTGGGAATTAGGGGCGGATTTTGAGCCGAGATTGCCGACAATCCCGGTAATTTCAAAGTTTCGGGCTGCGAAGTCGCTGGATTCCACCGAGCGACGACAGTATTGCTAGTTCCAAAATCAATTGCGATCGCCATTGGGCCAAAACACACAGCTACTAGGAATTAGAGCATATTATGGTATTTGGAGCCGCAAATGCAAACAGCGGCCAGAAACTGGATTTCGACACTTCGCCGGAGTCGATCGCACCCGGAAACCGCATACCGGAAGAAAGCAGTTTTTTTGCGAGAATATTTCGCCACAGCCTGCAGAAACGGCAAAAAACCCGGCGGTGAAGGTTTGTGCGTCCGGAACAGCATTGGCTGAACTTTGTTGCGGTAATTACTTAGACAAAAGCTGCGGCTGCATACACTCGACCGAAAAGCGGCAGTTGCTGTTGGTAACTGTTTCAGGCGATCGCCTTCTATTAATAACAAATTTAAAACTCCGCCAGCTCACTGAATTTATAGCGGTCAAACTATATGTCAGACATCTCCCATAATTGTTGCAGAACAGGCATCCTGCCCGTTCTTGACTGCGGCGTCCAAGTGCGGGGAACAGCGGTGGAAAAATTCGGTTTCTTCTCCGATCGCCCTTGCAGGACTGTCCAGCAGGGCGATCGCCCTGCTGGTTTTTGAGAAAACCGCCATCTCTCCATCCTGACAAAATACGAGATTTCCTCAAGCAATACAAACCGTACAGTTAACAAAAAATCACCGCAGGCGATCGGTGGAAAGGATTTGTTGGAGCGATCGGGAAATCAACATTCTCTTTCGCAAAATTCCGGTCTTTTAAGTTGCAGTTAAAAATTCTTGTCAGGGCGATCGTCCATCGTCCAGGGTGCATCTCATTTTTGCAAATATATTCGTAGGGGCGAAGCATTTCGGTA
>JAUBOG010000468.1:0-5222 GCA_036700105.1 Microcoleus occultus BM001215583
TGCCGTGTCCCTACCCTTTTAATTGTAGGGACACGGCAGTGCCGTGTCCTCTCCTATCATTCCGATGCAGCCGGAATTGATATTACCCCTTCCCAATGACTGCTGCCAAAAGCAAGCCTTCTGCTATGAAAGTCCTCGCAATTTTCGCGTATTTTCTACCAAGCTTTTAGCAAATTCATCGAATCTTTCTGATAGTTTTTCATCCAACAATTTACCGTCAGGACTAAAAGCTTTCCAAGCTTGTCCGATCGCAATTTGTTCGGGAATCACCCAAGCGTGAACCCATCTCAAAATAGTTCGCAAATCGTTAAGCGCGTTGCTGTTGACTTGCCCTCCCAAAACGCTGATCGAACCCGCAACTTTCCCGTCCAAATGCTCGAAGCTCATCAAATCCAGGGCATTCTTGAGAGCACCGCTGACGCTACCGTGGTACTCCGGCGTTGCCAAAATCAAGCCGTCGGCTTGGCGTACTGCATTCCGCAGCTTTTCCACATCCGGATAATCGTGATAATCATTCTCACCGTCGCAAAAAGGCAGGTCGAGCGATCGCAAATCCAATATTTCAACGGACGCGCCCAGGGCTTCGGCCCGCCCGGCTGCAACCTTCAATGCTAACTGGCTGTAGGAGCCAGCCCGCAAACTTCCGCCAATGCCGACAATTTTTACCATAGGATCTGAAAGCTAAAACGGACTCATTACGACTATGATTAGTCTAGCGAGTTCGATCGGCAATTGTCAAGGGAAGTGGGCGATCGGTTGGCGATCGCAGCTTCAAGGGCCCAGAAACCGGGTTTTCGACGAAAAGACGCGTTCTAGGCCTAAATTTGGTAAAAAACCCGGTTTCTTGAGGAGGAGCAGGTAAGTTAACCGGATGTATAAAGAAGAAAGAAAACAGACTCGGCTCGTTTAAAACCCGCCCTCTAGAGGGGCTTGTTGAAAGGCCAGCGAGAGATCAACCCATTCAACACCCGGCATCTTGTTAAAATAAATGAACGTAGCAAACCAAAAGCGGTCAATCTTGGCAGTCTTCAACAAGCGGCACAGCAATATGAAAAATTCTTGGAAACAGGCATGGCTGGGGCATCTAGCTGTAAATAAAGACAAATCGAGCCAGCAAAATCCTCAAAAATCAATTCTAGGACGGAATCTTTGGCGCATCCTGGGCAGTTTGGTGATTTCTCAAGGAATATTGCTCTCGACCCCGGTTTTTGCCGACAGCGCGCCAAACAACAGCATGAGTTACAGCCAACTGATCGACAAAATAGAAAAAGGGCAAGTCAGTAAAGTCGAAATAGACGAAATTCAAAGAACGGCCAGAGTTAAGCTAAAAGATCAAAAAAGCGATCGAGAACAAATTGTTACTCTGTTCGACTACAACAACCGAGAACTGTACTCGCAAATCCGCGCCAAAAAGATTGACTTTGAAGTCAAACAAACAGCCGACAACACTGCAGCAGTAAGTTTAGTCGTAAACTTACTGGTAATTTTCCTAGTGCTGGCAGCGCTGATGGCAATTCTGCGCCGATCGACCCAATCCCAAGGAAATGCCATGAACTTCGGCAAATCCCGAGCCCGTTTCCAAATGGAAGCCAAAACCGGCGTGATGTTCGACGACGTAGCAGGGATCGAAGAAGCGAAAGAAGAACTGCAAGAAGTCGTGACATTTCTCAAAAAACCGGAACGCTTCAACGCCATCGGCGCCAAAATTCCCAGAGGAGTGCTGTTAATCGGGCCTCCCGGAACCGGCAAAACAATGCTGGCAAAAGCGATCGCAGGCGAAGCAGCCGTCCCCTTCTTCAGCATCTCCGGTTCCGAATTTGTGGAAATGTTCGTCGGAGTCGGCGCCTCCCGCGTCCGCGACTTGTTCCGCAAAGCCAAAGAAAATTCCCCCTGCATCGTCTTCATCGACGAAATAGACGCCGTGGGAAGGCAGCGCGGGGCTGGGATCGGCGGCGGTAACGACGAACGCGAACAAACTCTCAACCAGTTGCTGACCGAAATGGACGGCTTTGAGGGTAACAGCGGCGTGATCGTGATTGCGGCGACCAACCGCCCGGATGTGCTCGATAGTGCCTTGCTGCGACCCGGCAGGTTCGATCGGCAAGTAACGGTAGATTTGCCCAGCTACAAAGGGCGTTTGGGGATTTTGCAAGTGCACGCGCGCAACAAAAAACTCGACCCCGAAGTTGCTCTAGAGACGATCGCCCGCCGCACTCCCGGCTTTTCCGGCGCAGACTTGGCAAACTTGCTCAACGAAGCAGCCATTCTGACAGCGAGGCGGCGCAAAGACACGATTAGCAACTTAGAAGTTAACGACGCGATCGACCGGATCACGATCGGGCTAACGCTGAACCCGCTGCTTGACAGCAAGAAAAAGTGGATGACAGCATACCACGAAGTCGGACACGCCCTGGTGGCGACAATGCTCAAAAATGCTGACCCGGTGGAAAAAGTAACGATTATTCCGCGATCGGGCGGCATCGAAGGCTTTACCAGCTTTGTCCTCGACGACGAAATGCTCGACAGCGAAGGTTTGAGGAGTCGGGCTTTGCTGTTAAACCGGATTACAGTAGCTTTGGGCGGACGGGCGGCGGAGGCTGAAATTTACGGCGATGCTGAAATCGACACCGGTGCCGGCAGCGACCTCAGAAAAGTTGGCAGTCTCGCTAGGGAGATGGTAACGCTTTACGGAATGTCGGATTTGGGGCCTGTGGCTTTGGAAAGTCCGAACAATGAGGTGTTTTTGGGGCAAAGCTGGAATTCGCGAAGCGAGTATTCCGAAGAAATGGCAACCAAGATCGATCGGCAAGTCCGGGAAATCGCCTTTGAATGCTACGGAGAAGCTCGCCGGATCGTCCGCGAAAACCGCGCTTTGGTAGACAAACTTGTCGAAGCGCTGCTGGATGAAGAAACGATCGACGGTGACGAATTCCGCCAAATTGTCGCTCGATACACCGCGCTGACAAAAAAAGAGTTGGCACCAACCTAAAGAGTCATTAGTCATTGGTCATTGGTCATTAGTCAGTAGTTATTGAAGTAGGAATTACGCACCAACTCTATTTGTAGGGTGCGCACTGCGCACCTTACTACTAGGACAAATAAGGACTTGCATTCCCTACCACAAACCAAGAAGAATGACTACCAACTAATGACTGATGACTAATGACTGCTAACCAATGACTAATTTAAGATTGCTGCGCGTACATTTCCCGCAGCACCAAAGCCGGGTCTACCCAACGGCCACCGTACTTCAAGCCCCAGTGCAGGTGAGGCCCAGAGGTGCGGCCGGTCATCCCGACTCGGGCAATTCTCGCACCCGCCGGCACTGTTTGACCCTGCCAAATTTGCAACCCTTCGCGATCGGTATAGTAACGCCCGCCGTTAGCCTTTTCCACCCGGCCTCGGAGGTGACAGTAGATGTGTTCCCAATTTCCCGATCGCACGATCATACCAGTGCCGCACCTGCCATCTTCCCAAACTTCGGCAATTTGCCCGCCCCACCAATTGCGGATATAGCTGCCTTCCGGGGCCGCCAGATCCAAACCGTAATGAAAATCCCCGCCGCGGGGGCCGAACGGGGAAGTGTATGTTTCAAAGTTTTCGACTGGAAAAGAAGCTTCTTGCCACAAATTACCCGTCGCTACTCTACTGGGTAAGCCAGACTGAGCTGTGACTAACTGCTGCTGCAAATAAGGGCCGATCAAAACAATGCCGATCGAAAGTGCCAGCAGCAGCATCTGTCTGAGACGAAAAAAGCGTTTTGCCGTCAGCGGGCCTCTAGAGTCTTGCAGGATATTTTTCACGGCTGAAAGTTAAATGTGTGTGTGAGTGTGCGTTGTCTGTGATGCTCGCATCTTGCACCTAAAGTCAATAAAGCTTTCGGGGCCCGTTCGCGTGCCCGTTTCTGAGAAGGGCGCAAGATGTAAGCTCTGCCAATTCGCTGCAAGATTGGCTGTGGGCTCTACCCGCAAGCGCGAATCAGTTTATCGACAACGTGTATCTTACTCCATCCAAAAACCGTGTCAAGGCTTCCGGGTAAATGCCGGGGGTGAGGCCCCAAAAAAATTGGCATAATTTCGGCTGCGGTTGAATTCGATCGAGCCTTTGTTCGACACTATAGTAGTCCGGGGATTTTGGATGACATCCAAAATCTCAAATTCATAACAAACATCAAGCAATGCTTACAGAAATTTTCCCCTTTAGTTTTGCCATAGATGCAACTGCGATCGCCGGTGCGTCATTATGGTCTTTAGCTTTGTACTGGGGCTTCTCGCCCGTCAGCGAATGGGTGATGCTGCAACTAACCCGCTGGATGAATTTCGCAGAAAGATCCCTCTACACCTCAGAAGCGGAGTTTGAGAAGACTCGCCAAGCTAGAGAAGCTCAAAATACCTTTTACGCTTCGCTGTTGAGCATTCTGCCCTTCTTGATTGTCGGCGGATTTTGCAACTGGGGCGTAGAATTGTCTCTGGGCGCTGGTTGGGCAGTATCTATGGGTACGATCGCCTGTATTGGTTGCGCAGTCTACGAACTCGGCCGCCGAGACGGCGAGAATTCTTAGGGAATTTTAGATTTTAGATTTTGGATTTGGGACATTTCTGGATGCGCGGGCCGTCATAAACCGGGTTTTTGCGACCAAATTTCGCACTCACCCGCAGATGCGCTCAAAAACCCGGTTTATCAAAGTCGAACCGCGTCGAGGAATGTCTGATTGTCGCTCGCTAATTAGGATGTAAACCTGTGAAACTAAAGTGGTTGATACCCGGAATTATCTCATTTTTTGCGATCGCTGTTATTCCTGCCAAAGCGGCCGAAACCAGGTGCGGGTGGTTGCAAAATCCCACACCTGCAAATTGGTATCTCAAAGACAAAGATGGTAATTGGACTATCTCAGTACAAGGGGGATATCAAGCTAGAGGAATGGATAATCTTCCTCCTTTTAACGATGATGAATATGTCAAAACTAATGTTAATTACGGATACGGTTGTGCGTGTTTAGAGGTAGTAACAGATCGCAATCGCATGAGAATTACTGCAATAAATGGTGGCGAACAATTACCGCTTTCGACTTGCCGTCAAGATCGGAAATTGCCAAGAATTCGTTAGTTGCAGGCGAGCGCGATCGCTTTAACCGTAATTTGACTCAGGATGTTTAGCTAAATCAAGCATTAGACCTCTGGCATAATTATTGTGGAACAGGCATCCTGCCTGTTCAAGACAGG
>JAUBOG010000046.1:0-22231 GCA_036700105.1 Microcoleus occultus BM001215583
GCTCAGATTCATCCCCTCTGAATATACCGAGGGACTTCCCGGCTGGTAGTTAAATACCCTGTCTTGCAAGAAGTAAAAGTAGGGTGCGTCGCCACGAACAATTCTTGCTGCGCTCGATCGCGATGGCTTCGCCCCGGCTTACGCCTACGAGCGACGCACCCTACCATAATTTGTTTGTGTAGTTGCGGTTTCAACCGCCGATCGATCTTAAAAATTTAAGATAAGTTATAAGGTATGGGTCAGAGCCGGTTTTGTTCTCTCGATCGCCCTTAACTTCCACCTTATGCTCTGGAATTTGTTAAATAACCTGTTATTCACCGGGAACTATATTCCTCACGGCCACTGTTACCTGTGGCAGCGAGAATTAGTCGCGCTGCACATAGTCTCAGACTCCGCGATCGCGATCGCCTATTTCTCCATACCTCTATCGCTGCTTTATGTTGTCTTTAAACGCAAAGACTTGCCCTTTCGCAACATTTTTTGGCTGTTCGGAGCCTTTATTCTCTCCTGCGGCACTACTCATGCAATGGATGTTTGGACGCTGTGGCATCCTGTTTACTGGCTTTCTGGCAGCTTGAAATTGATTGCCGCAGCGATTTCTGCTTACACCGCTTTCGCATTAATTCCTTTAATTCCCCAAGCATTAGTTCTGGCGACTCCCACTCAACTAGGGATGATCGATCGCATACTCCAAAAAGAAATCGCCGAACGTCGAGAAATTGACACTCGCTATCAAATTTTAACTGAAGTTTCGCCTGTCGGAATATTTTATACTGACGCTTCAGGAGACTGTTTGTACGTCAACGAACGCTGGTGTCAAATTGCCGGAATAACCTGCGGCGAAGCTTTCGGACAAGGCTGGGTGCAAAGCATTCATCCCGAAGACAAATCTCGCGTTTTTGCTGAATGGGCTCGCGCTACGCAGCAGAAATTGCCGTTTAAATCTGAGTACCGTTTTCAAGATATCGATCGCGCTAACGTGAGGTGGGTAGTCGGTCAAGCTGTCGCCCAATTCGGCAAAAATGGCGAAGTTAAAAGTTATGTGGGTACGATTACTGACATTACAGAACGCAAGCAAGTAGAAGAGGAAAATCGACTGCTGAATGAAAGTTTGGAGCTTCGAGTTGCCGAGCGCACTGCTCAAATAGAAATATCTAACCAAAACTTGCAAAAAGAAATCGCAGAGCGCCAAAAAATTGCCACAAGTTTGTTAGAATTGACGCAACTGCAAAAGGCGATTCTTAACAGCGCTAACTACACAATTATTTCCACCGCTCCCGACGGTACTATTAAAACATTTAATCGGGCTGCCCAGCAACTTTTAGGCTATTCGCTACAAGAAGTCGCGGGAAAAGTCACGCCAGCAATAATTCACGAGCCTCTGGAAATCGTTAAAAGAGCGGAAGTTCTTTCTCAAGAATTGGGAGTCAAAATAGAGCCTGGATTTGACGTGTTTGTGGCGTTGGCGCGCCGAGGAATAGCTGATGAAAATGAATGGACTTACATTCGCAAAGACGGTTCGCGTTTCCCGGTGCTGCTGTCGGTGACAGCCTTGTCTGACGGCGAGGGAAATATTAACGGTTTTTTGGGCATCGGTCAGGATATTAGCGATCGCAAACAAGCTGAAAAAGAGCTGCGCGACCTCAATAATGCCATGCAAAATGCGGTGGAAGGCATTTCGCGGCTGGATATGGATGGACGCTACCTGAAAATTAACCGAGCTTACGCTCATAAATGCGGTTACGAACCAGAAGAAATGATCGGCTTGGAATGGCCGATTACCGTACATCCTGACGATGTGGAAATGTTGGTATTAGCTTATCAAGAAATGCTAAGTTCTGGCAAAGTAGAAGTTGAAGCCAGAGGCGTGCGGAAAAATGGCTCGTTTTTTTACAAGCAAGTAACAATGATATCAGCTTTCGACGAACAAGGTATCTTTAACGGACACCACTGTTTTATGAAAGATATCACCGATCGCAAACTAACTGAAACAGCTTTGCAGGAAAGTGAATCCAAGTACCGACAAATAGTTGAACTAGCAGAAGAAGGTATTTGGGTAATTGACAGCAATGCCCGCACGACATACGTCAACCACGCAATGGCGCGAATGCTCGGCTATTCTGAATTAGAAATGTTCGGGAGATCGCTTTTTAATTTCATGGATGAACAGGTCAGACAGTCAGCTAACGATAATATGGAGCGGCGCAAACAAGGAATTGCTGAAAGACACGAGTTTAGACTGAAAAGTAAGGATGGTAAAGATGTTTGGACTTATATGTCTACCAGTCCAGTCATGGATGAAAACGATTGTCTTCTTTCATGTTGCGCTTTAGTTTACAACATTACAGACCGCAAAGAATCAGAGCAGCAAATGCTGCAACTTACAGAAGATTTGAAGCGTTCCAACGAGGAATTAGAACAATTCGCCTATGTGGCTTCCCACGATTTGCAAGAACCGCTGCGAGCCGTTACCAGTTACACTCAATTGCTGGCCGATCGCTATCGAGGAAATTTGGATGAAAAAGCAGACAAATATATTAATTATATTGTCGATGGCGCGACCAGAATGCAGCAGTTAATTAACGATTTGTTGGCTTATTCGCGCCTGGGAACCCGGGGCCAAGAATTTGAGCCTGCCGATTGCAATGCTGCTGTGCAGCAGAGTTTGTGCAATTTGCAAATTGCGATCGCCGAAAAGAAAGCTGTCATCACCTGCGACGCGATGCCAACGGTGATGGCAGATGAATCGCAACTGGTGCAGTTATTCCAAAATTTGATCGCCAACAGCATCAAATTTTGCCGCCAAGATATCCCGTTGATTCATATCGCGGCCCGCAGGGAAGAGAGCGAATGGCTGCTATGCGTCCGCGATAACGGCATTGGCATCGATCCTGAGTATGCCGATCGCATTTTTATCATTTTTGGGCGCCTGCACGGACGGCGCGAATACTCGGGCACAGGCATCGGTTTAGCCATGTGCAAGCGAATTGTGGAACGCCACGGCGGGCGCATTTGGGTGGAATCTCAAGAGGGAAAAGGAGCGACTTTTTGCTTCACTATTCCTATAATTAGTACCTGAAGCCTCAAAGTTCAATTTTTTTCCTATAATCAAAAGGATACGTTAGTTATGAGCGATCGAATCAATGTTAGACCCGTAGAGATTCTGTTGATTGAGGATTCTCCCAGCGATGCAGATTTGGCAATAGAAGCCCTCAGTCAGGGTAAAATATTGAATAACTTGCATTTTGTGGAGGATGGAGTCGAAGCAATCAAGTTTTTGCGTAAAAAAGAACCCTATCTCAGCGTACCCCGTCCCGATTTGATTTTGCTGGATTTGAATTTGCCCAAAAAAAGCGGTGTTGAAGTCTTAGAAGAAATTAAAACAGATCAGAAGTTGAAATTAATTCCTGTAGTGATTCTCAGCACTTCAGCAGCGCCCGAGGATATTATCAAGTCCTACTCGCTCCACGCCAACTGTTACATAACCAAGCCTGTAGACTTCGTACAATTTACTAAAGTAGTCAGGTTAATTGAAGAATTCTGGCTGGCCGTTGTGCAACTTCCCGTCATCTAAAACCAACTCTCAAAAAAAACAGAACACTTCCCAACTAATAATTTTAAAATTAAAAAAAGGGAAGCAGAAAACAAAATAATTTAGCATAAAATTTGTTAAGTTAAAAGGTTCAAATAAAAAACGTCTAAGCTATGTGGATTAAAATTCTGTTAGTAGAAGACAATCCGGCTGATGCTGATTTGCTTGCTGAACTATTAGAAGTATCTGTGGGTGTCCAGTGGGAACTTGTATCGGTTGAGTACCTGCATCAGGCGATCGCGCATCTGAGCAAACAACCCTTTGATGTAGTTTTGCTCGACCTTTCTTTACCCGACAGCCGCGGTTTGGAAACCCTAACTCGCCTGCGAGAAGTTGCGCCGGATACAGCAATGGTGGTAATGACCGGCTTGGACGATGAGGCGATCGCCCTTGAATCAGTTCGCTTGGGAGCCCAAGATTACATTGTTAAAGGTCAAATTACTACTCAATTATTAGTGCGGACGATCCGCTACGCGATCGAACGTTCTCAAACATTTCAAATGCTGCGCGAAAGCGAGCGGCGCTTTCGCGCGATTTTTGACTCTTCGTTTCAGCTAACCAAGCTGCTGACTCCCGAAGGAATCGTGCTGGAAGTCAACGAAACAGCCCTCAATTTTGCCGAATTGCGATCGGAGGATATTGTCGGCCGCCCGATTTGGGAACAGCCGATTTGGGAACTGTCACCCAATGCTAAAGCACAATTAAAAGCAGGGCTCGCCAAAGCTGGTACGGGCGAATTTTTTCGCAGCGAAATGGACTTGTTAGGAAACAGCGGTCAAATTGTCACGGTTGATTTATCGCTAAAACCTGTTAAAAATGAGACAGGACAAGTTTTGCTGCTGATTGCTGAAGCCCGCGACATTAGCGATCGCAAACGAGCCGAAGCCGAAATTCTCAAAGCCCTCGCACGAGAAAAGGAACTTTCAGAACTGCGAGCTAAATTTGTCACAATGGTTTCCCACGAGTTCCGCACTCCCTTGACAACCATTCAATTTTCGGCTGGACTGCTGCAAGATTACAGTTCTCAGTGGTCAGAAGATAAAAAATCTACTCATTTTGTGCGGATTCAGTTAGCAGTTAAACGCATGACAGAGTTATTAGAAGATATCCTCGTAATTGGCAAAATAGAAGCAAATACCTTGCAGTTTCAACCGGTTTCCTTAAACCTCGAAAAGTTTTGCCGCCAACTGGTAGAAGAGCAGCAGCTCAACGACAGCAACCAACACCCGATCGCCTTTAAATCTGAAGGCGGGAACTGCGACGCTCAAATGGATGAAAAACTGCTGCGGCAAATGTTGGGAAACATCCTCTCAAATGCCATCAAATATTCTCCCAGCGGTAGTGCAGTTTCCTTGCATCTCAAATGTCAAGATCGAGAAGCTATTTTTCAAGTTGAAGACCGGGGGATAGGCATTCCCCAAGCCGATCTAGAGCGGATCTTAGAAACTTTTTACCGAGCGACCAATGTCGGCACTATTTCGGGAACTGGTCTCGGTTTAGCAATTGTCAAAAGAGCTGTGGAACTTCACGGCGGTCAACTGGCGATCGAGAGTCAAGAAGGAAGTGGCACAATTTTTACCATTACGTTACCTTTGATTTGCCAGAGCCGATCGTAACTAAATTATCAAATATAAACCTCCGCCATTTAACCCTCGACAAAGTGCATAAAAAAACAAATCTGTCAAGCCTATAAAGGCAGGATTTTTCCAATAAACTACTAACTGAAAGGAGCAATAGCCGTGACCAAGATTTTAGTAATTGAAGACGAAGAATCGATTAGAGAAAACATTTTAGAGTTGCTGGAAGCCGAGGATTTTCAAGGAATTGGAGCCACCAACGGCAAAATCGGCATCAAAATGGCGATCGACCAAATCCCGGATTTAATTCTCTGCGACATGATGATGCCGGAAGTGGACGGTCACGGCGTCCTCAAAGCTTTGCGTTCGGAACCCCTAACTGCCACAATTCCGTTTATTTTTCTGACAGCCAAAGCCGATAAAAGCGACATTCGCACGGGCATGGAACTGGGAGCCGACGATTACATTACTAAGCCTTGTACGCCGCAGGAACTGCTAAAAGCAATTGCTATTCGACTTGAGAAACACAAAGCAATTAGCAGTAAATCTCAAAAAACCCTAGACGAACTGCGTACCAATATTAGTATGTCGCTCCCCCACGAATTGCGGACTCCTTTGAACGCAATTTTGGGCTTTTCCGAGCTAATGCTGTCAGAATATCAGGTGTTCGAGGAATCAGACATCTTAGATATGCTCGGTCAAATTAACACTTCCGGTCATCGTTTGTACCGGCTGATTCAGAACTTTTTGCTGTATGCAGAACTGGAGATGGCAGCCACAAATCCCGAACTGCTAAAATCCATGCGCAGCAGCGAATTTAGCTGCGTTAAATCTTTGCTAACTCAAAAATCGCAGCAGCAAGCGAAACTGGTGAATAGAACAGACGACTTACAATTAAACTTGGAAGATTTTTCGGTGGCTATTGATTCTGTGAACCTCGCAAAAATTGTTGAGGAACTGCTAGACAATGCCTTCAAATTTTCTTTACCAGGAACCCCGGTTTTATTAAGCACTTTGGTGGAAGATCGGACTTTTATTTTATCTGTGAAAGACCGAGGTCGCGGTATGACTGCCGATCAAATTGCACGGCTAGAAGCTTACAGACAGTTCGACCGCAAACTTTACCAGCAAGCAGGTTTGGGATTGGGGCTGGCGATCGTTCAACGCCTTGCAGAATTGCACGGAGGAGAATTTAAAATTGAAAGTTTGCCGCAGCAAGAAACAACAGTTTGCGTTTACCTGCCTGTCTAAACAGTGATTATGCCAGTTTCACGCAAAGAATGCAACGGCAGACCAACTCCAAACCCATACATAATAAGTCATTCCCAAATCTAAAATCTAAAATCTAAAATCGTATTATGCAGGAGCGATCGCCCGTTTGAGACACCGCTGCATATAAATTTGAGCTACCTTATCCCCAGGGTTGATTTGCAGGCACGCCGAAAACAATCTTGTAGCTTCGACAAACCTGTCACTATTGTAAAATACCAAACCTTGCTCAAAAATTGTCTTTGTCTCTAGCTTTTTCTGCCGCAACTCGGGCGGATCTGCCGCAAATATTTCATAAATCGTTACCATTAGCGATTTGCCTTTAACTGTGACGCGATCGATCAGCCTAAAATCATAAACCTCGTTCAACTGTATAAAAGTATTGTGAGTAATTAACATCGAAACTCCATACTCTTTCGTCAAACTTTCCACGCGGGACGCTAAATTAACCGCATCGCTGATCACCGTGCTGTCCATCCGACTTTGACCGCCAACCGTCCCTAACATCAAAGAACCCGTATTGATTCCAATGCCAATTTGCAGCGGCGGACGATCGGGTCGATGCCGACTGATATTATACTCGTTAAGCTGTTCTAGCATCGCAATTCCAGCTTTCACAGCATCGTCCGCACTGCCGTTAAACAGCGCCATAATCGCATCACCAATGTATTTATCAATAAACCCAAAATTTTCACTAATTGCCGGTTCCATCCGCGACAAATAAGCATTGATAAATTGAAAATTTTCTTCGGGATTCATCGTTTCAGAAAGAGCCGTGAAATCGCGAATATCTGAAAACAGCACCGACATTTCTTTTTGTACCTGATCGCCTAATTTTACGTCCAAAATACTTTCATATCCCAGAAAGTGGAGAAATTCGTGCGGCACAAACCGCCCGTAAGCATCTGTTAATTTTTCTTCGGCTGCTAAAGCTTTTTCCAACTCGTCTGTGAATTGGCGGCGCTCGGTTTCTACCTGTTGACGCTCTGTGATATCTTGAAAAACCCCGATCGCGTAAACTATGTTTTTCCGTTCGTCGTAGATTGGAGTCGCCCAAACCTCGATCGGCACAATCCTATCCGGGCCGTGAATTTCCGTATCGTCAATATGCACGACTTCTCCCCGCAGCGCCCGCACGATCGGTTGAAGCTCACCCGGATACAGCTCATTACTTCCCGCGCAGTAAGCTTGATAAACTTCCGGCAAATTGCTAGCAACAACACCAGAAACCAAGCCTTTACCCAATATTTTCTGTGCCCAAGAATTCATGTAAAAAGGTTTCCCGACAGCATCAACCACAAATATACCAACCGGCACCGCTTCCAGCAATTGACTCAGCCGGTTTTCGCTTTCAGAGAGCGCTTCATTTAACTTTTCTTCAGCAATCAAAGCTGCTTCCAAATCATTCGTAAACCTCAGCCGTTCCGCATCAACCAGTCTCCGCAAAGTAATATCTTCAGCAAAACCCTGATAGTAAAGCGCTTCACCGCTAGCATCAAAAACAGTGCGCGCATCCTCAGAAATCCAGATAATACTGCCATCTCGGCGGTAAACTTCCGACTCGAACTCCGACACAGTACCGTACTGTTCCATCAGCGCCAAAAACTCTTGACGGCGGTGCGGCTGCACGTACAATTCGCGATCGAGATCGTTAACACTTGCGATCAATTCTTCAGGAGAATCATAGCCGTAGATTTGAGCCAGAGCAGGATTAGCGCTGATCAACTTTCCGTCAGGTGCAGTCTGAAAAATACCTTCCAGAGCATTTTTAAATATCTGGCGATACTTCTCTTCAGCCTGGACGAGCGCCGCTTCAGCTTGCTTCCGTTCCGTAATATCAGTAAAAGCAATAATCCCGTAGGAAATATCCCCGATAGAATCATAAATAGGAGTCGCCCAACTCTCCACCGGAATAATCTTGTTACCAGTCCGAATTTCTACATCCTCAGTCCGCACACTTTCGCCCCGGAGCGCCCGCATAATTGGCAATTCTTCCACAGGGCATCTCTCGTTAGTTCCGGCTTTATAAAATTGATAAATTGCTGCTTTCTGCTCCGAATTAATATGCGGCACAGTGCCTTTGCCAAAAATCTCCCGCGCCTTCTGATTAGCGTAAAAAGATTGACCGTTCGCATCAAGCACGCACACGCTTAACGGCATAGCTTCCAAGTATTGCGTCAGCCGACTTTCATTTTCGTGCAGTTTGGCAATCAACATCGCCTGCTTGCGGTTTAATCTTGCCAACTCCTGATTCATCTCCTGAAGCTCTATCTGTTTCTCAGCTAATTGTTTGTCTTGAAAATATCTATATATTGCCTCACTAACAGTTAATTTTAAATCATCGCATTGCCAAGGTTTAGGTATATATCGGTACAATTTAGCATAGTTGATAGCATTTGCTACCGCCTCCAAATCGGCCTGCCCCGTCAGCATGATCTTGAGAGAGTTGGGCGAGATGGCATGAACGCTCCTCAATAGCTCATCTCCTTTCATATTAGGCATGATCTGATCGGAAATAACCAAAGGAACTTCATACTGTTCTGCTAAAAGTTCTGACAGCAACTCTAAAGCTTCTTTGCCGCTTTCTGCCGTTTCAATTAAATATTTATCTTCAAAGGCTTTTAGCAAGTCTATTTCTAGGCTATCGAGTATAGTCGGCTCATCATCCACACAAATAATGACGGGTTTTTTCATAAATTTGCTAGACCAGACTTAATCGCTTCAATTAATTCTTGATTTTTCCAAGGTTTTTGTATAAAAGCATGGAGGTTAGCTTGAGTTTTTGTTCGTTCGATTGCTTCTTGGTCTGCTTGTCCCGTCAGCATCACGGTCACAATTTGCGGATATTTTTGATGGATTGTAATTAGCAACTCATCTCCTTTCATTCCGGGCATCAACCAATCAGAGACAATCACTAGAATGTTTACCTCGTCTTCACATAGCTCTTCAATTATTTCCAGTGCTTCGGCAGCACTTTCAGCAAATTCGCAAAGATATTTACCGTTAAATGCCTGTTGCAGTTCAATTTCCAGACTTTCCAACACCGCTACTTCATCGTCAACACACAAAATTGCTGGTTTAGACATCGCTAGTTTCCTCCTTTCGTCTGGCAGGGCGAACCCGGATGGGCAGCACACCGTTTTCCAAATTCTACATTCCGCGCGCCTAGACTGCAAATTTTTAGCCGCAGATTTCAGTCTGGCGTACTTTACCTACTCAATTAAATTAATTGGCAAAGACACTGTAAATGCAGTTTGACCGGGCGCCGACTCCACATCAATTTTGCCCTGATGTTTGTCAATTATTTTTTTGACAATATCCAATCCCAACCCGCTGCCTTCTCCCGCAGGCTTGGTAGTAAAAAAAGGCTCAAAAATTTTCGGCAAAATCTCCGGTGGAATCCCCTTGCCGCTGTCGGTAATTCTCACCAGAACGCTGCCCGTATCTTGCTGTACGGCGTCAATTGTTAAAGTTCCTTGATTGTCCATCGCTTGTAAAGAATTGTGAATTAAATTTGTCCAAACTTGATTTAGTTCGTCGGGATAACACAGTACAGCAGGCAGTTGAGCTTGATAGTTTCTGACGATTTCCACACCCTGCTTGATTTGATTCTGATAAAGAATCAATACAGTTTCAATTCCTTCTGTAATATTCACCTGTATTTTTTCGCCGTTCACATCGTAGCGCGCATAGTTTTTCAGGGCAAAAACGACTTTTGCAGCGCGTTCTGTAGCGGTAGCGATGGTTCTAGCGCTTCTGTGAATGCTAGCAAAATCGTAGGCTGTTTTTATAATATTTTCGCGGTCGGGGTCTTTGAGTAACGGCAAGAATTCTTGTAAGTTTCCCTGCAATCCGATATTGACTAAAATGCTAGCAAGGCTGTCAGCATTGTCAATTCCTTCCGACTCTAGTTGCTGCTTGAGTCCTTTTTTAAATTCCCGCTTTTCTCGCGTAGATAAAGAGTAAGTTTGTTGGCCGGAACTGTACATCAAACTCAAGAAATCGTGCTGGCGTTCCGCAGAAAGTTCTTTAAAAAAAACGGGCAAGCTTTCGAGATTGTTATCCAAAAAGCTGGTAATATTACCGATGGACGAGCGAATTGCTCCCAGCGGCGTATTAATTTCGTGAGCAATGCCCGCAATCAGTTGCCCTAATGCGGCCATTTTTTCCGATTGAACTAATTGATTCTGAGTTGCTTGGAGTTGGTCTAAAGTGACTGTCAGTTCATCGTTTTTCTGTTGAAGTTTTTTTTGCAACTGGCACATTGCTAAATGGGTTTCTACCCTAACTAGAACCTCTTCCACCTGAAACGGTTTGGTTATATAATCTACCCCGCCCACAGCAAAGGCTTTAACCTTATCTAGTACGTCATTGATGGCGCTAATAAAAATCACCGGAATGTCGCGAGTGCGTTCGTCAGATTTGATTTTTTCGCAAACTTCATACCCGTTCATTTCGGGCATCATAATATCCAGCAAAATCAAATCTGGGGGCATACCTTTGGCTGCCGAAAGCGCTAACTCGCCGCTAGGTACGGGGCGGACTTTATAGCCCTTGCCGTTCAAAATTCCGGCGAGCAGCCGCAAGTTAGCTGGGGTGTCGTCAACTACTAAAATATTACCGCGATCGGTACTGGGAAGGTCGTTATTCATGTGATCTTGTTTGAGAAATTAAGTTTAAAACTTTGTCGTACTCGAAATTTTCTATACAACGGGCGATCGCACCTGCGGTTGCTGTATCCTGGAATCTAATTTGCTCGATCGCACTTTCAATTAAATCCATATCTGCATTTAGGATCGCCAGCTTCAAATCAGCTACCAGCGACTCTGGCAATTTAACGAAGTCAGCCGCAGTCATTTCCAGATCGCGCTCTTTGATTGCCAACAAATTAGCTTGACCCGGATCTTCATAAATATAGCGCACTCCGATATGTTTGTGCATTGCATCGAAAATATCGGCTTCCCGGAAAGGTTTCCGCATAAAAGCATCGCAGCCCGCCGACAAAATAACTGCCCGTTCTTCCTCCAAAACGCTCGCAGTCAGCGCAATAACAGCAGTAGCTTGACCTTTAATAGTACCTTTAATGTACTGCGTCGCTTCGTAGCCGTCCATCACGGGCATCCTCATATCCATCCAAATCAAATGCGGTTCCCAACTGTCCCAAATATCAATAGCTTCTTGACCGTTAGTAGCTTCTTTCAGTTCAAAACCCAGAGGATTGAGAAGTTTAATTAACAGTTGACGGTTTAGCGGTTTATCGTCTACTATCAAAATTCGATAGGGGTGCTGGTTGGGTTCCAGAGCAATAACATTCCGAGTCGGTTTTTGGGTCTCAATATCAGCCACCTCAACCGCAAGAACTTGGATCTCAAACTTAAAATTAGTTCCCTTGCCGACAGCAGAAGTAACGCTCATTTCGCCGCCCATTAATTCCACAAACTTGCGGCTGATTGGCAATCCCAAACCTGTACCTTCTTGCGAATTTCTGCCAGTTTGGGTTTGCAGGAAAGCTTCAAAAAGATTGTCTAATTCATGAGCAGCAATACCTGGTCCAGTATCTTCGACTTCAAAATGAAGGAAGAAGGAAGCAGCAGAATCTGAAGCATTATTTTGGTTGGCATAACTCGCATTTTCAGAGTGAGTTGATGGGGATGGTTTAATGCTATTAGCTGTCGGCAAATCTGGTGCATTTTTCGATAGTTCCGAGGACTCAAATATTTTACCTTCTGCCCGATCGGTTTTGCCGGATGACTGCTTGCTAACTCTCACAGAAACACCGCCCTCGTCGGTAAATTTAAGAGCGTTATTGAGCAGATTGATTAAGATTTGCCGCAATTTTAGCTCATCACTTTCTACGTATTGCGGCACATCGGGACTGCGGTCAAAAATCAACTGCAAGCGCTTGTCATCTGCTTTGAGCTCAAACATATCTTCTAAGTCGTTGAGCAGGCGATAAAGGTCGAACTTTTTGGGATTGAGGGTGGTGCGGCCCGATTCAATTTTAGATAAATCGAGTACGTTATTAATCAGGGTGAGTAAGTGTTCTCCGCTGCTGCTAATTATGCTAATATTTTCTTGATGTTCTGGAGATAGAGTTTGGCTGCGAGTCATCAGTTGGGAAAAGCCGAGAATTGCATTCAGGGGCGATCGCAATTCGTGACTCATGTTGGCAAGAAAGGTACTTTTAGCCTGATTAGCTACTTCGGCTTTGTCTTTAGCTACAGCCAATTCTGCTGTCCGCTCTTGCACTCGGTGTTCTAAAGTTTCAAAAGACTGTTGCAGTTGTTGAGCCATGCTGTTAAATGCTTTCGCTAATTCCCCCAATTCGTCGGAGCGTTCGCTTTCTACTGTTTTGTCCCATTCACCTTTAGCAATGTTTTTCGCTGCTGTATTTAAGCGCCAAATAGGATTTGTCACCCACCGAGAAGTCAGAATGCCGATAACTAAAGCTACTCCTAAAGCTGCCAAACACAGCCAAATAGTAGTCTGGGTATTGGCATCTATTTCTTTGGTAAAATCTGATTCGGGAACCACCACCACAATCAGCCAGTCTAAACCTTTACCGTCTTGGAACGGTAGAATATTTACAAATTGTCGCTTGCCGTCTATTTCAAAATTTAAGAGATAGGAACTTTTAATTTCCTTTAATTCCTGAAAACGAACTGCTACATATTTAGCTGTAGCTTGAGTCGAGGGGTCAATACTCTCTTCGGCTTTGAACAGTTCTTTGATATTATTATCTTTGATTCGGAATGGTTGTTCGGCAGTTGAAGTTGCCAGTAACGTACCATTTTTTTCGATAATAAATGCTTGCCCGGATTTGCCAATTTTGAGACTGTTTAAAAATCTCCCAATATGGTCGAGACGCAAGGCAGAAATTAATACTCCTTGTAGCTGATTGTTCTCGTATACGGGTTGGAGCGCGCTGAGTATTAAGGTGGGTTCTAGAAACGAAATATAAACGGAACTCCAAGTTGGTCGCTCGATATTAGCCGCATTTTGGTACGAAGGATGTTCGCGGATGTCAAAGTTTTTGACAACGGCTGCTACGGTAGTGCGATCGCCTGTATCGTTAGTATTGTAAGAATAAAAATCAAAACCAGTAGATTTGCCTGATAAATTAATCATTAGAGAGCCATTTGACAGTTTTTCTCCAGTTCGATAGTCTCCATCCTTGTTGCCAATAGATGTAAAATTGATATAGGGATATAATTGTACTTGCCGCCAAAGATATTTCTCCCAAGCGGATAAGTTGTCCATCTTTAATAACCCGAGTTTGACAGCATCGAGCTTGCTTTGATTGATTTGATGGGGAGTTGTCAGGTAAACTTGCAGGTTTTGCTCGACACGCAAACTGACTTCGCTCATTAACTGACCGGCAAGGTTATTAACGGCTTTTTGTCCGTTTCTAAAAGAGAGATATCCTACGAGTCCCACGGCTGCCACGATTTGCAGTACAAATGGAACTATGAGAACAGTTCGCAGCGATAATTTGTCTAAAATTTTAGAAACCATAAGATTCAGAGTTTTTGTGAACTTAGCCTAGAACCGTCTTTGCAGAGACTGTCTTAACAGCAGCGCCACCTGTTGCCGAGCTAGCTACAGGGCATTGATGCGGGCTATATTAGCCGCAGTAGATGCTCACCCCGATCGAATGCGAACTTAATCTTTGATAGATTAAAGTATATTATTTTACCCATTGTCGTATTATTGTGACCGTTTAGGAAAAATTTCCAGTTTCTGGGTGCGGTAACTGCCTGAGACGCGCCAAAGGCGGGGGAGTAGAACCCGCACGCGCCAAGGGGTTTGAAGACTGGCGATCGAATTTGCGATCGTCCTTGCCATTTGGCGCAAGACGTGTTATAGTCTGAAGAGTTGAGGGCACGTAGCTCAGTGGATAGAGCATCAGGTTCCGGTCCTGAGGGTCGGGGGTTCAAATCCCTCCGTGCTCACTTTCAATATCTTTTGTGGAGTAAGGGTTTTAGGTTAATTGGATTACCGATAGCCCTATTTTTTGCTCAAATTTCGCTCCCATCTGTTCCCAGTATCTCCAAAACCGCCTCCATATCTGCCAAGTCGGCGATCGACTTTTGGGCCGCACTTTCAAATTGTTAAGCAAGTCGATCGCCTCTGGAAATTCTGCGAAGGATCGTTTTAAGTCCGAGTCACGTCCCGATCGCAGTCAGCAATGCGATGGCACTTTTCCAAGCCAATCTCGACCGCAATTGGGTAGTCGGAACCGGGGGAATATACAGTCAAAACACCTTAGAAGCTGCTGCTAAGTTACCGTCTTTTGAGAAAATGGCGGCCGCAGTTTCTTGGCATCATTTAAACTCTCCCAACCGCAAATTTCTTGAGGATACTCGCCAGATTTGGGAAGGAAATGTCAGTCACCGAACTGCGTTAACCTACGATGCTGCTAAGACGCTGATTCAAGCCATAGAAATGCAGCAGCAACCCAGCCGGGAAGGGATGCAAAAAACTATTGCCAATCCAAATTTTAGCGCCAGCGGAGCGACTGGAAGAATTCAGTTTGACACAACGGGCGATCGCAAAAATTTTAGTCCCAGATTGGTACACATTGTCAAGTGTTCTCACCAGAAGTTTGGCGTGACTTTTGTGCCGATCCAATGGACGACAGCAGCAGCGGCGGGTTTAAACTGCGAGCGATCGTACTAGCTTCTACTTGGGGGGTCGGGGGAGGCGAAAACTCAGGGGACTGAGGATTTGATTGAGGGCGCGCAGTTGTTCGGCCGTGCCCAAACAAATCAGCATATCTCCTCCTTCGATCGGCGTTTCTCCGGTAGGGCCGACAATCAAAGTCCCGCTAGCGCGCCGCACCGCCAAAACCAAGGCCCCCGACTGCGATCGCAGCTTGGCATCTCTCAAAGTGTGCCCGACGTAGACGCAACTATTGGGATCGACCAAAAATTCTTCCATGTAAAAAGAACTGTCGGTGCCGGTCAAAACACCGTCCAAAAAATCCATAACTTGAGGCCGCAAAGCCGCCGCCGCCATGCGTTTTCCGCCGGTAATGTAGGGGGATACGACGGCATCGGCGCCGCCCCGCTGCAGCTTCTTGACGGCTTCTTCGGTGGTGGCGCGGGCGATCGCCCTTACCTTCGGATTCAGAGTTTTCGCCGACATGACAGTGTATAAATTCTCGGCATCCGAAGGCAAAGCTGCTACTATGCAAATTGCGCGATCGATCCCGACATTCAGCAAAGTTTCGTCGAGAGTAGCGTCTCCTTGCACCGCCGTATATCCAAGTGTCAAAGCAGCCTCGATCGACTGCACGGCCGAATCTATCACCACAAAAGGGATATTTTCCGCCTGAAATTCCAAGGCAATTTGTCGCCCCGTACGCCCAAAACCGCAGAGAATGTAATGCCCGATCAAAGAATCCACCAAACGCCGCTGCTGCCTAATTCTTGCTCCTTCTTGAAAATATCCTTGAATCAGCGCTTCTGTAAAGCGGTTGACGATATAACCAATCACCATCACGCCCATCAAAATCAGGCACATGGTAAACATTCGCCCGCGTCTTCCGAGGGGGTGAATTTCACCGTAGCCGACAGTTGCTAAGGTAAATACAGTCATGTAAGCGGCATCGAGCAAAGGCCATTGTTCCACCAGCCAATACCAGAGAGTACCCGTGCAGAAAATCCCGCCAAGGGCGATGACACCGCCCGTTAACTGTGTTTGCAACCGCTGGTATTTTTGCTCTAGAGTTGAATACACTAATCTAGCTGACCTATTACCTATGAGGATTCGCGGATAGGCGATCGCACTTTTTACTGATTTGTAATTCCGTCGCACAAATGGCGATCGCCTTCATTAAGCTGAGACTTAACCTGAAGATAATTGCGAGTTAAATTGCAAGCCTGCACCAACAAATCATCTACATTTAAATTCCACAATATCACCGTACCATCAGCACTCGCACTGGCGATCGCCCGACCGTCAGGACTAAAGCTCGCACTCCAAACAGCACTCTTGTGTCCCTTTAAAGTTTTGAGCAATGTACCATCAAGTTTCCACAATCTTACCATTTTGTCTGCACTAGCCGATACCAGCATTTGGCGATCGGCGCTAAAACTAATATTTGTAACTTGGCTGGGATGTTTAAAAACACCTATCGATTTACCATCTTTACCCCAAATTGTCACATTTGACCCAGCACCTACAACCGCAAGCATTGTGCCATCTAAACTCAAACTTGTACTGACAATTTTATCCTTCTCTACCTTAAATGATGCGGCTAAATCAGCTTGATTTATGACTTTTACAGATTGCTGAAAACTCCCTTGAGTTATATTATTTTTCTCGTTATCCCATTTAAATTTTTCAATAAACTTGCCATCAACCTGCCAAAATTCAACTGTGTTATCATCACTAAATGCAATTAGCTTCTGACTGTCGCCGCTGAAACTGAGACTTTTAATTTTGGTGCTATCACCTTTCAAAACAGCTTTTAAACTGCCCTTGGTATGCCAAATTTTAATCGTGCGATCGTCCTCGCCAGATGTGGCAAGCATTTGACTGTCTGGGCTGAAAACAACAAAACCAGGCTTAGTGGCTGAACTGGGAAAACTGATGCGTTGATTAAAACTGTAAACCACTTGTTCCAGCGCCGTTAAAACCCGGACTTGGATATCGGATCTTACTCCGATCGAGCGCCTCATTTCTATAACAGCTCTGATACTTTCTACGAGAGATTCTGTTTTTTTATCAGCCGTAAATAGTGTTTCCGAAAATAAACTGAGAGTCAGAATTTTGTGGTTTCTTTCCTCAATCGACGGCTTGACCCAAAAAGCGACAATTAAGGTGGAAATTAGGATTGCTGAACTTACCGTGAAAATTTGTACTTTCAGTCGTTCTTCGCGCCAGAGTTTAATTTGAGTGGATTTTCGGAGTTTTTGCTCGGCGCTGAGTTTTTCTAGTAACTCATTTTCGCGGCGCAATAGTTCTATTTCTGCTTGAGTTTGCTGTTCGCGATCGCGCAACTGGGCAAATTCAGCTTCTTGGCTAGCCGCTAAAAACTGATAATCTTGGCTACTCAAGCTTTTACCGGCCGCCCATTCTCGCGCGTCTTGCAATGCTTGACCGCGCAACAATCGAGATTCATCTTGACAATTCGATCCGATCCATGCTGTTAGAGATTCAGCATAAGGGCGGAAGTCGCTTAGCGCTTTTTCTACCCAGTTACGGTTGAATATAGATGCGTAAATGCGGTTGTTAACCCTTAATTTTCCGCCTCGTTTTACCACTAATCCGCTCAGCCGCAATTCAGTTTCTTCGGGGGTATCATCGGCTTCGATCCCCCCTACCAGGGCGGGCACGGGGGCACCGCCCCTACAATCGGGGGTTTCTGAGAGTGCTAATATTTTTTGATATAGTCCTAGTAACCTGCTGGCGCGGTGCTGATTTCTGAGAAGGCGATCGCGAATAGTTTTCAAATGCACTGGCTCATCAGCAGCTTCCCAATTATCAACAATCTGAGATTGCACTATTTCCCCGATCGACAATCGGTTCGCACTAACGACTTTAGTCCTATTTTCATCCGCTACATCCGTTACAAAATCCGCTGCCGAACTGACATCCGTTACATCCGTTACATCCGCTACAAAATCCGCTGCCGAACCTTCTTCCTGCCCTTGAACAATCAATTTACACAGCTTTTGAGTCAAAAACGGTTGACCGCCCGTCCACTCCAAAATCTCTTGCAAAACTGCTTGAGGATTGTCAATTTTCCCCTCAAATCCCTTGACTAAAGGCAAAGATTCGTGTAAGTTAAAACCCTGAAGTTCAATAGCTCGACCAATATTAAAAGGCGTGCGAGTTGCATCGCTAATTAAATCCGACGGCGTAGCGACTCCCAGTAAAGCAAATGTCAACCGCTGGTATTCTGGTTTGTGAGGGCGTTTGTTGTAACAGGATCTAATCAAGGCAAAAAAGTCATCTAGCGGTTCTTTGAAACTGAGAACGCTATCAATTTCATCAATAAAAATGACAATGTTTTGCGAAATTTTGACCAGCAATAACTCTTCAATTAACTCTCCTAACCGTTGGACTGGCGACATCAATTCTCTCTCCCGCCACCAAGTCACAAACTCGACAGCATTAAATAGGTTGAAACTGCACAAAAGTTTGTAAGCGACGCCGCCGTACCACTTATCTAGGGAGACTTGCTGGCTGCCAATGTCCGAAAGGTCGATCGTAGCACAAGAAATGCGATCGGCCGAGAGCTTTTGCACAGTTCGCACCAGCAAACTGGATTTGCCCATTTGTCGGGAATTGAGCACGTAACAAAACTCTCCAGCTTTCAGGGCTTGATAAAGTTCCGAGTCAGCTTGCCGCACTACATAAGTAGGCGCATCTTGCGGGAGACTGCCGCCGATTTGGTATTGGTAATCGACTGTCATAAGCTTGCCTTTAGTTAGATTATTTTGTCACTTCTGTTGTACCTTTACCGCAAATAACTTTGCCATTTTGAGAAATTGGTTCTGCTGGTTTAATTGTACCGCGATCGTCAGCTTCGCACAAGATGGATAATGTTATCATTTCATTTTGAGCAGCATTGGCATCAACTTTTTTGGCAGGAACTAAAAAAACAGCGCCAACATAACTTCTTTCTGTTTCTTGCTTGGACACTGCATAATTAAAAGCAGTTTGTTTGGTGCTACGAAGTAAATATTTGTAGTTAGCTGTTTCTGTTTTAATTCCAAGTCCTAAAGCAGCAACAGAAGTAGAAAAACTACCGTTTTCTGCAAATTGAGCTTGCTGAACTCTGTTCATTGAACCAACATACTGTTTTGCTTCCGACTGCTTAGCCTTATTTGCGCCACACAAAAAAAATGATGAAAAGACTAAAACACCAATTACTGAGGCAAGCAAAATGCACATTAAAAGCACTAAACATCCGCAACCAGTAGTAGGTAAAAAGCTAGCTGACTTAGAAGGACGCTTATAGAAAAGGCTAGCTGGCTTAAAATCATGTTGACTCATGGTAGTTTCTCCTCTCTGTTTGTAGTAAGGACTTTATTTACTCTATAGTTAGATTATCTAGTCAATTCTGTTGTGCCTTTACCGCAAATAACCTTGCCATTTTGATAAATTGGTTCCGCTGGTTCAATTGTACTGCGATCGTCAGCTTCGCACAATATGGATGATGTTGTCATTGCATCTTTAACAGCATTGGCATCGACTTCTTTGGCAGGAACTACAAACACACCGCCGACATAACTTTTTTCTGTTTTGTGCTTGGATACTCCATAATTAAAAGCAGCTTGTTTTGTGGCACGAGTTGAATATTTGTAATTGGTTGTTTCTGTTTTAATGCCAAGCCCTAAAGCAGGAATAGAAGTTGCCCAAGCACCGTTTTCTGCAAATTTAGCTTGCTGAGCTCTGTTCATGGAACCAACATACTGTTTTGCTTCAGACTGCTTAGCCTTATTTGCTTTATTCAGAAATGATGGAAGAGCGATCATCGCACCGATTACTCCAATGCACATTAAAAGCGCTAAACATCCGCAACCATTAGCTGGCTTAGAATTTTCTTGACGCATGGTATAGTCTCCTCTTTGTTTGTAGTAAGGACTTTAGTCCTTGAAAAATTAATTAAATTCAGTGAGGCAGAGCCTCTGGAACTGCGTTACCAGGCAATTTAATTCAGCGAAGCAGAGCCTCTGGATCTGCGCTATCAGGCTCTGCCTGGTAACGAGAAGAACTAGAACAATGGCAATTTAAAAAACATCTAAGCTTGCAGATTTGGTAGCTTTTTCAAATCGATAGATATCGATTCAATTAATTTATGGTGAATCGCAAAGTTCCGCAATTCCACTTTTGTAAACTTCACTCCCCAGGGATCGGCTATTGTATCTAAATCCTCCACTAAAGCATTATTTATTTGAGGGCGATCGACGTACAATTGCTCTAGAGTTAATTGAGCGATGTGATTTCCAATTGCCAGAATCAATATATTGAACAGGGATTGCTTGAGATTCTGCACTTTGTAGCAAGCTTTTTCTAAGTTAATAATTCGCCAGTGCACGATAAAATCAACTGTGACGGAAACCCGATCGCGAGTTTTGCATTGTTGTGGCGGTAGGTGTAAAATTTGCTCGCGCAGAGTTTCTTGATAGGCAACTCTTTCGACAAAGGGAACTAGAAATGTGATGCCAGGTTCGAGTTTTTTGCGATCGTAAATTCCAAAAACTTCTACTAAAGCCTCGTCTCCTTGACGGACAACTTTGATACTGCTACCTAAAGATACTCCGGTAATCGCAAACAACGCCATCAAAAAATACTGATACATAGTGAATCTCCTAAACAGTTGATAGTTGATAGTTGACAGTTGACAGTTGTAGGGTGCGTCGCCACCAACCATCCCAAACTTCAATCGACAATCTCAAAGCGACGCACCTTGCTGTTGATAGTTGATAGGGAGGTCAATTTCAACAGTTTAAAGATGACTTGATATGACTGCAAAGATTTAACCGTTAATGTGAATTAAGCTGTCAGGTATCACAATCAACGTGTTTCCTTCGCGCTGTAAAACGTAAACTTTTTGTTTGGGTGCAATTCCTTTGAAATCTTCATTGCGGGCTTTCCAAGGAGCACCTTCATACATCACCATTCCAATTTCTCCAGGTAAAATTTCGGAAATAGTTGTGGCTGTGGTTGCTGCGGGAATCACAAACTTTTTGCGCACGATTAAAAGCGGTCTAATCCAGGTGTTGAGGGCGAGAGAGATTACCATCCAATAGGATATATGCCAGTCAAAAGCTGCATACATAACATACGCCCAATTAAACTGAAATACGATCGAGCCTATCCACAAAACAGAAGAGCAAATTAAAGCAGAAACCCCCATCATCAGCAAGTAAAATCTGTATCTTCGGGGCAGAGTTTTGAGGATTAATAGATCGATCGCACTTAACACAACTCCGACTGTCAACCAAAATAGTGGCGGTGTTAATGTAAAAAGCGATCGATCGGTGGCTAATGCCAGCAGGAAAGTTAAAATAGAATCCATAATGTTTTTACCTCATTTTGATGCGATTCAACCTTGTTATCTCTTATCTAATCAGACGGCTATTTGAGTTCGTGAGTGAGTTATTTGAGAATTCATCGACTTTTCATCGACTTTTTATCGACTTTTATCGACTTGGGAGGGTAGCAGTCAATTTAAGGTCAAACCCGCATTCCGACAGTCCGGCAGGGGTTTAAACCCCTGCCTCATAGCGAAAGTCGGTTGAAACCGACTATCAATTTTAGATTTTAGATTTTGGATTTTAGATTGGGAATTATTGATTTGAGATTGGATATCTGAGATTTAAACTTGAGGATTAAGAGGTTTATTTAATTAGCTCTTCAGTCCTCTTTGAGAGGACTTTCGCTATGAGACAGGGAATTAATTCCCTGTCTAACTGTCGGACTTACGAACGATATCGGTACAGCATTTGATGTTAAATCGATTTGAGATTTGAGATTGGGAATTAAGGATGTTATCTCGATCGCTTCCTATTTACTTTGGTTTTAATTGAATTAATCAACAGCTTTCTTGACGCTAGGCGTGTTTTTCTAAAAAGTTTAATATTCAGATATTTTGCCTGATAGAAACAAGTATTTTCTAATATAGAAAATCTGAAATCTGTATTCCCCAAAGTTGCTTGCGAAAAATCTGCTTTTTGTAAGAATGCTCCGTTAAAAGTAGTAGCTCCCCAGAGCAGGGTGAACGCATCTAGTTACCAGAGAATATTTGAAACCCCTAGTTCTCGTTAAAGTGCGG
>JAUBOG010000469.1:0-5219 GCA_036700105.1 Microcoleus occultus BM001215583
TTTCCCTACCCCGATTAATTGTAGGGAAACGGCACTGCCGTGTCCTCCTCGCGAGGGATCGTGATTATTTTGTGGCGCAAGAAACGGCATTGCCGTGTCCAGAGTTGCTCTCTGCATATCTCATCAAAATCCGGCTCAAATACAATATCTGCACGAAATTGATGCGCTAGCTTTCCTTTTCCCGATAAAAAGTAACATACGACACAATTTTTTGTCATGACATTAACTCAAAATTAATAATCTGTATGATTTCTTAGGATAACTTAATATGCTTCAAGGGCTTTTATCATTCAGAGGGCCTTTTCGGATTCTGAACCTGAGTTGGTTTGCTTTTTTCTTAACTTTCATCGTGTGGTTCAACTACGCGCCATTCAGTACCACGGTGCAGCAAGATTTGGGTTTGACGATCGGGCAAGCTAGAATCATCAGTCTCTGCAACCTAGCCCTCACCATTCCAGCCAGCATCATTATCGGTATGTTGCTCGATCGATTCGGGCCTCGGATCACCTTCTCCTCAATCCTAATCTATGCAGCATTTCCCACCCTGGCCTTCGCCTGCGCCCAAAACTTCAACCAGTTGGTTTTAAGCCGTTTGGCTATGGGAATTGTCGGATCTGCATTCGTGGTAGGCATCCGCTTAGTTGCCGAATGGTTTCCCCCAGAAGAGATCGGCTTCGCTCAAGGTATCTATGCCGGCTGGGGAAACTTTGGTTCTTTTGCCGCCGAAGCACTGTTACCGTCGATCGCCGCAGCAACCGCTTTTCTCTCACTCGGCGAAAGCAATTGGCGATTGACGATCGCCCTTACCGGGATTGCCGCGGCAATTTTCGGAGTCATTTTTTACTGCAACGTTCAAGACACTCCCCCCGGCAAAGTCTACCAGCGCCCAGCCCGCAACGGCGCAATGGAAGTCACCAGCGCTCAAAGCTTTTGGGCATTGTTGCTCGCCAACATTCCTTTATTTGGCGCCTTAGCTTTAATTGTCTGGCGCTTGCAGAAAGCAAATTTTTTGACGGCAAATGTCATGTACGGCATTTGGATCGGTTTGACAGCAATCTATTTAATTCAGGCTTACAAAACCTGGGAAGTTAACCGAGAAGTTGTAACTGGCAAAAAAGATTACCCAGCTCAAGAACGCTACCAAATCAGTCAAGTATTCGTATTGCAGCTAGCTTATGCAGTCACCTTTGGTTCGGAAATCGCTGTTGTTTCAATGCTGCCAGAATTTTTCGAGAACACCTTCAACTTAAATCAGGCGATCGCCGGGCCGATAGCTGCGATGTTTCCCCTGATGAACTTGATCAGTCGTCCCACCGGAGGCTTAATTTCGGACAAAATCGGCAGCCGCAAATGGACGCTCACACTCCTGATCGCCGGAGTCGCGTTGGGGTATTCAATCCTGAGCCAAATGACGGCAAACTGGCCGTTACCAGTGGCGATCGTCACGACAATGTTATGTGCCTTCTTCGTCTTCGGTGCAGCAGGTGCAACTTTTGGCATCGTCTCCTTAATTAAACGAGAAGTAACCGGTCAAATTGCCGGAAATGTCGGTGCTTACGGCAGTGTCGGCGCTGTAACTTACGCCACATTTTATAGCTTTCTGCCCCAAGAAATTGCCGGAAACCATATCTTTTTTCAGGTACTGGGAACTGCTGCGGCGATCGTCTGCTGTCTTTGTGTTTTAATTCTCAAGGAACCGCAGGTTTCTCAAAACGAAGAGTTAGCAGATACAGCGATACTGGTAGGTCACTAAATACCAAATCCTGTTTTTAAGACCATCAAAATTAATATTTTACCCGCAGTCAGGACACGGCAGTGCCTTGTCCCTACAATTAATTGGGTAGGGACACGACACTGCCGCGTCCTCCTCTATTCTGGTAGGTCATTAAATACCAAATCCTGTTTTTAAGAGCATCGGAATTAATATCACCCGAAAGCAGGACACGGCAATGCCGTATCCCTACAATTAATCGGAGTAGGAAAACGGCATGGCCGTGTCCTCTTAATATCACCCGAAAGCAGGACACGGCAATGCCGTGTCCCTACACTTAATCGGGGCAGTCCAAGGGCACTGCCGTGTCCTCTTTACTCAGGCAAAGAAACGGGCTGAATATATTGAGAATTAGCTCGCACATAGCAACCTTGTCGTGTCAGCAACCAGGGTTTACCGTTCGCCATCAAAATCGCATTCCCGGCCCTGAGTTCAGCAGCAATTGTATCTCGATCTGCGCGGTAAACTTGTTGAATTGCTCCGTTGGGCGTCTTGCGGCAGTTGAGTTCTCCATCCCACGAGGTGACGCGCCAAGCAGGCCAGCTTGCAGAACCAGCAGTTTGGGTCAACCAAGTATTAGCATTGCTGGAAGTATAGTCGCCAATTGCATTAGCACGCGGTAAAGGTTCGACTAAATTGACTTTAAATGTCTGGCCTACAGAAGGACAATTTTCTCCTCCTTTCACCTTCCAAGTGACTTCTGCTGCCAATTGACGGCTGCCAACTTGACGCCTGACAATGGCAATATCTCCAGAACAAACAATTTTTCTGCCTTGGTCTATTGCACGGTCTTTGAAAGTTCCTCTGTAATAGTAAGAGCCGGCTGCTCCTTCCGAACTGGTGATTTTAATATTGCCCAAAAATTCGCGAGCGCCTACTTTAGTAAAATAAAAACCGCTAGCATTGTCGGGTTTTTCGGACAGGTTTAAAGTCGTTTTTTCGGTAGAATTAATATAAGTGGTAGCGCTAGCAGCACCGCCACAAATCAATAATAATACTCCTGCCGAACACCAAAAATTAAGTCGTTTCATGGCAATATTCTTGATTAATTTATACTTTTTTATTTATAACTACCAGCTCAATCCTTCACCAGTCGCTTGACCAAGTGTCACTCATTTGAGCGACACCACACGCGCAGCGTCACGGGCATCCAATTTGCTAAACTTCACCCTACTTCATCTCTCTTCAATTTTCTTCATTTGCTTTCCCCCAGCTCGCTGGCGTACACAGTTCAACTTCTGACTCCTTGCAGATTCCAATAATTAGCAGCAGAATAAATTTATATACGTAAGTAAGGGAGTTCAAATTACCGATCGATATTGTGGATTTTACAGGGATTTTCCGGTGGGTCAAGTTGCGGTAACTGCGACTCTTGGGGTTTTGACAACTGGCAAATTTCACATTTGAGGCTATTTGTCAAGAAATGTAAAAGCTCCGGAAACTTAAATGCTGTGACAGAAGGTAGGATTTCTAAGCTGAGCCTGTGAAAAAAAAAGTTGTATTGATTCAGGACAAAAATGAACTTGACAAACACGAATTTTATTTGCGAGAAACTTAAAAGTTTGTTGGAGGGAGAATAAATTATGGCTGGCGGTCAATTAGGAGTTATATTAAAAATGGCTCAAACAATTAATCCTCAAATTGAGAGAGATCGACACTTTGAAATCGACTTGAAAAAATTGCGGCAACTACCAGCAGGAACATTAGGGTGCGAAGTGGCGCGATTTTTGGACGAACAAGGCTTTGAGCCGATCGCATCGGGAGACTGGATTCAGCGAAACCACGACGTTTGGCACGTTCTGACGGGTCTTTCACCTTCTACTGACGATGAATTTGTACTTCAAGCGTTTACTCGATCTCAAGTGTTTCGCCCTTCCTGTGCAATTTTAGTATTAGTTGGACTTATAAGTGGCAAATGCACGATCGCACAAATTATCAAAGGGTTAAAATACGGAAAATTAGCCGCTCGACTAATTGACTGGAATCCTGAATCTGACTGGGAAACTCCTTTATCTGAAGTCCGAAAAAAACTGGGAATTCTACTACTGAGTGATTAAGATTTAACTCGTTACTGCACTGCAAAATTATGCAAAGCACAATTTATAAACCGGTTGTCAATCTGAGTCCACGGGAAAGGGCGATCGCCCAATTAGTAGCCCAAGGCCTGCCAAACAAATGTATTGCCAAAAATTTAAACATCAGTCACTGGACGGTTGCTACTTACGTGAGGCGGATTTTTATCAAACTCGGTGTTTGTTCCAGAACAGCGATGATTGCACTGTTGATTAAAGAAAATTTGCTGTGGGATTGACAAACAGTAGAATTTGTCAGATATCAAGAACGGGCCGGAGAGCCCGTTCCACAAAAATTCAATGTTCTTGTGGAACGGGCCGGAGAGCCCGTTCTTATTTGCAAGCGTTAACTTTTTCTAAGTCAAAGCCCAAGAAGGAGAAGAATTTCTGAGAAAACTCAACAATTCTCGATTCACGGTTTGCGGCGCTTCCTGCTGAATCCAGTGACCGCAATTCGGAACTAATTTTAACTTAAACGGAGCCGTAATTAACCTGTCTAAACCTTCTACAAGTTTGTGGCTCAAAAACGCATCTTCTTCTCCCCAAAGCACCAAAGTAGGAACGTTCACAGTTTCCAATTTCTGCCCCAAATTCCACATCCTCTGCGGGTGAAACATTTGTCGGTAATAATTGATCGCGGCGCTTAATACTCCCGGTTTTTCTAAAGCATCCTGATAAATCTGAGTTTCTTCCGCGCTAAATGCTCCTTTGCGAATTGCTTGTCCTTGAAAAACATTGTGCACAAAATCTTTCAAGTTTTGCCGGATCAGCCATTCGGGAATACCGGGAACCTGAAAAGCCAAAACGTACCAACTGCGGCGAAGCTGATCTAAATTGCTCGCCATTTCCTGCACGAATCGCTGCGGGTGGGGAGCGTTTAAAATTGCCAAGCGGTTGAGTTTTTCGGGGAATTTTTGAGCTAAATGCCACGCGATCGCGCCTCCCCAATCGTGACCGACAATGTGAGCTTTTGTATAGCCGAGCCGATCGATCAAACCCCGAATATCCGCGCTCAGCGTATCCAAATCATAGCCGCTTTCCGGCTTGTCCGAATCGTTGTAGCCCCGCAAATCCGGCACCACCACCTTGAAATGACGCGCTAAAGCAGGGATTTGATGGCGCCAAGAGTACCAAAACTCTGGAAACCCGTGCAGGAGGATAACCAGCTCCCCTTCTCCTTGAGAAACGCAGTGCAGGCGGATCTTGTTGGTTTCGACAAAGATGTGTTGCTGTTCGGAATCTAAAGATTTCATAGTTGGAAAGTTAGACTTATTTTCGGGAAGTACAGAATCCAATACGGTTCAGTTAAGCCCGATCCCCCCTAGCCCCCCTTAAAAAGGGGGGGATAAGAACTTACTCAAAGTCCCCCTTCTTAA
>JAUBOG010000470.1:0-5195 GCA_036700105.1 Microcoleus occultus BM001215583
TGGCTGGCGTCGGAGTTGTGGCTGGAGTTTCCGTGGGAGTCGGAGTTGTAACTGGAGTCGGAGTTGTGGCTGGAGTCGGAGTTGTGGCTGGAGTTTCCGTGGGAGTCGGAGTTGTGGCTGGCGTCGGAGTTGTGGCTGGAGTCGGAGTTGTGGCTGGAGTTTCCGTGGGAGTCGGAGTTGTGGCTGGCGTCGGAGTTGTGGCTGGCGTCGGAGTTGTGGCTGGCGTCGGAGTTGTCGGGTTATTTACAATAATCGTCGCCGTAGCAGTGGCAGAATCAGCTTTCCCGTCATTAGCTTTGTAGGTAAAAGAGTCTGTCCCTGCAAAACCAGCATTCGGAGTGTAACTGAAGGAACCCTTAGCGTTGAGGCCGATCGCACCTTTCGCCGGCCCTGCCACCAAAATCGCAGTCAGCGGGTCGTTTTCCGCATCTGTATCGTTGATTAAGACTCCCAACCCCGTCACGTTCAGAGGAGTATTAAAGGCTGTAGTATAGCTGTCAGCAATCGCTACAGGCGGGTTGTTGTTGACACTTACAGTCACGATCGCCGGTGCAGAGCTAACTATGCCGTCGCTGACAGTGTAGGTAAAGGTGTCTGTCCCTGCAAAGCCAGCGTTGGGAGTATAAGTGAAAGAACCGTCTTTGTTGAGGCCGATCGATCCTTTCGTCGGGTTTGCCGCCACCGCAGCAGTCAGCGTGTCTGAATCTGCGTCGGTGTCGTTGGCTAAAACTCCCGGCGCTGTTACGCTGAGGGCTTTTCCCGCACTGATGGTGTAGGTGTCAGATTTGGCGATCGGCACACTGTTAGTGACGTTGATATTCACCGTACCGGGGACAGTCGCAGCGCCGTCGCTAACGCTGTAAATGAAGGTATCAATTCCGACAAAGCCGGGATTGGGAGTGTAAGTGAAGTCGCCGAGGGGGTTGAATATGAGTTTACCGTTGCTAGGGCCTTTGACTAAGGCGGGTGTCAACTTGTCAAAAAAGTCGCCGTCGGTGTCGTTGTTTAAGACGGATGGAAATGCGTTGAGAACTTTGTCGTGCAGGGTGGTATAGGTGTCGGGATTGGCGATCGGCACACTGTTAGTGACGTTGATATTCACCGTGCCGGGGACAGTCGCAGCCCCGTCAGTAACGCTGTAAGTGAAGGTATCAGTACCGACAAAACCTGGTTGAGGAATATAAGTGAAGTTACCTAGGGTATCTAAGAAGAGCGTACCTTTGGTCGGGCCTGTAACTAAAACGGCAGTCAGCGGGTCAAAGTCGCTGTCGGTGTCGTTGTTTAAGACGGATGGCCCTGACAACAGAACTTTGTCGCGGTCGATTGTGTATGTGTCAGATTTGGCGATCGGCGGATTGTTAGTAACGTTGATATTCACCGTAGCGGGGACAGTATCAGTCCCGTCGCTGACGCTGTAAGTGAAAGTATCAATTCCTACAAAGCCTGGGTTAGGAGTGTAACCGAAGTTGCCCAAGACATCGAAGAAAGAGAGTGTACCGTTACTCGGCCCTGTGACTAAAGTCGCACTCAGAATGTCGCCGCCGTTGGCGTCGGTGTCGTTTTTTAAGACGGATGGAAATGCAGGGAGAAATTTATCGTGCAGGGTGGTGTATGTGTCGGGATTTGCCACCGGGAAATTATTAACCGATATCGGGCCGAGAGTAAAATTGGCACTTGCTTGATCCGTGGCGTCGCCGAAAAATAAGAAGTTTTGCTGGCTGTAAGGATTGTAGGGTAAAGCTGGGTCGCTGGTTGCTGGATTAAATGCCGTGTAGTTCCGCAGCGGCTGATTTGTCAGGTTTGGTATTGCTATCCCGCCGGCAAACAGGGTGTAAGTGTTGCCTTGAACGACGAGTTTGTAGTCGGTAGGAGTGCTGATGTTAACAGGTGCATTTACCCCGCGTGTAAACAGAGTTGGGGATGCACCGCCGTTTTGAGCAAAAATGCCTCCGATGGGGCTGAGGTTGCGGTTGGTGAAACCTAGTTCAATGCCGTTTTGACCGTCGCTGCTAATGGCGATGATGCTGAAACCAGCGCGATCGTCACTATTACTGTTTTCAACGTTGACTGCAACTCGAAAAGAAACGCTGTAACCGTTGGTGCGGTTGAGGGCTGGTAAAGCCGGGCTGATTCGAGTAAATGTTCCCGTTCCGAATGGAGGAGGCGGGGAATATAGGTAGTTGGTGTAGCCCGCATAGCCTGCATTGCTAGCAGGGAAATTCAGGCTAGCAGTATCAATGCCCGTGTTGGGCGAGAAAGCACCAGCAGGAAGAAGACCAGAACCAAATGGGGCAGGCAGAGGTACTTGTCCGTAAGCTAATTCGGTTCTACCTGATGCCCCAATACCGGCGGCAGGCACTCCGGCTGGAAAGTTACTTATGCCGTCGTAGAGGAAATAACCGAACGCAAATTGATAAGCGGCTCTTGTTGCGGGCTCGATCGCCAACTCCGACTCCACCGACCCAGTTGTATAATCTAATTCCCAGTCTCCGCCCTTAGCTGCGCTTCCTACAGGCGATCGAGAAGCCGCAATTTTTGCCTTCGTTAACAAACTGATTTGCTGCACGAAGTTAGCGCCTTTTTCGCCCGCCGCTACCTCGCAACCGTACAGCAAAATCTCTGCATTCTCTGCCAGCGATCGCGCCCAAAGCTGCAATTGAGTAGCATATTTTTTTAAATTTGTCAAATTCAGGTCGATCGCGCCTAGCTGCAAACTCGCGGGGCGACCGTGGGAGATAATATGAATGCTTTTAATATTGCTGCGACTTCCCAGCACTTCCGTGATTTGTGCTACTCCATCCCGCGCCCGATCGAGGGTAATTGCTTCTGTCCCCAATTTGATGCCGCTGCGCAGAGTTTGGCTGTCGGGAAGGGCAGAATCGATAAAGGCGATCGAACTAAAGACTAAACCCATACAGTCTGGCATAATACACCTGAAGGTAGATGAAGATACGGAAATTAATATGTATGGAGTTTAGCAACTTGAAAGGTAAAATGTCATCAGTAAAATTCCGCATCAAAAGTGAATAAAACTAACTTTTTGTAAAGCGACTCTGGACACGGCAATGCGGTTTCCCTACTGCAAAACAATCGCAGCACGGATTCGCCTTCTCGCGGGCCGCGACTTTCCTCGGATGCAACTATCGCGCCTATTAATTGTAGGGATACGGCACGTGCAGTCTCCTGACTGCGGATAATATTAATTCCGATGCGATCGCCTTTGATATAATTTATTTAAATAATCGACAATTATTGCACAAAGTTTGCTTGTTTAAGGTTCGATCGCTAACAGTTCTTCAGCAACCAATCCTTTCTGAATCGCCAGAACAGCAGCTTGAGTGCGATCGCGCACTTCTAACTTTTGCAAAATCGCGTGAACGTGCACCCGGACAGTCCCCGGAGCAATGTACAATATTTGTGCAATTTCCTGATTGCTTTTTCCGCCTGCAACTAAAGCCAATATTTCCTGTTCCCGCTTCGTCAGCGGATTTTCCAAAACTGCCGCTTTTAACTCATTTTTAACAGGTTCGGGATTGGCAAAAACCGCCCGAATTTCCGCAGTTGCCGCCTTGTCCCACCAGGAAGCGCCCGCCGCTACCGATCGAATTGCCAATACCAAAGTTTCCGCCGCAATTCCTTTGAGACAATAGCCCTGAGCACCAGCCGCAATCAATCTTTCAATTAACGATTTTTGCGAATGAGATGTTAAAATTAACACCGGAATTGTCGGATGTCGCTGTTTGATTTGGCGGCAAGCTTCAATGCCGCCAATTCCCGGCAAACCGACATCGAGAACCACCACATCGGGTAAATGTTCTTGAGTCAATTCTACTGCTGTTTCGCCATCTTCGGCTTCCGCAATTATTTGCAAGCAACTTTCTTGCTGCAACCGGGTTTGCAGCCCCAACCGAAACAATTCGTCGTCTTCAACTAAGAGAATTCGCAAGGGATAAGCTGGTTTCATTTTTCTGGGATCGCAGGGAGTCGGAATCCAAACAAAGCGCCGTGCGGCAATTTATTTTCTGCCAAAATTATACCGCCGTGCGCCTCAATAATTTGGCGGGATAAGTACAACCCCAATCCCGATCCTGTGGCTTGCCGATCGCCGTTTCCTTGATAAAAACGCTCGAACAAGTGGGGCAGCTCATCGCTAGTAATTCCCAACCCGCTATCGATAACTTTCACGACCTGAACGGTTGCGTAAGATTCCATGACTATTTCTACTTTACCACCTCGGGGAGAATGATTGATCGCGTTTGTTAGCAAATTAACAAAAACGCGCTGGAGTTGCACTGCATCGCCTTGTACCCACAAAGAGCGGCGGAAATCTGACTCTCCGTAACTCATACTAATATAAACTCGACGCGCCGCCGATAAATCGATGAGAGTGGCAATTACTTGTTCTGCCAAAGTAACTAAATTTACCGGGGAAAGTTGCAGTGTTAAACCTTCGGTATCGTTGCGGTAAACATCCAACAGGGTTTCAACTAATTGTAATGTCATTTTGTGCGATCGCGCCATTGTTTCGAGAACTTTTTGCTGCGCGGAAGTCACATCCCCAAATTTGGCTAGTTTAAAAGCTTTAATAGTTTCAATCGCCCCCAGCATCGGCGTTTTCAAATCGTGACTCAAAGTAGAAACAAAATCTTCTCGGATGCTGGCTAACTGCTGCTGCGACTGCAATTGTGCTTTGGCGACGGCGATCGCCTCTTGATACTGCTGGTTGCGATCGCTCAAATATCCCGTCACCCCTAAAGCCACGACTGCGATCGCCCTATTTGCTACAGTTGCTAGGGCGATCTTTTCTCCGTAAGGAAGAATCAAATTCAACAGCGTCAATGCCGCTGCTAACAGCGTAATTTGCAACTTTCCCAACCGACTCAGCCGCGAATTTGCCAGTAAAATCGGCCCCGTGTACAAGTATCCAAAGAGATATTCTGACGGCGTGGTAAATTCCAGTGCTATAACGATCGCAAATAAAAGGACGATCCTCTTCGAGGGCTGCGCTAACGACCAGCGCCCCCGCAAATACTTCTCTTGAATTGCCACATTTTTTGTGATTTTTAATAGGGTTTTTAACATTTTTTCTTCATTCATTTTAGATTTTGTACTGCAATTTTATTTAATTTACGAAGTTGATTTATACCAATTTTAAACGAAATAACAGTATTCTTATTCCCCCCCAAAGCATCGGG
>JAUBOG010000471.1:0-5193 GCA_036700105.1 Microcoleus occultus BM001215583
GGGGGGGGTTAATTTCGGAGGATTTTTTTTCCTTTTCTTATCTCCTTTCCCTTGACTCAAAACAGCTTGAATTTTCTGCACTTGCGCGATAACTTCCCGCGCTTTTTCTGGCGTTACCGCAGTCAATTCATCTTCCGCTGGACGAAAGCGAGTCAAACCGACCGGCACCACAGCCACCGATGCGACAGCGGGGATATTTCCGGTATGAAACTTTGCCAAATCTAACAAAGTGCGTTCTAAATGTTCGCCGTCATTAATCCCGGGACAAACCACAACTTGAGCGTGAATTTGCAAGCGGCGTTCTTGAAACCATTTAATTTGTGATAAAATCTCGCCGGCCCGCAGATTTTTCAGCAACCGAATTCGCACTTCCGGTTCCGTAGCGTGTACAGAAACAAAAAGAGGCGAAAGCCGCATTTGTTCGATTCGGTTCCACTCTTTTTGAGACAAATTTGTGAGCGTGAGATAGCTGCCGTAAAGAAAACTCAAGCGGTAGTCATCATCCTTGATATACAGAGTTTCGCGCTTTCCCGGAGGCTGCTGGTCGATGAAGCAAAAAGGACAGCGGTTGTTGCACTGAATTATCCCGTCAAAAACGGCTGTTTCAAATTCCAATCCCAAGTCTTCGTCGTACTCTTTCTCGATTTCTAACTTGTGGGTTTTGCCTTTACTGTCTAAAACTTCTAGTTCGAGAAATTCATCGGCGCACAGAAATTGATAGTCGATTAAGTCGCGGGGTTTTTCGCCGTTGATTGCAATGACGGCATCGCCGGCATCAAATCCGATTTCGGCGGCGATGCTGTCGGGGATGACTTTGCTGATTAGGGCCGGACGTGTTGACAATTCGCTCATAATTTCGCTATATCAGTAACCTTTAAAATAATCTATTGTATGTATTAAGCCACATTAAATTTTTATCGTTAATTGTGCCTCTTTTGCGGCGGTTAGCGTAAAGGTAAAAATCGCACTTGCCCTTCCCATTCTCCTTCCAGACTGCACTCAGCAATTAGCAAAATTTCCTCGATCGCCAAACCTACAGAAACACGGCGGCTGACTTCAAATAACCCTGGCATCGCAAGACCTGCTTGCATTCGTTCGTAGGCAAAGTTTGTCATTGTTGCTACATCGTGAGTTAGTACCACACGCCCTTGCTGCGCGGCCCATTCTAACACAGTTGGGTCGTCTGCTTCGATCAAGCCCATATCTTGAACGCGGACAATATCAACGTCGGGATTTCGCCGCAGAATACCCCGAACAATCTGATTGTTAAAGTTTTCATCAGCCAAGAATCGCAGCATAGAAAACTACCCTTTTTGGTTGCGTCTTGCTAATAGGCGATCGCGTATTCCAACTGGGTTAAAACGCCTTTCTGCTTCCTGCTGAACTTCTGCGGCAAGACGTTGACGTTCCATCAGATAAGCGTCAACTTCGGATTGGTGTCGCAAGTAGTAGCCGATCGCAACATAAATATCGGAAAGCTGAAGAGACGGGTACTGTTCCCGGATTTCTTCGGCTGTGCCTCCTTCAAGAAAAGCTGTAATGACTGTATCTAGGGTGACGCGGGTTCTACCAACACGGATGACACCGTGTGCATCAGCCACAAGTGGAATTGGTTCAGCCGTTGGAACGAGTAGCATTGTTAGGTTGAGAGCAATATTAGTTTTCTCTCTTCAGCATAGCCGATCGACACTCCCGGCTCTAATATATTTTTTCTGCACGCCCTCCTGCAATCCGCACCTCAAAAGTTATTCCGGGTAGCTGAGGCCCCCATCCAAGCTGCATCGCTTGCCTTATCCATTGTGCTGCATCAGAGGGTGTTACTGGTTTCACTTCGTTAGTTGCAGTCAAACCTTGAGGATGAGGTCGATCGGTGATGATAACTAACACCGAACCCGGTTTTTGGGCGTGTTCGATTGCAACATGAAGATTTCCGCAAACCTCACATTCTTGTGAATAAGTAGCTTTTCTTCGGATTAGCCAGATGAAAGGCTCCCCGTCAACAATTATTTTTCTGGTTCCTTTTTTCGGTATTGACATAGTTTGCCTCGATCCAGCTTGCTCGTGGGATTAAAACGAAAAGACTCAAGCATCTGTTTCTTCAGAAGTTGTGCTAAACCCTGTGATAATTTGACGGATCTCGTCTATTTCAATGTCTTCCCGATCGGACTTTGAGTAAATGTCCAGTAACACAATCAGCTTGGTGGATGAAATCCAGTAAATTAGGCGATAGCCACCACTCTTACCTTTTTGGGTATCGCTGTTTATAATCCGCACCTTCATAACTGGGGAGCCAATGCCGGGGATTTGATCTCCCAGAAAATCTCCAAGTTGTAATTGTTCAAGCACAGGTTGAAGATCGGTTGGAACTTGGCGGTATTTCTTTGCGAGGTTTTTCAGTTTCCGCTGAAATTCAGGTGTGAGACGAATTTCAACGAGGGGCGAATCACTCAACATCAATTCCCTCCCACAGTTGAGAAAGGGGTAAGGTTTCTTCTGTCATGGCTTGTTGCCAAGATTGGCGAAAGCTTGCTGCTGAAAAATCTGTATCTTCCTCTGTTGTCGCAGCTTGAGTTTCCAGAGAATGCGTGCGTTGGATAATAGCGGATAGTGTTTTAAGTAGTTCGAGTTGTTCTGCTAATGAGAGTGAAAGAGCAATATCTATAGCTTGTTTAAGTTGTGAAGTCATAGTCAATCCTGCCTTTAAAATTTTACATTCTGAAAGACAATCAGCAGCCTTGAGATCGATCGCCCTAGTTAGAGTTTAGCCGATCGCAAAATAAATATCGGAAAGTTCAAGAGACGGGTACTGTTCCCGGATTTCTTCTGCTGTGCCTCCTTCAAGAAAAGCTGTAATGACTGTATCTAGTGTGACCCGGGTTTTGCTAATGCGGATAACACCGTTTGCATCAGCCACAAGCGGAATTGGTTCAGCCGTAGGAACAAGTAGCCTTTTGAGATTGATGGCAGTGTTAGTTTTCTCTCTTCAGCATAGCTTTTAAGTTCGTGCAGGTCAATCGCTTGCCATTCGCGCACAAAAGCGAGTATGTTTGATTCCAAAGCTATTTTATTCGGCGGCTAAATCAATGAAATTTTTTAACAAACGGACGATCGCATTAATGAGCGCAGTTGCAATTATGGCGATCGGACAACCAACCGCAGTTTTTGCCTCATCTGCTTTCATTCCGAGTGCGTTTGCGGTGGCTGCGACGAAAGCTGAGGATTTATTAAATCAGGGCGAGCAAAAATATGAAAAAGGAGATTATCAAGGCGCTATAGCCGCTTACACTCAAGCAATTGCGATCGATCCTAATTATGTCCAAGCCTACGACGCTCGGGGAAATGCCCGCTATCGTTTAGGAGACTATAAGGGTGCGATCGCCGATTATAACGAAGCTTTGCGAATTAATCCTAACTTTACCGCAGCTTACACTAACAGGGGAAATGCTCGCGACGACTCGGGAGACAGTCAGGGTGCACTCGCCGATTACACCTCCGCTTTGCGACTCAATCCCAATGATGCCTTAGCCTACTACAACCGGGGAGTTACCCGCTATCGCTTGAGAGACAGCAAGGGTTCACTCGCCGATTATACCGAAGCTTTGCGAATCAATCCCAAGTATGCTTCTGCATACAACAACCGGGGAATGTTGCGATCTGAATTAGGAGACAACAAGGGTGCGATCGCCGATTTCGACGCAGCTTTACAAAGTAATCCTAACTTATTGCAAGCCTACGGCAACCGGGGAGTTGCCCGCTTGACTTTAGGAGACAAGGAAGGTGCGCTGGCTGATTTCAATCAAGTTTTACGGATTAATCCTAACGATGCTCTTGCTTATTATCACCGGGGGAATATGCGTTATGTTTCAGGAGACAATCAGGGAGCACTCGCCGATTACAACGAAGCTGTGCGAATCAATCCTAACAATGCTGCGGCTTACGCCAACCGGGGGAATGCCCGCGATGATTTAGGAGACAGCAAGGGTGCTATAGCCGATTACGATCGAGCTTTGCAAATTAATCCTAAGTATGCCTTAGCCTACTTAAACCGGGGCGTTACCCGCTCTCGTTTAGGAGACGAACAAAGTGCTTTAGCTGATTTCAACACAGCTTTACAAATCGAGCCTAATTTAGCTGGTGCTTACTTAAGCCGGGGAATTACGCGCGCTAAAGGGGGAGACAAGCCTGGGGCGATACAGGACTTTCAAAAAGCAGCAGATTTATTTCAGAAACAAGGCGATCGAGATAACTATGAAAAAGCTGTTAATTATCTGAAGAGACTGCAATAAAGTGCGATCGTTCTTTGATTTAGCTAGCTAAAGATTGTTTGCCAAGCAATTATTGAGAGGGCTAAATCTGCGATCGCGTGACTGATGTAACTCGCCCAAAGCGAACGATATGTCAGATAGCACCTCGACCAAATTGCCCCGGCTGCGAATACAGCTAATGAGCCTAAAATCACTCCGCGCCAGTCGGTATAAGCTGCTAAAACAATGATGTGATGGAGCGTAAAAAACAGCGCGCTCAGAAATACCGCTTTGGTTCCAGGCATCAAAATTTCGCACTTTTTGTAGACAAACCAGCGCCAAATAAATTCTTCAATAAATGAGTTGATTAGTACAAAATATGCTTGGACGATCGAGAAAATAGCGGGATTGTTCAGCCCCATTTGTTGTACTTTTGATTTGGCATCAGCCGCATCAATCAATTCTTGACCGAAAAACGAATAAGTACCCAGAATTATGCCGAACATGAACAATCCCAAAATCATCCCTACCAATAGTTCTTGATATTTTGGCAGGGATAAATGGAGTTGGTAGCGATCGCCCCAGACACACCAGGCGATCGGCAAAACTAGCAGCCAAATTCCGCACAATACCGAAGCTGTGGTTCCGACTGTTCCGGGAGCGATAAATAAGGACATCGCTATACCAATGCTAGCAGCGGGAACCAGCAAAATCAGTGCTAATTGTGCATTTTTATGAGAGCTGTTTTCGAGCATCATAGAGAGTATTCCGGTTTGTGAAGTGTAGGGACACGCCGCCGTGCCCATAGGTGTCAACTTAAGTTCAAACCCAGTCACAGATTGCTGTTTGACCATTAAACTCAGATCCCCCCTAGCTCCCCTTAAGAAGGGGGGAACCGGAAATGGATCAAAGTCCCCCTTCTTAAGGGGGATTTAGGGGGATCTAGACT
>JAUBOG010000472.1:0-5190 GCA_036700105.1 Microcoleus occultus BM001215583
AATTCAGCAGCCAGTTCTTCAGGAGTTTGTCCGCACATAGTACCGCCAATTAGAGTGGCGTCTTTTTTGCCCAGCACGTAGTTCAGACAGCCCCGAAAGCCTGTACCTTTGATTTGTTTGCCAATCATAACCGAAAAGCCGTCAGTTGCACAGAATCGATTGCTCAGGCGGTAAAGCCCAGGGTTGTTAATAATTAATGTACTGTAGATTTGGCGAGGTTTGCCACCATAGCTTTAATTGCACCCCCGTTTTCTCGAATCAGTTGCTGTACGCTTTCTAAGAGTCCTGTATTGACAACAACTGGTTCTCCCAATGCTACGGCACTATTGCAAGCTTTAGCCATCTGATTGAGGTTGTTTCCTGCAATTCTCAATTGGGCATCAATCTTGCATAAAACTTGATAGGCTTTTAAGTCAAATGCAGCTAGAGGGCGCGGCATGGCTCTTCTCAAAGCTGCACGGCGCATGAAGTCGCTCATGCTTAAATTTACTTCCTCTGCTTTTGCTTTAATTTGATTGTAGTCAGAGTCAGTTAGGCGAATGTGAATATGGTTGGATAGCAGCTCTCTGGGTTTGACGGACGGTAAAGTTTTCATAGTTTTTGATCAGTAAAAACCTCTTGCCAAGATACAAGTTAACCGCTGTAATTGAAAACCGTTAATCAGGTGATTTTATCCCCTCCAATTGGAGAGGGCTATTAGGGGGTTTATCAAAATAGAGACTGACCACTACCCAACTCTAACTTAATTTAATTTTTATGTATAAATTATGGCGACTGAGGCGATCGCGATCGCACTGGAAGGACGATTAAACGTCTGACGGCGAGGGCTGGTTAACAAGAGAGCGATGGCTGGTTAACAAGAGAGCGAGCAATGCGAGCGCTCGCTACCAAAGTGCGATGGAAAAATTGCGGCAATTGATGCCTGTGCTGCCACAAAAGCCGCCACAACAGCAGGAGCAATGTGAGCAATCGGCACAGCCGAAGAGCGGGTAAAAATTAAGCGCCTTGACATCTAGGATGCTCCATTCATAAAGGTGCATTATTTTTTGTCTGCACGAATTAGTCAGGGTTTGCGATCGCAAAAACATTGCTTGCTACCGAGAAAGAACAACTATAACCAGTCCCAACAGGTCAAGCCACGAACAGTACAAAAAAGCAGTAATTTGGCATAAAATTGCAGGCATTTGCAGGATATTTACAGGCATTTGCAGGTAAAGTGCAGCCCCTGCAAATGCCTGTAATCTCACTGATTTTATACTGCAAACACCTGACTTTATACTGCAAATCCCTGATTTTAACGCTCCACAACATTAGCTATTTTTTAGCGTTTTTAACCAAAACTGAATTGATTTAATAGTCAAGTTGTGGCTTGGCCAGTTGAATTAAAAATCAAATTTCAGAAGTGCGAAAAAATTGGCAGCGTAGCCGCCGTTATGTCAGCCTTGACAGTCGCATAAATTGCTGTTGCGGACTCGCGATGAAGCAATCGGCTAAACTGTTGTTGTCTGATAAAGCTTGACAGTCGGCTAAAGATTTATTCCCTGACTTGGTTTACAGCAGTCGGTCGGTTTACAGCAGTCGCTCGACTCCACCTATTAATGACGGTTATAATTCTCCACCTTATTAGTACAGAGTACAGGCAGTAATCTCTTGCCGTAAAAAGCGATCACTAATATATTCCCACAAAAAATTAGTTCGCCGTCCCTGTCCCATACCTTACCGCTCTTATTGAGGCATTTGGGCTTCAATAGCCACTCGCGAGTCGTTCCTTATTCCATATCAATAAGGTTTGAACTGCGGGTAAGCAATATGCTCAATATTGATGGGGGTGGATATTTTTTGTCGGCACGTAAAAGCCCGGTTTGCGATCGCAAAACCATTGCTTGCTACCGAGAGAGAACAGCCAAAACCAGCCTCAACCAGCAAAGGCACGAACAGCACAAAAAAGCAGCAGTTTGACCGAAAAAGTCAGGCGGAAAGCAGGATATTTTCAGGTAAATACAGGTAGAGTGCAGTCCCTGCAAATACCTGCAAATACCTGATTTTGTACTGCAAACGCCTGATTTTATACTGCAAATGCCTGACTTTAGGGCGCACAACAATTAGCTAATTTTTTTGGTGGTGGCTTCGATCGACGGTGCGAGTCGCGAACAGATAAGTCTGCTGGCGGGCGATCGAGTTACCGCATCAAGCCGATCGCCTGGTTCATTCCGTGTCAGCACGAAGAAATCAAAAAACGGGGCAACGATCGGCAATCCGCTCAAACGGGGCAAGTTCTGCCGCGCCGACAACCGCCACAACATCGGCTGTTGTGACTTTTCCGGCGTCGATCGCCTCCACAAAAACCGCCACAACAACAGGAGCAATGTGAGCAATTGGCACAGCCGAATATCGGGTAAAAATCAAGCGCCTTGATACCTAAGATTCCCCATTCATAAGGGTGCCGTGTTTTTATTTGTGTACAGAAAAGTCAGGTTTGTGATCACAAAAACATTGCTTGCTACCGAGAAAGAACAGCCATAACCAGTCCCAACGGGAATTGGCACTTTCTGCACAAAAAAGCAGTAAAGGGACAGGAAAATGCAGGCATTTGCAGGATATTTTCGGGTAAATACAGGTAGAGTGCAGCCCCTGCAAATGCCTGTAATCTTACTGACTTTATACTGCACTTGCCTGACTTTATACTGCACTTGCCTGACTTTTGGGTACACAAAAATTAGCTAATTTTTAGCGTTTTTAACAAAAAGTGAATTGATTTAATAGTCAAGTTGCGGTATGGTAAGTTGAATTAAAAATCAAGTTGAGCAAGTGTGAGGAAATTGGCAGGTAGCTAAAATTTATGAAGCGATTTTGTAGCGTAGTACCCACTATGCCAGCCATAAAGTTGAGGCTGGACTATCTGGTTTTTGCGCTCGCCCGCCGAGCTGTTCGCGAGTGTAAGGCTTACCTCGATCGAGTGTCCGCTGCCGTCTATTGCTAGCAGTCAACTACTAAACTACCATCGCCCGCCTTTCAATTCTTTGCAAGAGCAAGCGAGTGCGACCTGAAATTTTAGCAACGGGTGAGAGGAAAGCAGGCGCGATTTCGCACAGATTTGCAAGCTCGGCTCGAAACCATTCTGATAAAAATGCTTTCACTTCTTCGTCAGCTTGCTGCACTTCCTTGAACAAACTAAAACGCCCGTCAAGCAATGCCACTATGTCTTCAATATCAGAACTAAAATAAAAATTACCCCCACCTCTACCAATGAAAGCTTCTATTTTGGAGGCGAGGAGGTAAGGCGTTGAAAAAATTAGGATTTGCCTACCACTTGGAAGTTGGTAGTGAATAGAATTAGCAATACCTGGCTTGTACCAGCGGTTGGAAAACCCCAGCACCGACTCATCGCATGGCATGACATCAATTGAAATGCCCTCATACTGCCAGCGACATAGGGGTGCGCCTGATTCTGTAGTTTCTTGAAGCCCAAGGGTTCGCAACAAGTTCGAGAAGTGGTAATATTCAGCTCTGGACATGATTTCGACAACACAATCAACATCATCGGTAGGTCGAATGTCAGGAGCAGCCACTTCGTCCAGATACAGGGATATCGTTGCTCCTCCTGTGAAGACGATGGTAGTGCGTACTTGAGAGAGTACCCGGGCGACTGTTTCTAGCATGAATATCTGCTGATTCATAGAGCGACGATCCTCTTTTCAAGTTCGCTAGTGGCTAAACGTTGCTCCCGCACCCGACCTACCCTCAGTGCATCAATGAGGCTAAGCAAGGCATAAAGTTTTGGATCGTTACTGGCAGCTTGGGGGACTGAACGGTACAGAGGCGCGATCGCCTGTCCTCTCACGACACCTTGAGGGTCAGGCCAGACGTAAACCTCAGACGGTGAGGCAACCAGCTTGCTTTTCAATGGCTCAGCAGAATGTGCAGTTGGCAGCCCCCGCGAGAGGGGGCCTGGTTGGGCGTAGAATACATAGCGCAACCCGTGAACCAAGAATTCCAACACCGCTTGCTTCAAAATTTTCCGCTCGGAGCCATAATACAGACCGGCAGCTTCAGAACGCTCAAGGGCAGCATGAACTTCTGATGCGCTCATGCCCAAGCTTTGAGCGAGAGAACTGTACGTCCAGTTCGTTGAATCCCAACTGTGGACTTTGAGTATTGCAAGGATATCTTGGGGTTTTAGCATAGCGGATGAGCGAGCGCATTGTTTCCTTTATTCTACATTCGCGAATAGCGAATAATTAAGGTGTGGCGACTTTAATTGACTGCTCGGCGCTCGTTGAAGGGCAATCGCCATGTAGCGAATACAGCGCTCGCCCCGGCCGCTTGAAGCCGTTGTAGGTAGGAGCGATCGCATTATAAGTTTCAGAAAACTTAGCCGGAACTCTCCTTTACCGCTATCGGTATAAATATATCTCCCAACATTGCTATTGCTACCACTGCTCCTAACTTTTTTCCCTAGCTTCCTATCTTGCATAAAATTTAGTCTACAAGAGAGCGAGTGAGCGATCGCTCCACCCTGGTGCGATGGGGACAGTTGGGGCAATTGACGCCGATGCTGTCACAAGGGTCTCCACAACAGCAGGAGCAATGTTCGTGCAATCAGCACAGTTGGATATCGGGTAAAAATCAAGTCGCTTGACACCTAGGATTCCCCATTCATGAGGGTGTATTATTTTTTGTCGGCACGCATTAGTCATGGTTTGCGATCGCAAAACCATTGCTTGCTACCAAAACTAAACCGCCATAACCAGCCTCAACAAGCAAATGTACGCTTGACACAAAAAAGCAGCAATTTGACCGAAAAATTCAGGCATTTGCAGGATATTTTCGGGTAAATACAGGTAGAGTACAGTCCCTGCAAATGCCTGTAATCTCACTGATTTTATACTGCAAACGCCTGACTTTATACTGCAAATGCCTGACTTTAGGGCGCACAACAATTAGCTATTTTTTAGCCTTTTTAACAACAAGTGAATTGACTTAATAGTCAACTTACAGTATCTAAGTTGAATTAAAAATCAAATTTCACAAGTGTGAGAAAATTGGTAACACAGTAGCCGTTATACCAGCCTTGACAGTCGCGTAAATTGCTGTTGTCGGACTCGCGCTTTGCAATCGGCTAAACTGTTGGTATAAAGGCAGGTTAAGAGCAGACCCTAATACGGTGTCTTAAGGGCGAGAGAGTCTGTG
>JAUBOG010000473.1:0-5149 GCA_036700105.1 Microcoleus occultus BM001215583
AACTGGTTTACGCACTGCTGTTATTGTACCTCATCTTTCTGAGAAAGGCTATATCTGCGGGTGCAATGTTGCTGCCAATTCTTCCCCTAAGAATAGCATATCATATTTTAAAAATTCTGCAACCCTACCTCGGAATATTTCTTGAATGGTGGTGGCGACTATTTTCAACCACAATGGATTGCCTCGGTAGGTGTTAATTAGGTTTTCCCATTTTTCGGGATTGAGTAAACTTTTTTGTCGAAAAATTTCGGCTGCTGCTGCATCTATTCCTTTGAGTTGTAAGGTGCGAACTGGTGAATTTTCTCCTTTTAAGGCGGTAATTTCTCTGGGTGGTTCCCAACTGTTGAGGATTAAACAACTGTTGTGGGTTGTTTCTCCGATTTGTCTGAAGAGGATGCTGTAATTTTCGCATTCTGGGCGGTAATTTCCTGCTAGTTGTCCGCTGCTGAGAATGGTTTGCACGTCGTCGAGGATAATGAGACAGCGGTTTTTTCGCAGATATTCCATTAACAGGGAAAGTCGATCGGGGATACTGGTAGGGAGTTCGATTTCGGGTTTATTTAAAAGAAATTGTAGGAGATTTTTTAGGGTAGTTTCTAAGGGTGGGGAGTGGCGGAGACTTCGCCAGATGACGTATTCAAAGTTATGCTGAATTTTTTGGATGAGGTGGAGGGAAAGTGCGGTTTTGCCGATGCCGCTTATTCCTAATATTGCTGCGATGTTGCACTTTTCTTGGACGATCCATTGTTCCAGGGTGGCGAGTTCGGATGTGCGATCGGACAATAATGAAATATGAGGTGCGTCTGCTAAGTCTAGTCTGGTTTGAGGTTGAGAGGTGTCTGAGGTGGGGGTTGAGGGCGATCGGGTTTTTGGAACTTCTGAAGCTTGGGTATCTGTACAAACATTGACGTTACCAATGTGTAGAAAATCATTGCCAAAATTTGATGATACGATGAATAATTGTCGTCTCTCAAGTGCCGATCGTAAATTCGATTGAGTTACTTCTTCATCTAATACATTTGATAAACGCTTCCATAATTTTGATGCGATATTTCTGATGTGACCTTCGCTACAATATGATGTTTCTGCGATTTGAGAGTATTTTTGACCTTCCCATACACCCAGCAGGATAGCTTTTTGCAGATCGTCCAAGTGCTCTCCTGTTTTGGCGAAAACCATTTCGTCGGCAAATCTCAAGACTTCTTGAACGTCCATTGGTCGGGTAGGTGTAGTGGTTTTGCTTATTTTATCAGACTTTTTATGACATTTTATGATATCTATTACAAAATGTGACTTTCTTCGATAGAGATATTGTGTAACATTAATTACATTTGATTACAGTTGAGCATAGACTAAAATAAAAAATTATGTATATGATATATTTAAGGAATTAAAGACTGTAATTTAATGGCGAGAATTGAATACCAAATTGTTTATTTCGTTTGTCAAATAGGAGAATCAAGCTATGTCTGTATTTAAGAGCAATGATGAAGAGCAAGCAATAAACTGGTTAGAAACTCTCAAGGAAAAACTGCAAGCAGCGAAGGGGAAAAAATTTACTTTTCTATTGGTTGGTCGTACAGGAGTTGGAAAGTCAAGCACTGTAAATAGTTTGATGGGTAAAACAATTGCTGTAGTCGGTGACTATGAACCTTGTACAATGGATATTACAAAGTATGAGCACGAACTGAATGGAATTAATTTCACTATAATTGATACTCCTGGCTTGTGCGATGATCTTGAGGAAGTTGGAAATGATTATAAATATTTAGAACGTATGCGTTCCGATGTTAGCCAGGTTGACTCTATGTGGTTTGTCAGCCGTTTAGATGAAACAAGAGTTACTAATGACGAAAAACGAGGAATCAAACTGATTTCTGAGGCTTTCAATTCAAAAATTTGGGAACAAGCTGTCATTATATTTACTTTTGCAGGTGCAAAGAATGCCTCAGACTATCCGATTGCATTGGAGAAAAGGACGGAACTCATTCGGAAAGAGATCGCTAAATACACTGGGATTGGAATAGCAAATAACGTTCCGTCAGTTGCAGTTGATAACAAAAGTGACAGAACTCCCGATGGAGAAAAATGGTTAGGTGAACTTTATACGCAGATATGTGCAAGAATTTCTGCTAAAGGTACAGCACCATTTTTAATGGCAACTGTAGAGCGATTCAAACGACCTGAAAAAGAAAGAGAAGTTATAATAGAAAAAATCTATGAGCCAGCCCCAACATATACACCTATTGAGCTTAATGAGAGGCAGGCAGCAGTAGTCACAAATAAGACTGCTGAAGTGTTAGGGCTTGCAAGTGCGGGAGCAAGTGTTGGGGCTGTAATTGGCTCTCTAGCAGGGCCAGTCGGTGCTGCTGTCGGGGGTGCAGTTGGTGGAGTAATAGGATTTATTGGTGGGTTTTTCCGTTGGTAAACTATGCGTAAATTCCTGCTAGTGGGACGGACAGGTGTTGGCAAATCAAGTTTTATCAATGCCGCGTTTGGTAGTTACATTGCTGAGACTTCAGAGTATGAAGCTTGTACAAAAATTGTTGAGCATTATGCTTACAAAACTCCTCTAGGCGATGTGTCTCTTATCGATACACCTGGATTAGCCGAGGATGACGAAGCCTGTGATGAAGCCTACCTATCTTTAGTACGGGCTAAAGTTAATTTAGCTCAGATTTATGCAACCATCTATGTGAGTAGGCTTAACGAAACTCGTTTTCGTCCAGACGAAAAGCGAACACTACGCCTTTTGACTAATCGACTTGGTGCATCTATTTGGAATCGCTCTATTCTTGTTTTAACGTTTGCTGCATCTATACCTAACCATCAACTAGAGATAGTTGCAGAAAAAAGGAGTCAACAAATTTTTGAGTTTATCCAAAATCTCACCAAAGAACAGGATATTGGCAAAATATTTCAAGGATTTGAGCAAACATGGTTAGTGGATAATATTGTAGAAAATTGGACATCTGATGGATTACCTATTCTCTCAGTATTAACAAATTGATCTCTAATCGCTTCCTTTCGTCGTTAATGACACTTATCAAGTCATTAGACAAGAAACTTGCGATTGAGTTTACCATAACCTCATCCCCAAGCGCGATCGCCCTTCCTTAACCGAGGAGCGATCGCTTTTATCATAACCGAATCCAGGATATCTAAGCACTTTCCTCGATTAAATCAGCTTCCGCATCCCGGCGTCTGTTCATCCCTTTTTCAATGCTCGTTCCCAGCCAAATTCGTTTCATTTTGCGGATTTGTTCGGCAATTTTACTCACATTTTTTTTCGTGACCAAATCGCGAACTACACGCATTTCCAGGCGGCGGTTTCCCTGCATACTTGTGCCGCGATTGAAAACCAAACTTACCAATCCTCCTTGAACATCTGCGGGCAATTGTTCAAAACCCGGAAATGCTTCTTTTGTCAGATTGTAAAATTTCGGCACTGTGACAATATTAAAAACTTCCCAGGCTAATTCCCAGGGAATAATGATGTCTCTAACACTAGCTAAACGTTCTTTTGCTGCATCCTCTGTCAACCCGCAGCAGTTACTCAAACGCTGTTGCTCGGCATCTGGTAATTTGTGCCAATCTTGGTTAAAAACTTGTATACTGTTGTAACCGAGGTCGTAACCGATGCCGATCGTAATTCCCGATTGTCCTTCCGGCCAGGTTGGGCGCTGCAAAAAGCTTTCGTAGTATTCCCGTCCGCCGCCTACCTCGAATTCTAAGATTAGCTCGATCGCCCTATACGACAAAAGTGACGAGCCCAAAAGTTCTCCAGGGAACAAAGCAGCTAGGGTTTTGGGGCCAGCTATTCCGTCTACCAAAATTTTTTGATTAGTTTGAAATTGCTTGAGGGCTGCTTCAGTTTTTGGCCCAAACTTACCGTCTGCACTCCCTGAATTCAACTCCAACTCCAGCAAGCGTTTTTGAAGTTTAACAACATCGGAACCAGATGCACCTAATTTTAGAGTTTTCATAACCTGTTTTGCTTTGATACTATCAGCAAATTAATTTTTGCCCCACATTATACCACAACACTGATTTTTCCAACTATTTGATTAATTCTGCCTCAGTCAGCAGAGCAAAATCCCGGGGATTTTTTAACACAAAACCGTCATTTTCTTTAATTAGATCGCCAAAACAGGTTACGGGCGATCGATCTTCATAAGCCTTGAGGGCCAATTGATAATCTGCTTCCCTCAATTCCAGACTAATTTTTCTCAGTTTCCCCACCACAAATCCCATTAATGTAATTTTGCGGGTTGCCGATTCTTCCCCGTGTACTTTATTAATCCATCCCGAGATTGCCACATTAGGCAATGAAGTTATTAAATCGCTGAGTATCTCTAGTTGCGAGCGATTTTCTACTATTTCTAGCGTCTTTATTGCCTCACCAATAAGCTGAGGGGCATCAAATTCTTGTCTCAAAGGCTGCTTGATTTCAAAAAGTTGACCGTTATCATCTTTTTTGTGCCAAATCAAGGTATTTTCATAAACTAAAGCAACTTTTTGCCAGTCGCTTGTTTGCAAGTGCGCTTCGAGTACATTTGGATCTATAGTCTGAAGAACTTGGTAGTCTCGTACAGTTACTTTCACGGTAAACCTCCTTGGCTAAGACGCTGTATGATAGACTTAAGAGCCTCGACTGTGAACTGATTAGAGCGGGGTAACTCAACTGTGATATTAGTTGTATTTTGTGTTTCTGGTTGTCCCCGCAGCGACACCCAGTAGGCACAATTTCTCATACACATTTCTGTTTCTGACTGCTGCAACCAGTCTTGGATATTTTCCGGCACTAAAACTACAACTAAGATGCGCGGCACCTGCGATTTGATTCTCAAATCGTTATAGTTTTTGATTTTGAGTGGATATCGGATAAACTGCCGATCGAGTATATCCTTTGAAGTACATTTTAACTGCAAGTTCAGCTCAGGGGAAAAGATGATTCCGCCGCCACCTCTTGCCACGATATGCAAATCGATGCTGTCGTCGTCTACTTCTAGCTGATTTACAGATAAACCCGCAACTGCCGCCACAGCGCGCACATAAGCTTTACTGAAAAGTTCTTTCTGCTGATTTAGTTCCATTCCGGTTGCATCGGAATTAATATTACCCGAAATCAGGACACGGCAGTGCCGTG
>JAUBOG010000474.1:0-5143 GCA_036700105.1 Microcoleus occultus BM001215583
TCCAACCGCTACAGCTTATTAGTAGGTTCCACCCAAATCCTGCAAGCTAAAAAAGATACTGAACTTGCCCTCAGCGAAACTACCCAGCGATTCCAGGCAATCTTCGATCGAGCTTTTCAATTAATAGCGCTATTGGAACCAGACGGTACGGTGATCGAAGCCAATCAAACAGCGCTGGAGTTGGGCGATTTTGAAGCATCAGAAGTGCTGGGGCGGAAATTGTGGTATACACCTTGGTGGGCATCATCCCCAACCAACCAGCAGCGCCTAAAAACGAACATTCAACAAGTCAAAGCCGGCAAATTTGTCCGGGAAGAATATGAAATCACCGGAGCTAACAATCAGGTTACAGTAATTGACTTGTCGTTTAAGCCTTTATTAAATGAAGCAGGAGAAATATTTCAAATCCTCGCCGAAGGCCGCGATATTACCCAAATAAAACAGACAGAATCTCAATTGCAGCAGCTAACCGCAGAACTAGAGCAGCGAGTCAATGAAAGAACCGAGCAAATCCTGCAAACTAACGCGCAATTGGAACAGGAAATTCGCGATCGCAGCGCAGTCGAACAGCAGCTATTGCGCCTCAAATCAATTTTAGAAGCAACAACCGACTGGGTAGGCATGGCAGATGCCGAAGGGCACACTCTTTATATGAACCGCGCCGCCAGAGAAATGCTGCACGTAGGCTTGGACTCAGATTTAGCAGCAGTCAGTATTTCTGACGTGACATCTCCCAAAAGTATCGACACGATTACGAAAGTGGGAATCCCGGCAGCTTGCCGAGACGGGGTGTGGAGCGGCGAGACAATTTGGCAGAGTTTAGACGGCGAAGAAATCCCAGTTTCTCAAGTAATTATTGCTCACAAATCTGAGAATGGAGAAGTTGAATTTCTATCAACGATCGCCCGCAACATCACCAACCGCAAGCGCACGGAACAAGCCATGCAGCAAAACTTGCAAATGCTAGACCTCGCCAGCGATGCTTTTATTATTCGAGAACTAGACGGCACGATTAATTACTGGAATCAAGGAGCCGAGCGAATGTACGGCTTTTCCAAACAATTCGCTTTGGGAAAAAAGACTCACAGCTTGTTTGGCACCATCTTTCCAAAACAACCTTTAGAATCAATATCGGCACAGCTAGAACAGCAGGATTACTGGGAAGGAGAACTGATTCACACTACCGATCGCAACACTAAAATTACCGTATTCAGCCGCTGGAGTTTGCAGCGAGACGAGCAGGGAAATCCCAATGCAATTTTAGAAACAAATAACGATATTACCGCTCGCAAGCAAACTGAAATCGAAAACCAAAGATTGATTGCGATCGTCGAAAACAGCTCGGATTTTATCGGTCTAGGAACAATGGAGGGACAGTCAACATACCTGAATCCGGCTGGAATGAAGCTAAACGGAATTCAAAATATCGAAGAACTCAAAGCCAAAAGTATATTAGAAGCCTTCTCCGAGGAAGACGCGAAAATACTCACAGACGAGATTCTGCCTGCTACCATCCGAGATGGCTTGTGGCAGGGAGAATTCCGGTTGAGACACTTTCAAACCGGCGAAATTATTCCCGTTGACTTTACCTTATTTACCCTCAAAGACGCAGAAACAGGCGAGCCTATTGGTTTAGCAACTGTGACGCGCGATATTCGCGATCGCAAGCGGGCAGAAGAAATGCTGCGCGATCGCGAAAGACTATTCCGAGCCATTTTCGACCAATCGTTCCAATTAGTGGGGCTGCTAGAACCAGACGGAACCGTATTGGAAGTCAACCAAACAGCCCTCGCCGTCGCCGGATTGCGGCGCGAAGACTTCGTAGGCACGCAGTTTACCGAGAATCTGTGGTGGCAAATTTCCCCAGAAGCCAAGCAAAAAGCCCAAGCTGCGGTCGCGATTGCCGCCGCCGGCGAGGTAGTCCGCTACGAAGCCGACGTGCTAGTTGCCGGCGGTGCAGTCGCAACCGTTGACTTCTCCCTCAAGCCGATCGTAGACGATAACGGCAAAGTCGTGCTCCTAATTCCCGAAGCTCGCGACATCAGCGATCGCAAAGCCCTAGAACGAGAACTCACCTTGCGTCAAGCCCGGTTTGACGCATTTTTCGATGCCGCACCGGCGGGAATGTTTATCACCGACGACAAACTGCGATTCATGCAGTTCAACGACAAGCTCTCGGAACTCGGCGGCCAGCCTGTTTCAGCATACATCGGCAAGACAGTATGGGAAGCTGAACCGTCCATGGCAGCGGCGATCGGCCCCCTGTACGAACAGGTTTTAACTTCAAACATACCGATTTTAAACCTCGAAATCTCCCATCCCACCACCGCACAGCCAGATGTGTATCGGGATTGGCTGGCTTCTTACTTTCCGCTACCGGGAGAAGACGGCAAGCCGATCGGGATTGGCGCTTTCATCTTGGAAGTGACCGATCGCAAAAACCTAGAACGAGAACTCGCTTTGCGTCAAGCCCGCTTTGACGCATTTTTCGCAGCCGCCCCGGCCTCAATGTGCATCTTTGACGACCATTTGCGGTTCGTGCAAGTCAACGAGAAATTAGCCGAAAGCACCGGGCCGTCAGTTGCCCAACACCTGGGCAAAACGGTGGGAGAAGTTGTACCCAAAATGGTCGATACCTTAGAGCCGATGCTGCAAAGCATTCTGGCCAACAGCGAACCGATTTTGAACGTAGAGGTATCGGGTACAACTGTCAACCAACCGGGCGCGATTCGAGATTGGCTGGCGTCTTACTTTCCTTTACCGGGAGAGAACGGCAAACCGATCGGTGTCGGCGGAGTAGCGATCGAAATTACCGATCGCAAAAAAGCCGAAGCAGAGCGCGATCGGTTTTTCACCCTGTCCCTCGACTTGCTGTGCATAGCCGATTTTCAAGGCAACTTCAAGCGCGTCAATCCCGCTTGGGCAACAACCCTCGGCTACAGCCTAGAGGAACTCCAAGACCAACCTTTTCTCAATTTCGTCCATCCAGACGACCTCGAAAAAACCACAACTGAAGCCGCCAAAATATCCAGCGGCGTCGAAACAATCGCTTTTGAAAATCGCTACCGCTGCAAAGACGGTTCCTACAAGTGGCTGTCGTGGAAATCGCGACCTTTGCCCGAAGAAAACATCATGTATGCAGTGGCTCGCGACATTACCGAAAGCAAAAACGCAATCAGTAAATTACAAGAAACAACATCACAATTAGCTCGTTCTGAATCCGAATTTAGGCAACAAAGCAATCTCTTGCAACTGCTAATAAACAGCATTGGTGAGGGCGTAATTGCTGCCGACACAAAAGGCAATTTTGTGCTGTTCAACCCCGCCGCTGAAAATATGTTTGGCTTGGGTTCGACAGACGCTCTTCCCGACGAGTGGTCGGCAAAATACGGTTTATTTTTGCCAGATGCAGTCACTCCCTATCCTGCAGCCGACATCCCTTTAGCGCGCACAATTCGAGGAGAATCAGTTGACGACATAGAGCTGTTCACCAGGCACGCAGCCAAACCGGACGGTGTGTGGCTCAAAATTAACGGCAGGCCGCTCAAAGACGAAACCGGCGCCCTCAAAGGTGGCGTAGTTGTCTGCCGCAACGTCACCCAGGAAAGAGCATCCCAGGAGCAGATGCAGCAGTTGGCCGAGGCACAGGAACGCTTGCTGCAAGAACTCAAAACGCGGCAAAATGCCCTGGACGAATCGGCGATCGTCAGCGAAACAGACCTCAAAGGCATAATTACCTACGTCAACGAAAGATTCACCCAAATATCCGGTTTCAGCATGGGAGAACTGCTGCACCGCGACCACCGCATCGTCAATTCCGGCTATCACCCCAAATCATTTTTTGAAGAAATGTGGCTGACAATTTCTCGCGGTTTGGTATGGAAAGGAGAAATCAAAAACAGGCGCAAAGACGGTTCTTTTTACTGGGTAGATTCGACGATCGCCCCGATTTTTGATACCGACGGTCAAATTGTAAAATATATCGCCATCCGCTTTGACATCACCGAGCGCAAAGAAGCAGAAGAAGGACTGGAAAAACTCGCAGCCGAACGCAAAGCAGAAGCCGATTCGATGACGCAGCAAGTCCTCAAATTGTTGGGAGAAATTAAAGGCGCGGCTCAAGGCGATTTGACAGTTAGGGCGGAAGTTACTAACGATGTTTTAGGTGCTGTCGCCGACTCTTTCAACTTTTTAATCGGTTCTCTGCGGAAGGTGGTAACGGGAATTCAAACTTTAGCCGAACAGGTAACATCTGCTACGGGCGAGTCAATTAACAACACCAGCCAACTCACCCAACAGGCGGAAGTTCAAGCAACTAAAATATCTGCGATCATGCGGGAAATCGAGCGGATTGTGAATTCGATCCGCGACGTGCGAGATGTTTCGGTGCGCGCCGAAACAGTCGCCCAGGAGTCTTCTCACACCGCTGAAGCCGGTGGGCTGGCGGTCGATCGAGCTGTCGAAGGTATTAACGAGCTCCGGTTGACGATCGCCTCTACTTCTAAAATGATGAAGCGCTTGGGCGAATCTTCGCAGCAAATCGGCAAAATCGTCACTTCGATTTCTCAACTTGCATCCCAAACGAATTTGTTAGCTCTCAATGCTACCATTGAAGCCGCCCGCGCCGGCGAACAAGGTTTGGGTTTTGCAGTTGTCGCCGAAGAAGTGCGGAAGTTGGCAGAACGATCGGCCGGCGCTACCGAAGAAATCTCCGAAATAGTCGGTACAATTCAAGAAGAAATCAGCCGCGTCATGAAGGCGATGGAATCGGGGACGCTGGAGGTAGTGGAAGGTACTAAGCTCGCCAGCGAAGCTAAAACTCACCTCAATGCCATCATCGAAGTTAGCCGAGAAATGAATGCTTTGGTGCAGAATATTACTCGCGCTTCGGCCAAGCAAACTGTTTCGGCTGAGGAAATTTCTAACAGTATGCAGCAAGTCAACGAGATTGCGAATACCACTGCACAAAAAGGTTCGGATGTTAAGGCATCACTAGACGATTTGTCCGGTTCTGTTAACAAATTGCAAAAGTCGGTCGCGAATTTTAGGAGTTAGTTGACAGTTGACGGTTAGCAACGGAGGACACTGCATATGTAGGGTGCGCAATGCGCACCGGTGCGCATTACGCACCCTACTGAATTAA
>JAUBOG010000475.1:0-5135 GCA_036700105.1 Microcoleus occultus BM001215583
AAAAGCCCATGTTCATGCCTTCGATGATCGGGCGCAATCCCGTCATTGCTGCGCCCACTGCCATGCCTGTAAAGCTATTTTCGGCGATCGGGGTGTCGAGCACTCTGAGTTCGCCGTATTTGTTGTAGAGGTCTTTGGTGACTTTGTAGGAACCGCCGTATTGGCCTACGTCTTCGCCGAGTACGAATACGGCACTGTCGCGGGCCATTTCTTCGTCTAACGCCTCGCGGAGGGCGTTGAACAATAAGGTTTCTGCCATAGGAGGTGAAGCAATGATTGCAGGAGGGTCAGATTAGAATATTAACCTTTTGCGGGTGTCGGTGAGGATGCGATCGAACATTTTGCACTTGCATGGTGTAGAATTGGTCATACCTTTATCATGTTGTGCCATCTTTGTCAAATTATTTAAATATTCTATTGTTCAAGAGTAATTTGCATTTCTATAATATGAATTAGTTTTGAGGAAAGCCGCAATGTTACATTACAAATTGCCGAGGAACTTGCCCTCAGCCGACGAACTGCCAGACTCAGATGAAACGCCTGTGGATAACGAACTGCAAGAACTAATACCGGGATTGTTAAAGGCAATCTTGCTGATACTTTGGTCAGAACGCATGGACTGGTTTTTTGGGATAGATATGGGTGTTTACTATCACCCAGATGAGCCGCCCATCGTCCCCGATGCTTTCTTGAGTTTAGGAGTAGAACGGTTTTACGACGAAGAATTGCGTCCCAGTTACGTGGTGTGGGATGAGAATGTTATGCCGCAGTTCGTGCTAGAAGTTGTTTCCCCAAATTATCGCAAGGAATACAGCACGAAATTGGAAGAATATCAAGCTTTAGGCGTACTTTATTACGTCATTTATTCTTCCCGCCGCCGTCGCAAACCGCGTTTGGAAGTACACAAATTAGTCAATGGCAGCTATGAATTGCAGTCAGGAAATCCGATTTGGATGCCAGAAATAGGTTTGGGAATTGGTTGTGAAAGGGGAAATTATTCTGGGGTGACAAGGGAGTGGTTGTATTGGTACGATGCCGGTGGCAAACGCTATTTGACACCTGAAGAACAAGTGAAACATCAAGCGCAACGGGCCCAAGAATTAGATCGGCGCGCCCAAGAATTAGATCGGCGCGCCCAACAATTAGCTCAAAGATTGCGGGAGTTGGGAGAAGATCCAGACAATTTGAACTAATTGCAGTCAGTAATTCGATCGATCGCTATTTTGTTTCAGCTAGGGCGAGCGATAATTTAGATTTCAGCAAAATGTTTTTGCAGCAAATTGTGGATAAATCGGTAGCGCCGATCGCCCGTTTTTTGCAGCAGCAGGCGATCGGCAGCAGCATCCAGAAAACGCTTGTAATCCCAAGGAATGCAGCCGCTAGACCACAGCACGAGCCGCAATACAAAACTTTCAATCGCCGGAATTCCAGGCAGCAAAGCACTAATTACCGCAGCAGCAGCACCCGCAACCAATCCCCAAATCGACCCGGAGATTAGGGTAGCAATCAATCCCAAAATCACCCAAATCAGCCCGCCAATTAGCTTAACTCCAAACTGATACTTGCGCTGCTGCTCGGCCGTTTGCAGCCAACTCGACGAGATGCGATCGAGATAAAATTCTTGAGTTCCTTGCTGTTCCATCTTTCTCGCCAACCATCCCAGCCAGTGGCGAATTTGTTCGGGCCGCAGTTCCTTATTTCTGGGATACTGCTTCACTTCCCCAGTCATTTGGCGGCGGATGTAGGCGGTTAACAGATATTTGCGCTGCTCTTCTGCGGAAGTTATGCGCTTCCAAGATTGGATTAAAATATCCTCGTAAGCCAAAGCCATCATGCTCAAAAATAAGGGAACTTTTGCCAGTTTCAACAGATCCGGCTCCTTCTCGATGCTGTACCAAAGTTCGCGGCTTCTGGCTTGTAGCAGGTAATTTTGAATTTGACTTTCTGTTAAAGGTTTCAACAAAACTGCGGCTTGCAGTTTAAATCTAGTCGTGCAGTTTTTGTAAACTTCAAAACTGCTGCTTGCTACTAAATGTTTCGGTTTAAATTCGCTTTCAAGAAACTGATTGATGGATTGAATGCAGCTATTTTGGCGGTGGGTTTCTACTTCGTCCAAACCGTCGAGAAGAGGCAGCAATTTTTGTTCGGTCAGCCATTTTTTGCCGATCGCCGGAGAGATTCCGTATTTGTACTGAAGCTGAGCAATCAACCAATCTGCGATCGCCCCCGATCGTTCTTTCCAAGTACCGAGTTCAAACAGCACCGGTACTGGCAAACTAGCATCTTTTTCGGCGCGGGAAACTAACACCTGAGCCAATTCTAGCAGCGTCGCGGTTTTGCCGGAACCCGCCGCTCCCAAAATCACCAATTTGCCGCCTGTACGATCGAACACTTTAGCCATACTGGCTTTTTGAGGCAGCCGAAAACTCGGACGGTTCCCCGCTTTTACTTCCACATCCCAACAGCGGCTAACATCGGCTGGCGGCGAGTCTTGGCTGAGGTTAGCCCGCACAGCAGCGTGCAAAGACTGCGATCGGGCTGCTTGGATTTCCCGCTGCACCTGAGAAAGCAGTAGATCGCGAGGCGGTTGTAATTTCAGAGGAATCAATCTTGACATTTTATCTACTCGGTTCAACCTCGCCCTGGATGCTTGCGTTGCCAGACTTGCGTGCAACTGGCTTACAGCAAGAGTACCATCAGTACAGGCGTCTAGTATAGATTGACTGAAATTATGGCGGCAATTGCCGATTCCCTACGGGATAGCTTCGCTTCACGGAGATTTTCGGAAAAATCCTGAATAATCAGTCGCGACTAAGTATTTTCACTATAAATTAACCAGCCGCAGCAATTTATCAGTATAGATACATAGGAGTTAGTTATGTCATTTACTTCTACTCAAATCATCGCAGTAGGCTTAGCAGGGCTAGCAACGGCTGTCGGAGTGGCTAGTGCAACCGTACAGTCGCGATCGCCCCTTTCGCCCAATCCTCCGATTGCAGAATCCGCAGCATCGCCCAGAAACCCGATCGCGCTGACGCCGGCAAACAATCTCGAATCTCAACAACCTGAACCCCTGCAACCAAAAACCTCGCCTGCTGCATCTGAGGAATCTGCGCCCCAGCCAGCAAAAACGCCTGCATTTAAAGCGTCGGTAATCGCAGGAGTCTCGAAGCCAAAAGTTGAGCCCCTTGTTGTCACGCCTCCAAATTCCGGATGCAAAATCACCCAAGCTGTAGTCAGCGATCCGAATCCACCGCTAAACGTGCGATCGCACCCGCGAGTAGCCGACAGCAAAATAGTAGGAAAACTCAAAAATAATACCTTTGTTTCTGTCACCGAAGAACAAAACGGCTGGTTGCGAATTACCGAGCCCGTTCCCGGTTGGATTGCCAAAAGCCGCACCGAAAGCAGTTGCGCCAATGTCAAGCACCAGATTAATTTCTTGCCCGGTGGAGATGAGGCGATCGTTAAAGGTCGAATTATCGGAGGCGGCACTCACTCTTACAAAATTCGCGCTGCTAAAGGTCAAACAATGACAGTTAAGAATCGAAAAAATGTTTTTCCGCAAATTTATTCTCCTAACGGTAAACTTTTGACTGGAAACACTTATCAAGAAAATCTAACTGAGTGGACGGGAAAAATCCCTGTTACTGGGAATTACACATTTCAATTAGACTCAAATTTCCGGGGATTTGAATACGAATTTTGGGTAAAAGTGCGATGATAATTTTCCTGACATCTGTAGGGACACGGCAGTGCCGTGTCCCTACCTTTTAACAAATAGCTCTAGGGTGCGTCGCCGCCTGCCAATCTTAAAAAAGAGCGACAATCTCCAAGCGAGTGCACCTACCTGAAGCGTGAGTGCAAACAAACCAAAAACTCATAATTGTTGCAAGAGTTTGGAGAATTGGTATAAGGAATCGCTCGCTTAAAGCAATAATTTTCATCTTATTTTCAGAGACACGGCAGTGCCGTGTCCCTACCTTTTAATAAATAGTATAATTAAGGAATCGCCCCTAGCGGAATATCGAGAATCGCAAACTTCTGCCAATCTTCCGAATCAAAGTGCCACCATTCTGTGGTAATCCCAATAAATCCCTGTTTTTTCATCGCATCTTCCAAAATTTGACGATTTTTTCGAGATTGGGCGCTGCCTCCTTGGTAATTTCTGTGCGCTTTTTTGGTAAAATCATCAAACGGTGTGGGCATCTCTAATTCTTTGCCAGCGCGATCGACTAAAGTCAAATCAATAGCAGCACCGCGATTGTGCCGCGAGCCCCTAGCAGGATTAGCAACATAATTCGGATCTGGCAAAAATTCCCACATTTGCTTTGTCACAGAAAAAGGCCTGTAGCAATCGTAAACTTTCAAACCCAATCCGATTTTTTCCAAATCTGTTTGAACAAGCGATAATTTTTGAGCAACAGAACTTCTTAAAGCACATTTCGCGATCGGGTAAAGTTTTCGTTTCAAGAAATTGTTAGTTGTGGCGTAGCGAATATCGAGGCGAATGTTGCGATTGACGGTGCGGATATCAACAAGTCGCGCCCAACTGGGAAGTTGACTCATGAAAATGCTTTCAGGTACTATTGGGTTTGGTTCTGGTTGAGTCATTTGCACTTGCGGCGGCTCCTGGGCGCGGACAAATGTTGTATGGTGCAGACCGTGAAGCGAAGCTATCCCGTAGGGAATCGCACATAGCAACACTAGCATAAATGCGATCGGGTATTTTCCCAAACGATTAAATTTCATAGCTGTTCTGATTGTGAGTGTTAAAAAGTAGATTGAGGTCGTTGTTCTGTGCTATAACCAATATTATCTAGTAACCGTGACAGCAAGGGGAGCTATGAAAACTGCAATTTCACTTCCCGATTTAGTTTTTGAAGAAGCCGAGGCTTTGGCTAGTCAGTTAGGGTTATCACGCAATGAACTTTATACAAAAGCATTGCAGGCGTATCTGCGGCGACACAACCGATCTCGAATTTTGAGCAAACTAAATCAAGTCTATTCTGAAGAGTCCTCCGAACTAGATCCTGTTTTGGCAAAGATGCAATTTATGTCCTTACCCCATGAGGATTGGTAATAGAACTCTTGCAAAAATATAATGCACCCCACCCCAACCCTCCCCGCGAGTT